>DASQVA010000126.1:0-2711 GCA_035641035.1 Rubrobacter sp. | reverse complement strand
GGGATGGACCTCGCCGAGGCCAGGGAGCCCATGATCTTCGACCTCGGCGACACCAGGATAGGCGTCCTCTCCCACCTGACCATCCCCGGCTACGAGTGGGCCTGGGCCACGGAGACCACCCCCGGCACGGCCCCGCTCGTGGAGGACGTACTGAGGGAGGACGTCGAACGCCTGCGCGAGGAGGTGGACCTCGTCGTCGTGATGCCCCACTGGGGCAGAGAGTACCTGGCCGAGCCCGAACCGGGCCAGGTAGATCTCGCGCACGCCGCCGTAGACGCAGGCGCGGACCTCGTCGTCGGCGGCCACGCCCACTGGCCCAAGGGCATCGAGGTGTACGAGGGAGCCCCCATCTTCTACGGCGTCGGCAACTTTCTGCTGGACCAGTCGTGGTCGGAGGAGACCTCGACTGGCATCTTCGCCGAGATCACCCTCTACAAAGGCAGAATAGTCCAGACAGAACCGGTGCCCTTCGTCCTCCTCGACTACGCCCAGCCGAACTTCCTCGTCCCCGAGGCCGGTGGCGACAGGGCGCTGCGCAAGATCTTCGCCGCCTCCCTGGGCCCCGAGTTCGAGGCCTACGACAACGAATAATTAGCCGAAATGTGTACCAACCGCTGGCCCGAAACTCGCAAGAGATGCTACTATGGCGTTGGTTGTTGCACCTCGACTAGGAGGAAAGGGTCCGATGGATCGTTAAGTCGACAACCTTCTGCGGGCCCTCACAGGCCTACAGACCGGGTCGGTGACCGTCCGCCAGAAGGACGGCTCGCCGGCCCGGATTTTTTGAAGCCGTCGGCTTTCAGCGGCCAGCTTCCCTAGGAGGACGCAACCCGGCCTACCCCGACCGGATGTGGTCCACGCGAGGTAGACGGTGGCCGCGGGCGCAGGCTCCATCGTCGCGGGATAAGGTGGCGGCCGAAAGCCGGTAGCTATTTAAACCTGTATTGGCGGTACATGCCGGCGCTCTCGTCCACGTCGGCTTCGGTTACGTGGGTGCGTCCGCGGCCGGCGACCCTGTCTTCTATACGCTTGCGGATAAAGCGGCGCATCAGGAAGGGGCTCCGTTTGATGCGCCTGTCGGCCTCGGGGTCCCAGGTGATCTCGGTCTTCTCAGCCATCCAACCTCTCCTAGATTCGCCTCGTCCTCGCAGATTATAGCCTCCCAGCGCCCCGCCCCGAGACAGAGAACGTCGCGTCGGCTGCACGGGAGTATTGCGCCGAAGTACGGGTGCTTCCATACTTCGCACCAGGGATTACTACCGGGAGGAAGGCATGACCGAAACCCAGCAGGACGGGCTGCAGGCTGGCGGGGATCGGCGAGCACACGACTTCGATGCGCTCGTGGTCGGCGCCGGGTTCGCAGGGTTATACGCGCTCCACAAGCTGCGCAACGAGATGGGGCTGTCAGTGCGGGTCTACGAGGCCGGCGACGGCATCGGGGGTACCTGGTACTGGAACCGCTACCCGGGCGCGCGCAGCGACACTTCTAGCTGGATCTACTGCTACTCGTTCGACGAGGAGCTCCTGCAGGAGTGGCAGTGGAGCGAACGCTACCCCCAGCAGCACGAGGTGCTGAGCTACCTAGAGCACGTGGCCGAGCGCTTCGACCTGAACCGGGACATCCAGCTAGGTACGCGCGTGACGGCGGCGACCTTCGACGAGGCCTCAGAGCGGTGGGAGGTGCGCACCGACACCGGCGAGGTCGTCTCGGCGCGCTTCGTGATCACCGCCCTGGGCGCCCTGTCGGCGGCGAACGTGCCGGACGTCCCCGGCATGGAGAACTTCGCAGGCGAGCGATACCACACCGCCGAGTGGCCCCACGAGGGCGTAGACTTCAGCGGCAAGAGGGTCGGGCTTATCGGCACGGGCGCCACCGGAATCCAGGTCGCCACGGAGGTCGCCGAGCAGGCGGATCACCTCACCGTCTTCCAGCGCACCCCCAACTACGCCGTCCCGCTCGGCAACCACCCGCTAGACGCCGAGTCGCGGCGACGGTACAAGGAGAACTACCACGAGATCTGGGAATGGGTCCGGCACAACTTCTCGGGCCACGATTACGATTTTATCGGGAAGAACCTCCAGGATGCCACGCCGGAGGAGCGCGAGCGCGCGTTCCGAGAGCGGTGGGACCGCGGCGGCTTCGGCCTGTGGATAGGCAACTACGACGATATCCTCGAGAACAGGGAGTCCAACGCCGCCGTCTCCGAGTGGGTGCGCGAGAGGATAGCCGAGCGGGTCGAGGACCCCGAGACCGCCGAGAAACTCATCCCCCGCAACTACGCGTTCGGGACGAAGAGGGTTCCCCTCGAGAACGGCTACTACGAGATCTTCAACCGCGACAACGTAGAGCTCGTCGACCTCAAAGAGTCGCCGCTCGAGGAGATAACCCCGACCGGGGTGCGCACCCGGGACGGCCAGTACGAGTTCGACGCCCTGGTGTTCGCCACCGGCTTCGACGCCATGACCGGCCCGTACAACAAGATCGACATCCGGGGCCGCGGCGGGCAAAGGCTGCGCGACAAGTGGGCGGAAGGGCCGCGCACCTACCTTGGGATCATGAGTGCGGGCTTCCCCAATATGTTCGCCATCACCGGTCCGCAGAGCCCTTCGGTGCTCACGAACATGCCGGTCGCGATCGAGCAGCACGTGGAGTGGATCTCGGGGATCATCCGGCACATGCGCGAGGGCGGCCTCGAGGTCGTCGAGCCCAC
>DASQVA010000125.1:0-2720 GCA_035641035.1 Rubrobacter sp. | reverse complement strand
AGGCCCGAGTTGTGGCGGCGCAGGAGGTGGGAGGCGCTCCTTATGGCCTCGGGCCCGAAGCGGGCGCCGACGCGGAAGGTGGCGCCCGTGTCGAACGGGGCGCCGACGATGGCGACGTCGGCGTTCGTCAGGTCGCGCACGTTCGGGAGGCGCATGAAGGTGCGCACGTCCGAGAAGCGCGGGGTCGCAAACGAGTCGGCGGGTTCGTACCGGGTCAAGGGTGTTTCACCTCTTTGCGAGCATCACGATCCGGCCTCCGACTCTCTCCTGGTCTCGGACTCCCTGATCACCTCCGATGGATCCCTCTGAGGGGGCCCGAACGCCTTGCGCAGCGCGTAGGCGACCAGCATCACGCCGAGGCTTATGAGGCTCGCTATCAGGAGGGGGCGCAAATCGGAGATGACGGCCATGCCGATAAGCACCGCCACGATGCCGACTATCGACAGGTAGGTCAGCCACGGGTAGAACCACATCTTCAGTTCCAACCTCTCCGGCGCCTCGCGCTCCAGGCGCCGACGCATCACGAGCTGCGAGACGGCGATCAGGAGGTAGACGAAGAGCGCGATGGCCCCGGAGGCGTTGATCAGCCAGGTGAAGATCTCTTCGGGGAAGAAGTAGAAGATCGCGACGGAGACGTAGGCGAAGATGGTCCCCGTGAGGATCGCCCAGATCGGCACGCCGCGCGCCGTCGTATGCGTCATGAACCGGGGCGCGTCGTTGTGGCGGGTGAGGGCGAAGAGCATCCGGGAGGTCGTGTAGAGGCTCGAGTTGAGGACGGAGAGGACAGCGGTCAGGACCACGAAGTTCATGATCGTCCCGGCGCCGGGTATTCCCATTTCCTGGAACGCGAGGGTGAACGGACTCTTGATTATGTCCTCGGTGAACCCGGTGTTCCACGGCACGATCGCCGCGACAAAGAAGACCGAGACCACGTAGAACAGCAGGACCCTGTAGATGACAGCGTTGGTGGCCCTGGCGACGTTCCTGCCGGGCTCGTCGGACTCGGCGGCCGCGATGGTGACGATCTCGGCCCCGACGAAGGCGAAGATCACGGTCGCAACACCGCTGAACATCGCCAGGGGACCGTTGGGGAAGAAGCCGCCGTCGGCGTAGAGGTTGGAGAGACCGGGCGAGTTCCCGCTCGGCCAGAGCCCGATCACGAACAGAGCCCCGAGAGCGATGAACAGGATGATCGCCACGACCTTGATGCCGGCGAACCAGAACTCGAACTCGCCGTAGGAGCCGACGGAGTACAGGTTGGTGGCGGTGAGCAACAGCACAAGAGCCAGGGCTATGAGCCAGGGCGCCACGTTCGGTATGTACTGCCCCAGGATGGACGCCGCCACCGTGGCCTCGAAGCCGACCACTATCGCCCAGAAGTACCAGTACAGCCACCCGATGGAGAACCCGGCCCAGTTGCCCAGGGCCATCCTGCCGTAGTCCGAGAAGGAGCCGACCGAAGGCTGGGCGACGGCCATCTCGCCGAGCATCCGCATGATCAGGATGAGCAGGGCGCCGGTCAGCAGGTACGTAAGTATGGTCGCAGGACCGGCCTGGTTGAGGATCGGGCCGGTCCCCACGAAGAGGCCGGCCCCGATGATCCCGCCGAGCGAGATCATGGTCATGTGACGCCGCTTCAAGCCAGGTTGCAGCTGACCTTCCTGGGCACTCGTGGTGCCTTGCCGCTCTGCGCCCGCCTCAGCCATGCTTCCCCCTTCGTCGACGCTGCATCCCCAGGGGCGCAGCTTACATGCTACGCCCGTTCCCCGCACGCCCCGGGAAGGAGGGGTGCGCCGCGGTCTACCGCGCGCCGCTGAGGAATTTCTGGGGATCCGAGTACGGCAGGCCGTGGGCCTCGGCCACCGGCCCGTGCACGAGCTCCCCATTAAGCGTCGAGAGGCCCTTCGCCAGGTTCGGGTCAGCCGAGGCGGCCCCCCCGACGCCCTCGTCCGCGATATTTATGAGGTAAGGCAGCGTCACGCTCGTAAGCGCGAGCGTCGAGGTCCTCGCCACGGCGCCGGGGATGTTCGCCACGCAGTAGTGGACGACCCCCTCCTCGACGTAGGTCGGCTCGGAGTGGGTCGTCGGCCGGCTCGTCTCGAAGCAGCCGCCCTGGTCGATGGCGATGTCCGCGACGACGGAGCCTGGCCTCATGCTCGCGATCATCTCCCGGCTCACCAGCTTGGGCGCCTTGGCCCCGGCCACGAGCACCGCACCTATGACCACGTCGCTCTCCGCCACGTAGGAGGCCGTGCGCGCGCGGTTCGGGATCACGAGGTCCACCCGCCCCTCGAAGATATCGGAGAGGTAGGCGAGCCTCTTGGGGTTGATGTCGAGCACCCTCACTATCGCCCGCATTCCCAGGGCTATCTTCGCCGCCTCGGTGCCCGAGATTCCCCCGCCGATGATGGTGACCTTCGCCGCCGGCGTCCCCGGCACGCCCCCGAGCAGGAGCCCGGCCCCGCCGTTGGGGCTTTCGAGGTGGTGCGCCGCCGCCTGCACGGCCATCCTTCCGGCCACCTCGCTCATCGGCGTCAGGAGCGGCAGGCTCCCGTCTGGCAGCTCGACGGTCTCGTAGGCTATCGAGTCGATCTTCTTCTCCATCAGGAACTCCGTGAGCCCCTTGTCAGCCGCGAGGTGCAGGTAGGTGAAGAGCTGCTGCCCCTCGCGGAAGCGGTCGTACTCCTCGGGCACGGGCTCCTTGACCTTCACTATAAGGT
>DASQVA010000124.1:0-25660 GCA_035641035.1 Rubrobacter sp. | reverse complement strand
CGGCGACAAGGAGTACTGGGGACACGGCTACGGACGCGAGGCGGCCGGGTTGCTCCTAGACTACGCTTTCCGGCTGCGGAACTTCCGGCGGGTGTGGCTCGAGGTCCACGCCGACAACGAGCGTGGGATCCGGGCGTATCGCTCCTGCGACTTCGTGGAGGAGGGCCGGATGCGCGAGCACGTTTGGCTCGCAGGCCGCTACGTGGACAACGTCATCATGGGGGTGCTCCGCGAGGAATGGAGCGGTGAGAGGAGAATGGGTGGCTAGGGGAACGCACGCGGCCCTGCCGGACAGGCGCAACGAGGACGTACTCGTCTACATCAACGGCGAGTTCTACCCGAGGGAGGAGGCGAAGATCTCCGTCTTCGACTCCGGCTTTCTCGTCGGGGACGGCGTGTGGGAGGGCCTCAGGCTGCACGACGGCGAGCTCGCCTTCCTCGATCTTCACCTCGACCGGCTCTTCGAGGGTTCCCAAACGATAGGCCTCGACGTCGGGATGACGCGCGCGGAGCTGACGGACGCCCTCCACGAGACCATCCGCCGCAACGGCATGGCAGGCTCCGAAGGCGTCCACGTGCGTCTTATGGTCACCCGAGGCGACAAGAAGACCCCCTCGCAAGATCCGCGCCTGGCCGTGGGCGGGCCGAACGTCGTCATCATCGCCGAGCACAAAGTCGCCGACCCAGGGGTGAGGGAGAAGGGCGTCAGGCTGTTCACCTCCACGGTGCGCCGCCCGCCGCCGGACACGCTAGACCAGAGGCTCAACTCCCACAGCAAGCTCCACGAGGTGGTCGCCCTCATACAGGCTCTTGCCGCCGGGGCCGACGAGGCCCTGATGCTCGACCCGACCGGCGCTGTGGCGACCTGCAACGCCACTAACTTCTTCGTCGTGCGCCGCGGCGAGGTGTGGACCTCCACAGGCCATTACTCCCTGAACGGCATCACCCGGCGCACCGTCGTACAGCTCTGCCGGGCGGACGGCATCCTCGTCTCCGAGCGGGCGTTCTCCCTCACCGACGTGTACGGCGCCGACGAGGCGTTCGTCACCGGCACCTTCGGCGGCCTGATCCCGGTCGTAGAGGTGGACGGACGCACGATTGGCGCCGGCGAACGCGGCCCGCTCACTGCCCGCCTCACGGAGCTGTACGACAGGGCCGTCACCGAGGCGGCCGCGCGGGCGGCCGGGGCGTAATAGTGGCCAGTTGCCTCAAGCTCTCCGTGTGGTCGGGGCCGCGCAACGTCTCGACGGCGCTCATGTACTCCTTCCGGCAGCGCCCGGACACCGTAGTGGTGGACGAGCCCCTGTACGGCCACTACCTGAGGACGACGGGCGCCGACCACCCTGGCGTCCACGAGGTCCTGGGAGCGATGGAGGGCGACGGCGGGCGGGTGGTAAGAGACGTTCTCCTCGGTCCGTGCGAGCGTCCGGTCCACTTCTTCAAGAACATGGCCCACCACCTCGTCGGACTCGACAGGGGGTTCCTATCGCGGATCACGAACTTGCTCCTGATCCGCGACCCCCGGGAGATGCTGCCCTCGCTCGCAGCGGTGCTCCGCGAGCCCACCCTCCGCGACACCGGCCTGGATCGGCAGGTCGAGATCCTGAATGTCGTGCTAGGAAGAGGCGAAAAACCAGTGGTGTTGGAAGCGAGGGAGCTGCTCCTCGACCCGGCCGGGGTGCTGCGAAAGACGTGTGAGAGACTCGATGTACCTTTCGAGGGGGAGATGCTGCACTGGCCCGCCGGCCCTAAGCCGGAGGACGGCGTGTGGGCGAAGCACTGGTACCGGAGCGTCCACGCTTCGACCGGCTTCGCGCCCTACCGGCCGAAAAGGACCCGGTTCCCGCGAAGGCTTGAGCCCCTGCTCGGGGAGTGCCTACCCCTATACGAGAGGCTGCGAGGGTACGCCATCATCGCCGGGCGTTAGAACGGTTAGAGCCGCGGCTAGAGCCGCGACGCTGGCGGCGGTTGGTGAGGAGGGTCGAGAGCACGAGGCTGCGCCTCGCGAGGCGGGAGTCCACGGAGAGGGCCTTCGCGGCTGGGCTGAACAGTATCACTACCGAGACCAGCGCGATCAGGAGGTTCATGGTGAAGAACTCGGGGGTGCCGAGGCCCGTCCCGAGCCCAACGCCGCCTTGGGAGAGTAGGATCATAACGCTCAGCACCGTGCTGCCGACGGCGGCGAAGTTGGTGAGGAGGCCCAGGATCAGGGCTATCCCAAGCGTCAACTCCCCCACGCGCATGAGCTGCGCGAAGAGCTCGGCATTCGGGACGACGGTGCTTTGCATAAAATCCTGGAGGAACGGTGGAGCCTGCGATACGAAGCCCCCGGCGGCCAGGCTGTCGGCGAACTGCTGGGGGAAATCCGGGTTTAGCAGCTTCTCTATGGCGCCGTTGAGCCAAACGGCCCCGATCAGGACGCGAACCCACACCATGCCGTTCACCGCTCGGACTCCTCTCACGGGCTACCAGGCCTTCCATCTTACATATACGCGGCGGATGGCACGCGGGATCTCGGCGGGAGTCCTATGCATACAAATACGGCATAAAGGGTATTTTTCGCACAAACCAACCGTTGCGTCGTTCCGTAGTGTCCGGCGGAGACGCCGCGAAGCCGAATCGGGGAGGAGCGAGCGTGTCCGACAGAGGCGGAAGAGAAGACGAATTCGACCTGCGCTGGGAGGAGCCTTTACGCCGCGGAGGCGGGTCGCGTCAGAACCGTCCGGTGGACGAGTCTCTCTCGGGCGGTCGGAGGGATCAGGAAGACCTCTTCGCTGACCGGCCTTCTCGCGAGTCCGGCCGTAGCGGCGTGCGCAGGAGGAGCGGTGGGAGCCGCTCGGGGTCGTCGGGCACGGGGTCCGCCACCGGCCTGTACGGCAGTGAGATCGGGTCGAACATGTCGAGGGCAGCCGTGGCCGAGATCGTAGGCACGTTCATCCTCGTCTACGCGGGCACGACCGTCGCGGTCCTTGCCACCCTGGGAGACCCGGTTATAGGGACGGCCTTCGATTCGCTGGCCGTGCCGCTCGCGTTCGGGCTGACGCTCGCGGCCCTGGTCGCCGCCCTGGGTCACGTCTCTGGGGCCCACCTCAACCCGGCCGTGACGCTCGGCCTCGCCGCCACGAACAAGTTTCCCTGGAACTACGTTCCCGTCTACGTCGTGGCACAGCTAATCGGGGCGATGCTCGGGGCGATAGCCACCTGGATCACGGTCGGCGCAGAGGCTCGCTCGCAGGCGGCGCTCGCCTCGCCTGGGCTGGCGCCTGGCGTGGGTATCTTGCAGGGGTTCATCGTAGAGGCGCTCATCACCTTTATCCTAGTCTTCGTCGTAATCTCGGTCGCCACCGACGAACGGGTCGCCGATACGGTGGCCCCGCTCGCGGTGGGGTTTGCGCTGGCCGCCGCGGTCTTTATCGGGGGGGTGGCGACCGGTGGCTCAGCCAACCCGGCCCGCGCCCTGGGCCCGATCATCGTGGCCTGGAACAATTGGGACTCGGCCCTGCTCTACATAATCGCCCCTGTCGTCGGCGGCGTCCTTGCGGCCTTCCTCTACGAGGGTTTCATCTCCGACGCCGACGCTCCGCAATAAACCGGCGCTGGACCTCATGCGTACATAACAAGAGACTAGCTAGAGACCGCAGAGCGACGAGGAGGAAGCTTTGGAGAAGATTTCGCGCGAGAGGTTCATCCGGCTCGGCTCGGCCCTAGGCGTGGGCGCCGCCGTGGCCTCGCTAGCCGCCTGCGGAGGAAGCGGTAGCTCAGGCGACAGCGGTAGCTCAGGCGGCAAGCAGGACGACTCCGGAGAGAGCAAGAAAGCGGGATCTTCCGCGGCGGGTGGGGAGGCCCACAGTGGCGGTGCGGCGATCGCCCGAGAGTCCGAGGTGGCGCCGGGCAGCGCCGTCGAGTTCAAGGACGGGGGCCAGGACGCCGTGCTTGTCCATCTGGAGAGCGGGGACTTCGCCGCCTACTCCGCGGTCTGCACCCACCAGGGCTGCACGGTGGCCTATCAGAAAGGACAACTCGCCTGCCCTTGCCACGGCTCCGTCTTCGATCCCGCCAACGGCGCGGAGGTCGTGACCGGACCTGCCCAGAGCCCGCTGCCCGAGATACCGATCGAGGTCAAAGGCGGCCAGGTCCTTCGCGCCTGAGTAGGCTACAGTTTACGGTTTTCGGGCAACAGTAAGGGGTTGTCGAAGCGTCCCGGCATCCCGTCGGTTGGGGTCCGTACCGCGGTGTTTATGCTGTACGTACGGGGCGAACCCGTAGCCTGTGGCCTGATGCTCGATGTCTGAATCTCAAGTAAAATGCCCGTATGGATTCTAGCAAGGAGCGTATCGGGCTTAATGGGGCGGCGGCCGTATTGGACGTCCCAGCGGGGACGGTTCGGCGCTTTGTGGAGGAGGGGAGGCTCCGCGCCGAACGTGAAGAGAATGGCGCTTACGTCTTCTCTGTGGAGGAGGTTGTGGAGCTCGCACGCGGGCTCGGCGCCGAAGCTGCGGAGGGGGAGATCTTCGAGGGCGAGGTGATGGGGGAGGAACCTTCCGGGAACTCCCGGCTCCCGGCCGTCCCGTTCGAGCGCTACGAGCGCCTCTTACAGCAAGGCCAGGACTTCAAGACTCGCCTCGAAGAGCGGACCCGCCAGATAGAAGAAGTCCGCCAGGAGCGCGACGCGGCGAGGATGGAGATAGACCGCCTGTGGTCCGAGATCGAACGCCTAAACCTCGTCGAGTTCCAGCGCGAACTCCAGGAGAAGACCATCTCTACCCTTGAGGAGGAGAAGACCAGGCTGGAGACCGAGCGCGAGCGCCTGCTCCGCGATCAGATGGACCTCACGGAGAAGAAGTCGGCCCTCTCCGAAGACCGCGTCCGCCTCGAAGCCGAGCTTAACGCCCTCAAAAACCGCGGCTTCTTCGCCCGTCTCTTCGGCGGCTAAGAGAAGAGCACGACCCAGATCCCACGGGGTTTACCCGCAGCAAAGATCACCCATTTGGGGGTGTGCGGTTCCTACCGTCCGTGGTAAGTTGCCAGCCGTCCGGTGACGCGGGGTGGCCCTGGGGCGGCCCCACCGCCCATTTCGGAAGGGGAGAGGATGGCGCGGGCAGAGCTTTCCAGGGTGTAGGCATCGCTCCCGACGGCGGTTCTCGTAGCCGGCCTCCTCGTCACAGCGGCTTTGGTGACTGGGGCCGAAGCGCAAGAGACCGGCTGCAAGGGGCAAGTAGTCCTCTACACAGGCCACGGGGGAACGCACTCCGGGACGGTAAACGCGAGGTACAGCCTCAAGGCGAAGGAGCAGGCCCTAGATGTCGCCAGTAGGCTCGAAGCGCTCCTCGAGACGGACGACCACACGATCTGCATGACGCGCTGTCGACGAAGCCCTCCACAAGAGCGACCGCCACACCTACTCCAACACCACTGAAGCGGAGATCCTCGTCTCCGTCCACGTGAACGGCTCCTCGGACCCGAACACAGATTACACGACTACCCTTTTCGGGAAGTGGCGCAAGGACAAGGAACCGATCCACTCGGTGTTCGACAGGCGCTCGGCCCTGCCGACTGCAAACGGTGCGGGAATCATCACCGTCAGATTCCCTACTGTGTCATCTTACGGACTTTCTACGAGGAGGGAAGGGGGCAATGAGCGAAGAACCAACTCGCAAGTGGGGAGGAAGGCAACACCTCATGAAGAGTAGCGTATCGCGGGGACACTCTTCGCCCTGGTGTTCCGGACGATGCGGCTACAATTTAGTAGCGCCTTGATCTGAGGCGTCGCCCGGGGCCTCTACGCCGCCCTCATTGCTTCCTTCATCACCTTCGACCCGCGGCAGATGGATCGGATGATACAGTCCTATCCTAAAGGCATGCTCCAAGCGTTCGGCATCACGAGCATGAGTACCCCGGAGGCCTTCTCGCCGGGCAAGTCTTCAAACGCGCCCCGGTGGCCCTGGCGTTCTTACTCTCGTGGCCTGCGCGGGCGCGATAGCCAGCTCCGAAGAGCAGGGCACCATAGAGGTGGTGCTCGGGAACCCCATCCCGCGCTGGCAGTTCGTTGTGGGGAACTTCGCGGCGACGGGCCTCTCGCTGCTCGGCGGCGTCGCGGTCAGAGTTGCAATCATGTGGGAAACAACCGTGCTCGTGGGCGTCGACCTTTCTCTCACCGTGAGCGCAGAAGCGGTGCTGAACCTCTTCTGCCCGACGTGCGTCTACTTCGGCGGGTGGGTGTTCTAGTGCTCGCCTCCTCCACCTGAGAACGCTGGCCATCCCCGCGCTCGTGCCCTTCGAGATGTACCTGGTAGACGCCCTGGGCCACCTCTCCGAGGACCTCGAAGACCTTAGGTCGGCGGCGGTCTACTACTACGGCTCGGCTATAGAAGACGGCATCGACTGGACTAGCTTCGCCGGCGTAACCTTCGCCGCCCTCGCCTTTGCGACGCTGGCAACGCTCGCCGGTCGACGACGCGACCTCTACACGCAGCTCGTCGATAAGCAGCTCATCAGCACTCACCTTGCTTATCGTCTGACTGGCCGACCGGCTTTGCTGTACAGTGCCGCACTGTATGGACCGAAACGAGATAGACTGGCTGCTCCTGCGGGCGCGAGGACTGGCCGTGCTGGGCGGGGTTCTAGGATCGCCGGCGGCGCGTGACCTCCTGGCGCTGCTCGGGCTCCTAGCTGCGGAGGCGCCGGACCCAACGTCGGTAGCCCGGACCTTCGGGCGGCTGTGGGGGGAGCTCGCCGCGGAACCCGATCCCATCCTGGCCGATGCCTGGCGGGCGCACTTGGTGGGCCGTCTCCTCGACGACGAGAACCCCTTCTCCCTGAGCGCGGAGAGGGGAGATACGGAGGGCCCGTCAGGGGCGCTCGTCGAGCAGACCCGTCGCGACCTCAGCACGCTCCAGGAACTCTTCGACCTCGACGCCGAAACCTTGCTCGGGCTAGTCGAGGGTAAGGCTCCCGAGCTGGCCGGCATCTGGATCCCCTGGAACTACTCTGGACGCGCCGGCGAGGACTGTGCACGCAGCGCGATCGCCCGGAAGCTCGCGGCGGCCAGGGGCTGGGGAGACTGCGCGGGGCTGCTAGCGGAACACTTCGCCAGGCACGGCGCCGGTACCTTCGGGCGCTATCGGGCGTTCCGCTGGAGAGGAGACTGCCTGCGGGCGGTAGCCCGACCCGACCCGGTTCGCCTCGGCGGGCTCGTCGGCTACGAGCGCGAGCGGGAGCCGCTGCTCAGAAACACCGAGCGCTTTATCGCCGGGCTCCCGGCGCACCACGCCCTCCTCTACGGCCCGCCGGGTACGGGCAAGTCCTCGACCGTCAAGGCCATCCTGAACGAGTACGCGGACGAGGGGCTGCGGCTGGTCGAGGTTGCGAAAGGAGACCTAGCGGAGCTCCCGCAGGTGTTGGAGGTTCTGCGAGCAAGGGGTGGGCGTTTCATCCTCTTTGTGGACGACCTCTCCTTCGAGGAACATGAGGTCGAGTACAAAGCGCTCAAGGCGCTATTGGAGGGCAGCATCGAGGGGCCGCCGGAGAACGTCCGGCTCTACGCCACCTCGAATCGCCGGAACCTGATCCGGGAGAACTTCTCCGACCGCGGCGACGGTGTCGCAAGCGCCGGCCTCGCCGGCGACGACGTTCACGCCCGCGACACCATGCAAGAGAAGCTCTCCTTGGTGGCCCGTTTCGGGCTGCGCTTGACGTTCCCCTCCCCGGATCAGCAACGGTACCTCGATATGGTCGCCGGGCTCGTCAGGGAACGCGGCATAGAGATCCCCGCGGAAGATCTCCCAAAGCGTGCCCTGCTCTGGGACCGTTGGCACGCCGGTCGTTCCGGACGTACCGCCAGGCAGTTCGTGGATGAGCTGGAAGCGGAGCTCGCCGAAGGCGCGAACTACACGTTCTAGGCACCCTTCTACCCTGCTGCGACTGGGGTGGGGGGCGGTGGGAGGATCGGTACGACCGCCCCTGGCTCCGGCAATCCGTCCCTGGCATCCCGGGAACAAGGATGCTAAGCGCTGGCAGGCGGGGCTTCGTTCAGGACGAGCCAGTAATTCTTGAGTTGCGTGACGGCCTGGACGAACTGCTCGAAGTTCACCGGTTTGCGGACGTAGCTGTTGGCCCCTAGACCGTAGCCATCGCGCATGTCCCGTTGCTCACCAGACGATGACAGGATGACCACGGGGAGGAGCTGCGTCCGCTTGTCAGAGCGCAGGCGCTTGAGGACCTCCAGCCCGCCCAACTTGGGTAGGTTGAGGTCGAGCAGGATAAGCCGCGGTAAGACGCCGGCGTCCCCGTCGTTCCCGGTACCGAAGAGGTAGTCAAGGGCCTCGACCCCATCGCGGACGACAGCCACCTCACCCGCGATGTCGTTTTTCCTCAGAGCCCGCAGCGCGAGCAGCTCGTCGTCCGGGTTGTCCTCGACCAGCAGAATCGTCTTGTCTCTCAATCTCACCTCGATCCCGCCAGCAGCTTCTGCGGGCCTCTCATCCTTTCGCACAAAAAGCCCGTTCGACCTACCGGGCGTCAACACCTAGCGCAATTATAGGCCTCGCCTGATGATCGGTGCATCCCCCAAAAGAGTGATCTTCGCTGGCAGACCACGAGACATACAGAAGCGGACCGGCTTTCAGGAGGGGAAGGTGCCGGCCCGCTATGGAGAGTAGCGCAGCCGGAGAAGAGGGTTAATGCCGGCCCGCGCTTCGATAAGATTATGCCCCCGGGAAGCCCGCACCGCATCCCCCAAATGAATGATTTTTGGGCTGACGCCCGGGATCGCGACGATGGTCTTTGTCTCAGTAGTTTGCCGCGGGCTCTGTGGATCACTAGAATAGAAGCACGGTTCGATGGCTACTATGCGAAGTACTCTGTCGGCGCTGAAGTGGCGGACTCGTCCCCCGAAAGTCGCGCCCGAAACAGGTGAGGGTTCTCCCTGGGCGGGTGCCTGGGTGGATGCCTGGGTGGGTGCCTGAATGGGCGTTCCGCTCAAGATCTTGCTGGTCGAGGATTCCGAGGACGACGCCCTGCTCCTGCTAAGGGAGTTGCGGCGGGGCGGCTACGAGCCCGCGTGGAAGCGGGTGGACACCGCGGAGGCGATGGAGGCTGCCCTAGACGAGCGGGGTTGGGATCTCGTCGTCTCGGACCATTTCATGCCGGCCTTCAGCTCGGTAGCGGCCTTAGATCTCCTGCGGCGCAAGGGATTCGTGGATCTGCCTTTCATCATCGTGAGCGGCCAGATCGGCGAGGACGCCGCGGTCGCGGCCATGAAGTCCGGGGCCCACGACTACCTCATGAAGGACAACCTCGCCCGGCTCAACACCGCCATCGAGCGGGAGCTCAGGGAGGCCGAGGTACGTCGCGAGCGTCGACGGGCCGAGGAGAAGTACCGCTCGATCTTCGAGAACGCCGTGGAGGGCATCTTCCAGACCACAGTCGAAGGCCGGTTTCTCACGGCCAACCCCGCGCTCGCGCGCATGTTCGGCTACGGGTCGCCAGAGGAGCTCCTTGATGCCGTCTCGGACATCGGGCACGAGCTCTACGTCGAGGCCGAGCGCCGGGCTGAGCTGTACCGTGTCGCCCGGCAAGACGGCTTCGTGAGCGGCTTCGAGGTCCGGATGTACCGCAAGGACGGGAGCCCCATGTGGGCCTCGATGAGCGCGCGGGCCACCTACGACGTAGCTGGCGAGATCGTCGGCTACGAAGGCACGATGGTGGACATTACCGCTCGCAAGCGGGCCGAGGAGGCCCTACGCGAGATCCGGGACACCGAGCGCCGCCGGATAGCCCGCGAGCTGCACGACGTGGTCCTCCAGGACCTCACCTACGCCCTGCAATCCATGCAGGTCGTTCGGGCGATACCCGGCGGCGTGGACCGCGACGAGGAGGCCGCCCGACAGATGGAGGCGCTCAAGAGGGCGGTCGGGGGTCTGCGCGACGCCATCTACGACCTGCGGACCGAGAACGTCAGGGAACACTCGCTGGTCCGCTCCCTCGAGTCCATCGTAGAACTGAACCGCAAGATGGGCGGCGGGCGCACGCTAGAGCTGGTCGTGGACGAGAACTTCCCGAAGGAGATCTCCGCGGCGGCGGGCATCGAGGTGGTGCGCGTCGTCCAGGAGGCGCTGGTGAACGTCCGGCGCCATTCGGGCGCCAGGCGCGCGACGGTCTCCCTCGGGGTGGCCGACGACGAGATCAGGGTGGAGATTGAGGATGACGGCCAGGGCTTCGGACCCGAGAGGTCCCCCGGGATCGGGCTCACGGGGATGCATGAGCGCGTCCACGGCCTCGGCGGGAAACTGGAGGTGGCGAGCGAGGAGGGCGTGGGGACGCGGGTGAGCCTCCGGGTGACGCTTCCCGCCCTGACTGCCGGGGACGCCGAAGACTTTTCGAACGCCTGAGCCGGCCCTTGCGCGGGCGTTAGCGCGGCTGCCAAAACTGGTATATTCTTCTCGTACGCGCGATCTGCGGGCCAGGTAGGTCGAAAGAGGGACATGCATCGAATCTTGTTGGTTGAGGACCACGCCTCGTTCCGCCAGACGCTCGCGTTCGTCTTCGACCGGGAACCGGAGTTCGAGGTGGTGGCGCAGGCCGGCTCTCTCGCCGAGGCGCGCAAGGTAATGGACGGTCTCAAGGTCGACCTCGGGGTCATAGACCTCGCTCTGCCGGACGGGGAGGGGATCGACCTGATCAAAGACCTGCGCGAGGCCAACCCGAACTTCGCGGCGCTGGTCCTGACCGCGAGCCTGGATCGGGCCGAGCACGCCCGGGCTGTCGAGTCCGGGGCTGCGGGCATCCTTCATAAATCCGCTGGCGTGGACGAGATCCTGGACGCGACGCGACGCCTGGGCGAGGGCGAGACCCTACTCTCTCAGGAAGAGCTGATCGCGCTGCTGCGCCTGGCCGGGCAGAGCCGTGAGGAGGAGCGCGAGGCGCGCGCGAGCATCGAGCAGATCACGCTGCGAGAGAGAGAGGTCCTCCAGGCTCTCGGCGAAGGCCTCTCGAACAAGGAGATCGCGGCAAAGCTGCACGTGAGTGTGGATACCGAGCGCACCCATATGATGAACATCTTAAACAAGCTGGGCGTGCACTCGCGGCTTCAGGCCCTCCTGTTCGCCGCCCGCCACGGTCTCATCAAGATCAGCTAGCTCCAGAGCTCCAGCTCACTGCGGCTAGCCACCGAGCAACAGCTCCCCCTCGCAGACGTACTCCGCCGGCCCGGTCATGTAGACTGGCGAACTCTCTCCAGCCCAAGCTATCTCGACGACTCCTCCGTCCAAGCTCACCCGAACCGGGCTCTCGGCAAGACCCAACTTCACCGCCGCGACCGCCGCGGCGCACGAGCCCGAACCCGAGGCAAGGGTTTCGCCAGCGCCGCGCTCCCAGATCCTCATCCGCACCTCGCGCCCACCCGGCGCGAATACAAACTCTACGTTCGTCCCCTCGGGAAAGACAGGGGCCTTCTCGACGGACGGGCCGACAACGCCGAGATCCAGCTCCTCCACCGCCGCCACACTGCCGAGGAAAGCGACCGCGTGCGGGTTACCCATCGAGACACGCAGGAAGCGCATGCCGCCGAGCCCTATTTCCGGGGCGAACTCCGGCGGCCCCATGTCCACCCGCGAGGAGCCATCTTCGAAGAGGAGCAATTTCTTGATCCCTGCGCCCGTGGCGATGGTGAAGGCTTCGCCCGCGACCAGCTCGTAGTCTTTGGCGTAGCGGGCCAGGCAGCGCAGTCCGTTGCCGCACATCTTCGAAGGTGAGCCGTCCGAGTTGAAGTAGACCATCTCCAGATCGGCGACCTCCGAAGGCGTTGGCACCAGGATCCCGTCCGCCCCGACGCCGAAGTGGCGATCGCCGGCCCTCCGGGCGAGATCGGGCAGATCTGCGCCCTCGACCTCGCCGGGGTCGAAGATCAAAAAGTCATTGCCGCAGCCGTGCATCTTGGTGAAGCGCATGGGTAAGGATTCTATTCCCCGGGGGGCCGCACGGCCAGCCCGGGCATCCGCGAAAGGACCGTTGGGAAGGGGGTGATCGTCCCTTATATTTCACGGGTGAGAAAGGACCGCGTAAAATACCGTCACCGGAGGCTCGGAGCCCTGTTCGTGGTCGCTGCGCTCTCGTTCGCGCTGTACGCGGGTAGTAGTGGGGCCGGGGCCGAGGCTCCTACCGTGCGCTACACCGTCGCGCCGGGAGAGACGCTCTGGGAGATCGCCGTGGAGCACACCCTGCCCGGGGAGGACCCGAGGCCCAAGGTGGAGGCTATCCGTGAGGCGAACGATCTTTCCGGCTCTACGATCCACCCGGGTATGACCCTGGAGGTACCCCCGGCCATCTAGCCGGTCGGACTCGCCTACACCGCCGCTGCGTGGTACCTTCCGAAAATCACCGTAGACCCGCTCGGGGAGGTTGGCGTGGAGGACCGCGGCGAAGTCTGTATGGCGGAAGAGGTCGAGCGCCTGCGCAGGCTCGGCCTCTCCGACGAGGAGATAGCCGAGAGGATGGGCGTGGACGCGGCCTGGGTCGAGACCCTAGTCTCGCCGGAAGGGGACTAGCCGCCAGCCAGGCGTTACACCTCCTCGCGTCCGCCGAGGTGCTTCGCTAGGAAGCGTTCGGCGGCGGCGTAGAACACGAGCCGGTTGTCTGGCCTCGCGAAGCCATGGCCCTCATCCTCGAAGAGCAGGTACTCGTGGTCGATGCCCTTCTCCCTCATGGCGGCAACGATCTGCTCGGCCTCGGCCTGCTTGACGCGCGGATCGTTGGCACCCTGCGCCACTAGCATCGGGATCCTGATGCGGTCCACGAAGAAGAGGGGGGAGCGACTCTTTAGAAAGTCTGCCTCGGTCTTGGGGTTGCCGACGCGCTCGTGAAAGGTCGCGACCAGTGGCTTCCAGTAAGGCGGGATGCTCTCTATCAGCGTGATCAGGCTCGAAGGTCCCACGATGTCCACCGCGCACCTGAAGAGGTCCGGCGTGAACGTTGCCCCGACGAGTGCTGCGTACCCGCCGTAGGAGCCACCGTAGATCGCGACCCGCTCAGGGTCGGCCACGCCCGCCTCGACGGCCCACCCGAGCGCGTCCACGAGGTCGTCGTGCATCTTGGCGGCCCACTCCCTATTGCCGGCGTTCAAAAACTCCTTGCCGTATCCGGTCGAGCCTCGGTAGTTGACCTGCAGGCACGCGTACCCCCGGTTGGCGAGCCACTGGGCCTCCGGGTCGTAGCCCCACCCGTCCCGCGCCCACGGACCGCCGTGAACGTTGAGCACCATCGGCAAGCCCTCGCCGGGGCCTTCCGGCGGCAGTGTCAGGTAGCCCTCGACCGTCAGGCCGTCGCGAGAGGTAAAGGAGATAGGCTTCATCCGGGCGAGCGTGTAGTCCGCGAGGTCGGGGCGGGCGGCGAAGAGGTGCTCGCCGCGCTTGCACCCCCGGTTGTAAGCGTAATACGAGGCGCCGCCGTCGTCGGTGGTGAAGGCGACGAGCCAGCTCTCGTCGGCCCGGTCGCGGCTCGTGACGGCGAATTCCCCGCGGCTCAAGCCCTTTATAGCCTCGAAGTCCTCCCTGATATCGTCGTCGAGCACCACCCACTCCGTGCGAGCGCGCTCCACGGCGGCGGCCTGGACCTCTTGGGTCTCGGGGTGCCTCACTATCTGGCCCACGTCGTAGCGCGGGTCTTCGACCAGAACCTCAGTCTCGCCGCTGTCCAAGTCGAGCAGGACGAGCCGGGAGGCGTTGGCCCCGCGCGAGTCGAGGAGGTACATTTTCCCGCCGTCCTCGGTGAAGCCTACGGGACCACTGGAGAGGGCGTCCTCCTTACCCCAGCCGAGGTACTTACGCCAGTCCGCTTCCTCGCCGGCTCCCTCGCACAGCAGCAGGTCGAAGCCGCCTTCGGGAGTGGCGGCCAGGGCGCCGCGCACCCGAAACTCGGCGTCGGCTACCCAGCCGACGACGTTGCCCGGGTTCTTCGCCTCGAGGTCGAGGTCGCCAGTCGAGAGGGTTAGGCGGTAGACGTCGTGCAGCTCGGGGTTCTCGCGGTTGAGTGCGACTAGCAGCGTGTCCGGGAAGCGGCGGGCGGTGTCAACTATCTGGGCCTGCACGCCCTCGAACGGCGTGAGATCACGGTCCTCTTTCGTGACAGGGTCGACGGTGTGGATGCGCCAGTTCTCATCGCCGCCCTCGTCCTGGAGGTAGACGATGTGCCGGCCGTCCTCGGCCCAGAAGTAAGTCCGGATGCCGCGCTTTCTGTCCTCGGTCACCGGCTCGAAGTCGCTCCCGCCGACCCGGCTTCCGACCGGACCGACCCAGACGTTCAGGACGCCTTCTCTAGGGGCGAGGTAGGCGAGGCGCTCCCCATCGGGGGAGAGGCGGGGCGACACCCTTTGCGGGTTGCCGAAGAGGACCTCGCGGGGGATCAGAGGCACGGTGGAGGTGACGTCTGTCATGGGTTCCTCTCTATCTGGATCACACGAAAGAGTTTAGCGTCTCCCGTCTGGGACGGCGTTCTGCGGGACCTTGCGGTAGCTTACGGCGATGACGGACGGGCGGCTATTATCAGGACCGGAGCGGGCGGCGTTCACGGAGACGGAAACGTGGCCGCTATTAAGGATAGTGGGCGAGTTCGTCGAGGGGTAACACCCTTCCTTTCTGCATTTCTCAACGCCCGGTCAGGCGTTTAGCACATCGTGCATGGTGTAGAGGCCGGGCTTCGCGCCGGCGGCGAAGCGGGCGGCCCGAAGGGCCCCCTCGGCGAACGTGCGGCGGGACAAGGCGCGGTGGACGACCTCGACCTCCTCGCCGCCGGAGTAGAAGATTAGGCGGTGCTCGCCCACCACTGCACCGCCGCGCAGGGCGTGGATCCCGATCTCGCCCTCCTCTCGCGGCGAGACGCCCTCCCTCCCGTAAACGACGACCTCGTCGAGATCCCGCCCTCGTCCCTCGGCGGCGGCTCGCGCGAGCAACAGGGCGGTGCCCGAGGGCGCGTCCTTTTTGCTGCGGTGGTGCGCCTCCACGACCTCCAGGTCGTAGTCTGCGCCCAGCTTGGCTGAGAGCTCACGCACGACCTGGCGAAGAAGGTTGACCCCGACGCTCATGTTCGGAGCGATCACTATGGGAGCTCTACGCGACGCGTCCTCGACGCGGGCGTGCTGCCCAGTGGAGAGACCTGTGGTTCCGATCACGTGCGGCTTGCCGTAGGTGAGGTGCTCGACGGTTGCCGCGGGGGTGGTGAACTCGATCAGGACCCTGGCGTCTTCGGGCGGCTCCTTGGTGGCGGTTATGCCGGTCTTCCCCGCTCCACACAAATCGCCGAGGTCGGCTCCTAGCTCGGGGGCGCCGGGTTCGACGGTGCCGCCGGCGAGCTCGACGGCCTCCGTTTCAAGGGCGGCGCGGCACAGCTCGCGGCCCATGCGCCCCGCTGCCCCGATAATGGCTGCACGAATCACACTTCCTCGGGGGTTGGGAGGAGATGGTTGGACTCTTCCATGATGCGCCTCAGGGTGTCGAGGTTCTCCCCCTGGAGCGGGATCATAGGCATCCGCATTTCGTCGGAGCACAGCCCGAGGATGGAGGCCGCCGTCTTGACCGGGATCGGGTTGGTCTCGACGAAGAGGGCACGGAAGAGCGGCAGGAGCTCGTAATGGAGCTCGCGGCCCCGCTCCCAGTTGCCTTTAAGCAGGGCGTTCACCATGTCGGAGACGGCCGCGGGGGCGACGTTGGAGGCGACGGAGATCACACCCCGCCCCCCGAGCGACATTAGCGGCAGCGTGACGGGATCGTCCCCGGAGAGCACATCGAAGCCCTCGCCGCACAGGTTCATCACGTCCATCGCCATGTTCATAGAGAGCGTCGCCTCCTTCGTCCCGACGATGTTAGGGATCTCCGCGAGGCGGGCCGTCGTCTCGGCGTCTATCGTAACGCTCGTGCGACCTGGGATGTTGTAGAGGATTATCGGCAGATCCGTGCTCTCGGCGACGGCGGCAAAGTGGCGGTACAGGCCCTCCTGGGTCGGCTTGTTGTAGTAGGGGGAGACCTGCAAGGAGCCGTCGGCCCCTACCTCTTCCGCCATCTTTGTGTACTTGATGGCCATGTCGGTCGAGTTGGAGCCGGTACCCGCGATCACGGGCACCCGCCCATTCGCGACACGCACCACGGTCTCGATGACGAGCCGGTCCTCACTCTCGCTCATGGCCGGGGTCTCGCCGGTGGTGCCGCAGGGGACGAGGCCGTGAATGCCGTTCTGTATCTGGAATTCGACCATGCCTTCGAGGGCTTCCACATCCACCTCCCCGTTCCTGAACGGTGTGACGAGGGCCGTGAACGCGCCTCTAAACATCTCTCTCCTCCAGATCGAAGTCCCTGTGCAAAACCCTTACCGCCTCTTCTACTCGCCCGGCGGCCAACACGCACGTCACCTGTATCTCCGACGTCGACACGAGCCTGATGGGGATGCCCGCCTCCCCGAGGGTCGCGAACATCCGCGCCGCGTATCCCGGACGGTTGAGCATCCCAGTTCCGACGACGGAGACCTTCCCGAGCTCCTCCTCGCCCTCGATCTGTCCCCCCAAGGACTCCGCGACCTCCCCGGCGAGCCGCAGAGCGTCCCGGAAGTCACCGCGCCGGACGGTGAAGGCTACGTCTGAGGAGCCCTCTTTCGGGGCGCTCTCGACGATGACGTCGACGGAGATGCCCGCTTCGGCTAAGGGCGTAAACACGCGGCTCATGGTACCGGCGCCTGTCTTTATACCGGTCAGGGTGATACGCGAGACGTCCAGGTCGTGCGCTATGCCGGCTACCGTCTCGCGGGTCTCCAGGTGCTCCAAACCGCTACCTCCAGTGATGATCGTGCCGGGCCCTTCGGCGAAGGAGCTCTTTACGTGGATCTCGATCCCGTACAAGGCCCCGAGCTCGACCGCCCGCGGGTGCATGACCTTTGCCCCCCGCCAGGCCATCTCCGCCATCTCGGAGGAGAGCATCACGGGTATTCGCCGGGCCTCCGGCACGATGCGCGGGTCCGCCGTGTAGACGCCGTCCACGTCCGTGAAGATCTCGCATCGGTCGGCCCCGAGCGCCGCCGCGAGCGCGAGCGCTGTCGTGTCGGACCCGCCGCGCCCCAGCGTCATGATGTCTCCTAAAGTGTTCACCCCCTGGAAGCCGGCGACGATGGCGACCTGCCCCTCGTCGAGCAGCCCGCGCAGGCGGTCGGGCTGGATCCCGGAGATCATGCCAGACCCGTAGCGCCCGGTCGTCTTCATCCCGGCCTGCAGGCCGGTTAGCGAGGTGGCCGCCACACCCCTGTCGTGCAGCGCCATCGCCAGGAGCGCTACGGACTGGAGCTCGCCGGTCGAGAGGAGCTGGTCGATTTCGCGCGGCGAAGGGTCCCGGCTGACCTCTCCCGCGAGCCTCAAGAGCCGGTCGGTCTGCTTCCCCATGGCCGAGACGGTCACGATGAGACTGAGGCCCGAGTCGTGGGCTCTCTTCACCCTCTCGGCGACGGCCTTTATGTGCTCCGCCGTCGCCACGGAGCTCCCGCCGTACTTCTGGACGACGATGCCCAATACCGCGCCTCCTAGCCGCTCCGCCGCCCCCCTAGCGTAGCGTATCGTCGCATAGGTGTCAGGTTTCAGGCATCAGGTTCCAGATAAAAGTTTTGGGGAGACCTCGCCAGCGAGGAACGCGGGCATGTTCGCCTCCGGGGGCCGTCGGACTTGGAGGGCCCTGACGGCTGATACTCGATGCCGGAAACCCGCTGCAGGCGCGGCACGCCTACGGCAGCGGCTGGCCTCCGGTGACGCCGAGCGTCTCACCATTTACGTAGCTGGCCTCCTGAGAGGCGAGGAAGACGAAGGCTGGGGCGAGCTCGGCGGGCTGGGCAGGACGGCCCATCGGGGAGGTTCCGCCGAATTGGGAGACCGTCTCGCCGGGCATGGAGGCCGGGATGATCGGGGTCCACACGGGCCCTGGCGCCACGGAGTTCGCCCGCAGCCCGTACTGCACGACCTCCTGGGCGAGGCCCTTGGTGAAGGATACGATGGCGCCCTTTGTCGAGGAGTACGGGAGCAGGGTCGGGGCGGGCTGGTAGGCCTGAATGGAGGCCACATTGATAATGGAGCCGCCCTCCTTCAGGTGGGGGAGCGCCGCCTTGACCAGCCAGAACATGGCGTAGATGTTGGTTTTGAACGTGCGGTCGAGCAGCTCGGTGGAGACGTCGGCTATCCCGCTCACGGTCATTTGGTGGGCGGCGTTGTTGACCAGGACGTCTATGTGGCCGAACTCGTCCACGGCCTGCTGTATCACCGCCTGACACTGGGCCTCTTCGACGATGTCCCCGGGCACCTTGACGGCCTTGCGGCCCGATGCCTCGATGGACTGGGCGGTTTCCTGGGCGTCGGGTTCCTCCTCCGGGAGGTAGGAGATCAGTACGTCCGCGCCCTCACGGGCGAAGGCCAGCGCGACCGCCCGCCCTATACCGGAGTCACCGCCGGTGATGACCGCCTTCTTTCCTTCGAGCTTACCGCTGCCGCGGTACGTCTCTTCGCCGTAGTCCGGCTTCGGCTGCATCTCCTGCTCGAGGCCGGGGTGCTGGTCCATCTGGGTCTGCTCTGGGTACTGCGGCTGCGGGTACTGCTGAGTCGGGTCCTGCTGCGTGTGCTGGTCTTCGGTCATTTCGGCTGTCCTCTCTGTCATGGTCACGGGATTGTGCGACCGTTCCCTTCGCTGTTTGCGGTCCTTGCCCGTTCTTCTCTCGCGCCAAACGGTAATTAATGACACCTCTTGGATGTTTAAGCGCCGCGACGCGCGGGGGATATCTCCGGAGAGCGCCAACGCACAAAGCATCTACGCGAGGAGCAAATATGAGCGAAGGCAAGCCACCCGAGGGTATCTTCGAGGGCTACAAAACGGGAGAAGACATACCTCTCTTATCCTACAGTGTTCTGGCTGGGGTATTCAACCTTATCTTCGCCCTCTTTCTCCTCGTCGCCCGGGTCATGGGGCGCCCCATCCCCGAGCGGATAGAGGCCCGTGACATCGCGCTGCTCGGTATGGCGGCACATAAGCTGAGTCTGATCGGGTCCCAGGACGCGGTTACGAGCCCCCTGCGCGCCCCGTTCACCGAGATCCAGGAGAAGGAGAGCCCCAAGAAGCTCGACGAGAAGCCCAGGGGCGAAGGCCTGCGGAGGTCCGTAGGCGAGCTCCTGACGTGCAAGTTTTGCCTCAGCGTGTGGGTTGCTTCCTTCCTTACCTACGGCCTCGTGCTCGTGCCGCGCGTCACCCGCCTCGTGGCCGCCGTGTTCGCCGTCGTCACCTTCTCCGACCACCTGCATCAAATTTACAAGGCCTTGATGAACAAGGCCTAAATCGGGATCCGAAAAACCGGGTCTTACCGCGGACTCGATGGCGGGAGGTAGGACGGCCCGCTCCCCGAAGGCTTCTCCGGCGGAGAGTTTGGCGCGTGGCCTTCGGCAATAGGGGTGTAAAGCGAGATTTTGCCGGTGCGCAACCGCACCCAGAGCGCTGTGAGGACGACACCCAAGAGCATGGCGGCTGGGGCGAGCAGCCCGCCCTCGGGGCCGAAGGACCCGCCAGTCCACAGGTCGGGACCGGCCTGCTCGGTGGAGAGAAAACTAGCCCCGAAGGTTCCGAAGCCACTTACGGGTAGGCCGTAGACGGCGTTCTGGAAGAGGTTCCAGGTGACGTGCAGACCAATGGAGATCGCAAGCTGGCCGGAGAGCACGTAGCCGAAGCCGAGCATCAGGCCGGCCAGGGTGATGTTGAAGGTGCTTAAGGACGTGGCGTTAGGGTTGCTGGCATGCAGCACACCGAAGAAGATCGACGACAACGCCCATGCCACCATTACGGCGCCGCGGGGGCCGAGGGCTGGGTAGTTGAGCCCCTCGGCGGCGTTGCGCAGCTGGTAGCCGCGGGAGACCGTCTCCTCGTAGAAGCCCACGCAGGCGAACGCCGCGACGGGCAGGAGGATGGAGAGCGCGAAGGGCGCGTCGGTCCCGGTGGTCTCGAACGTGCTGGCTACCGAGATCCAACCGAGCCCCGACTCCACCAGGAAGATCGTCGTCATCAGCAGCGCACCCAGGGCAAGGCCGAAGAGGAGGTCCAGCCACCATCCGCGGTCCAGGCGAAACCCGAGGTCCCCGAAGGGCCGCCGGTCCATGAAGCGTATCGCCAGCCAAACGCTAAGTACCGCACCCACCAGCCCGGCGACGCTCCTGATCAGGGGTAGCATGGGGGAGTCTGCGAGGACCGAGGTGTCCAGACCGCCGGAGGCGTCCTCCCCGCCGGGGCGGAGAAGCAGCCAGGCGACCAGGAGCAGGTTGGCGAAAAGCGGAACAGCCACGCTGTTGGCCCAGTACTGAAAAACGAGCCGCCACAGGGCCCGAAAACGTCCCGTGCCCCTCTCAAAAAATGGTCCCAAGCAGCCCCCGTCCCGGCCCGTTCACGCGCCTCTACAGATCGTGAATATACTACCCGCGCAGAACCCCTAGTCTCGGCGCTTCTCCCGCATCTCGCGGCGGCGCATGGGCATGGGGTATATGCGGGTGAAGAGATCGGGCGCGGGGACGGGCTCGCCGGAACGGAACCTTGCCCCACCGTGTCTCCCGACTAGCACCACCGCTGACCACTCGTCTCCGACCCCCAAATCACCCCTGGCCGCGGTAGACCCTTCGGGGTGACCGCGTTTCGCCCGCGGCGGCGTCGGACCCATCCTCGAAGAGGCGGAGCACCAGCAGGTCGCGATCCGCGAAGCCGGCCTCGTTGACTCTCCAAGAGGTCTCGCTGCCGTCCAGCGTTCTCGTCAGAAGTGGAGGAGGCGAAGATCAAGAAGGGTCGCTTCCTCCTCGGAAGCGGGAGAAGTCCATCAACCCTCCTGGCGCTTGCTCTCGACGGTATCTTGGAGGGCCTTCATGTAGCGAAGGACCATGGCCTGGTACGCGTCCACCTCTCTGAGGGCCTTCCTGCCCGAGCGCCCCCAAGCGCCGAATCGCTTTTTAAGGGCGATGGTGGTGAACAGGATGCCCCGGTAGTAGGGGATGAGCTGCTCTAGTCCCATGGCCGGTCGGTCCGGTCGGACGCTGGTCTCGCGGGCCCGCGCCGCCGTGACCCGGACCTCGGGTCCGCCGGTGGTGCGCTCTATGCGACCGTCGAGCCCGTCTAGGGCGGTGAAGATCTCTTCGTCGCCGGGCCTGTCGGCGAAGTCGCCACCGGAGTAGAGGTAGCGCACCTCGCCCGATTGATCAACGACGACGATGGCGGGCACGGCCACGCCCTCCTCCGCGTTCCACAGGCCGCACCGGCGCGCGAGCTCCCCCTCCGGATCGCTGAGGAGAGGGAAGGGGAGCAGGAGCTTCCCGACCATCTTCGCCCCGTTGCGCGGCGGGTCGACGCTGATGCCCGCTACCTGCGCCCCGCGCCTCTCGAACTCTCCGTAATTCCTGGCATAGCTGACCAGCTGCCCGTTGCAGTATGAGCACCAATCGCCGCGATAAAAGACCAGCACCACGGGTCCCGTCGCCAGTTGGCCGGAGAGGCTCCAGGGATAGTCCAACTGGTCCGGCAGCTCGAAGTGAGGGAATTTGTGTCCGACGCCCAACTCGGCCAACCTGCGCTCCTCCCGTAGCAAACACTCCAGGTTGAGAATATAGCATCGTCGGTCGCCGATTCCCGCCCGGGGCGGTTCGCAGGGTCTTTGGCGAGGAACTTTACGACGAGGGCGTTCAATTGCTCGGGGATAACGGGGTTAAGACTTTTGGGCGATCGTTCGCCTGTGAGCATCTCGTAGAGGATCACGCCCAGGATGTACAGTTCGGTCCTGGGGCTTACGGGCTCCCCCAGGGCCTGCTAGGGCGAGATGTAGCCCACCGTGCCGAACACGGCGTTCGTCACGGAGATCGTGGCGGCGGAGGCCGCCCTTGCTATGCCGAAGTCCGTCACCTTCAAATCGCCCGAGGCGATCACCAGCACGTTGTGAGGCTTTGTGTCGCGGTGGACCACACCGCGCTTGTGGGTGGCCCCGAGCGCCCCGGCGATCTGGACGGCCATGGCCGCCGCCTCGCGGGACTCCAGCGGGCTCATCTCCCCGAGCCACTCCTTCAGGGTGCCGCCCGGTACGTACTCCATCGCGATGTAACAGGTGCCGTCCTCGGTCTCGCCCCGGTCGTAGACACGTTCACGGCCAGAGAGCCCCACCTAAGGGTGGAGTTCGGGGCCACCGAAGAGATGGCCTTCCCGTCTACCACGTGCGCGACAGGCGTCGGGTTCTACCCGGTTTACTCGGACAAGCCCTTTGGCGTCTTCTAGCGGCTCCACGAGCCCGAGCAGTTCGAGGACACCGTCATGGGGCTCGCGAGGGTGCAGCGCGGCGTCGAGCGCTACGGGGACTGGTGTGCGCCGAGGGAGCCGGGGACCGGGGCGTCATCGTCTACATCACGCCCACCGCGGTGGACGGGCAGGAGGTTTAGCCCGGACGCTCGCCAGAGCGATCGCTAAAGTTCTCGCCGGGGAGTACGCCGGAGTTCAGCGGGACAGGACCCACTCCTTCACTCCTGAGCCCCAATACTTCACCCTCTGCCAGATCCCGGCCTCCTCGTAGCTCTTCTGGGCAACCAGGGGGCTGCTCCCGATGCGCTTGCCGTCAACAAAAACCTCGATCTCGCCGAGCTTGCGGCCGGCCTTGGCCGCCGGGGGCGCCTCTTTCTCTGTGGTCACCTCGCGTTCGACCTTTAGGCCGGGTCCGGCGAGCCCAGAGACGCTCTTCGCGACGACGAGCTTCACCGACTCGTCCCGGCGGAAGGGGAGCTGAAGCTGCCCGTGGACGTCCCCGCGGCTGACGAGGGCCTCGCGTTCGAAGTCACCGAAGCCGTACTCCAGCGCTGTTCGGGCCGCCTCGAAGCGGTAGAGGTCGTTGGCGGCGTCGAGCACGACCGCCACGTAGGACTCCTCGCCGCTGCTGGCGGAGGCCACGAGGCAGGGCCCGGCCTGGGGCGATGTGCCCGTCTTGACGCCGGTCGCCGGCTCGTAGTCGTAGCCGGAGTTCGGGACGACGAGCAGGTTGGTGTTGACGAGCCCTATCTCCCGATCCTGGGTCGTGATGGTGGCCTCCGACTTGCCGACGATCTCGCGGATCTCGGGGTACTTCATCGCCTCCCGTACTATACTGGCCAAGTCCCTAGCGCTGGAGTAGTTGCCTTTGGTATCGATGCCCGCGGGGTTCTCGAAGTGGGTGTTCTTGAGGCCTATGTTTTTGGCCTTCTCGTTCATGCTCCCGACGAACTGATCCACGCTGCCGCCGCCCAAATGCTCGGCCAGGGCGTAGACCGCGTCGGTGCCTGAGGGAACGAGGGCCGCTGTGAGGAGATCCCGGACGCTCACGCGGTCGTAGGGGTACAGGCCCACGTTGCTGTAGACGGACCCGGCGTAGGAGGCGGCGTTCTCCGAGACGGTGACTCGCTCGTTGAGGTTCGTCCCGTCCTCCAGCGCCACGAGGGCTACCATCATCTTCGTGGTCGACGCTATGGAGATCCGCTTGTCTGGGTCCTTGCCCGCCAAGTAGAGTCCGGTGTTGGCGTCAATGAGGGCCCAGGACCCGGCGTCCAGCCTCGGCGCGCCGGGCGGCGCCTGCGTCGCGCTCTCCTGAGCCACCGCTGGGTCCAGTACGGACCCTGGCGCCATGACGAGCACGAGAACCAGCGTGACGAACGTTGCGACACCTTTAACCAGGTTTATCCCCATTCGCACTCGTTGTTCTCCTCTACGGTGACTGGCCAGGCGAAAGCCTCCTGGCCACGCTCCCCTTACGACGATGCCGCCGGCGGCGGACGAGACCATTTTGCACGAGAGCGCAGATCCTTACCACCCCGAACCGCCCGAAAACGATCGGCCTTACAGACCGACCTCCTCCTGCGGGTACTGGGTCTCTTGATACAATCCAATCGCGACTCCCGGTGAGAGTGGAGGTAGACGATGAGCATTTTCCCGACCAGGATACTGCTGGCCACCGACGGGTCCGCGGACGCGGAGCTGGCCCTCTCCACGGCGCTAGACATGGCAGATAGCACCGGCTCCGAGCTGCACGTCCTCACCGTCGGGCCCGGCAACCCCGACCCCGTCTATCGGGTGTACGAGGCCGGGCTGCGGTACGAAACCTACGAGCAGGCGCTAGAAGCGGTCGAGCAGGAGGCCCGGAGGGTGCTCGATGGGCAGGTGCGGAAGGTCGAGGAGTTCGGCGGCAAGGTTGCGGAGGCCCACCTCCGCATGGGGGAGAGGCGGGACCAGGCTATAGTGCGCCAAGCCGACGAGATCGGGGCCGGTTTGATCGTGATGGGAAGCAGGGGACTCGGCGGGTTCAGAAGGGCCCTTATGGGCAGCGTCTCCGACTCCGTCGTGCGCCACGCCCACTGCCTCGTGATGGTAGTCCGCCGGTAGACTAGGACAGCGAGATCCGGTACTGGCGTACCTCAGCCGGCCTTGCTCTCCTGCTGGACGGGAGAGGATAGGCCGACCAGCAAACCTTCGACCTCAAGGCGTTGTTGGTCTAAGACCTCGCTCGTGCCGACTACGCCTTCGATATCGTACAGCGTCCTCGCGTCGTCGCGATGTAGGCCGGCGTTCTCGTTGAGGTCTTCGCCCATGATCTCGCCGGCCTGAGAGGCCCCTATTCACCCAACGTCGTAGAACAGGAATTCTCAGAAGTTGGTCAGGCAGATGAGGTAAAGACCACTCATTTGGGGGATGCGCTAGCCTTCCTAGGAAGGCACCATAGGCCCAGCCAGCCTCCAGAGAGCATGCGGCGCTTGTTGTGCATGCGGCGGCGACTTGTTTTGTGTGTCCACGAGGTTGGCTTTGCGAGCACGCACTAAAATAGAGGGGAGAAAACTCTATGGCGGCGAGCATACTTTATGGCGTTTTGGTGGTCGGTGGGGTTTGCCTCGTCGCCCTCGGGGGGCTGGCGTTGGTCCAGCGCCTGGTGCCCGCCGCCTCGCATCAAAAGCACAACGATGTGGCCGGGTTCATCTACGCGGTCTTGGGTGTCATCTATGCCGTGCTGCTAGCACTCGTGGTCATCGCCGTGTGGGAGGACTTTGGGCGTGCGCGCGAGACGGTCGAGAGCGAGGCCAACGCCACAGCCGAGATCTTCTGGCTCGCCAACCGGCTCCCCGAACCCGAAGGCCACCAGGTGCAGGAGCTCGCCCGATCCTACGCCCGGGAGGTGGTCCACAAAGAGTGGCCCCTGATGAGGGAGGGGCGAGCGCCCCTGATGGAGCAGGGACAGGCGACCCCCACCGGGTGGGTCCTTATCGACGACATTCGGGCAACCCTTCAAGGGTTCGAGCCAAACGGGTCGGCCCAAGAGGCGCTCTATGCCGAAGGGCTCGATCAGGTTGAGGAGCTGGCGGACGCAAGGAGGATGCGCCTGGTCGCCGCCCACGAGGGCATACCGGCCGTGTTGTGGGTCGTTCTGGTCATGGCAGGGGTAGCGGCGGTGGGTTTCACGTACCTGTTCGGACTGGAGAACACGTGGTCGCACAGGCTGATGGTGATGGCGTTGGCTGGGGTGATCGGGCTGGTGCTGTTCACCATCGGGGCCATGGAGCATCCCTTCTCCGGGGGAGCACGTATCGGCACGGAGGCATTTGAGCTGATACTGGAGAGGTTCGAGACGAGCAAGC
>DASQVA010000123.1:0-3499 GCA_035641035.1 Rubrobacter sp. | reverse complement strand
AATCGCTCACCAGAGAGAACACCGGCTGGTAGTAGATCCTCAGCTCGTCGCGCTCGATAGCCTTCCTGAGGTCGTTCTCCAACTCCAAGCGCTCTAGGGCGTGCGCGTCCTTGCACCAGTCGAAGACCTCGTAGCTAGCCTTGGCCTCCTTCGCTCGATACAGGGCTATGTCCGCGGCCCGCAAGAGACCCTCCGACCCCTCTCCTGCGCCGTCCTGCAGGGCGATGCCGATGCTGACTGTGGTGAAGATGAGGTGGTCCTCGATAATGAAAGGTGCTCTCAGCTCCCGGATGATCCTCTCGGCGGTCTCCTTCGCATCGTTCGCGTCCGAGACACCCTCCAGCAAGACGGTAAACTCGTCGCCTCCCAGCCGCCCGATGATGTCGCCGGGCCTCAAACACCCCTTAAGACGCTGGGCCACCGCGGCGAGGAGCTGATCCCCCACCTCGTGCCCCAAGGAGTCGTTGACCACCTTGAAGTCATCCAGATCCAGGAACAGCACCGCCACCGAATCAACGCGCCGCTGCGCGCAGGTTAGGGCGTGCTCGAGACGGTCAAGAAACCGGGCCCGGTTCGGCACGCCGGTCAAGTGGTCGTGGAACGCCTGGTGTGCTAGCTCGTCCTCGAGCGCCTTGCGCTCGGTTATGTCCTCGATGATGAGGGTCATCTCGGAGACGCGTCCCTCCTCGTGTCGCACTGGGTACACACAAGCCTCGATCCACTTCTTGTGACCCTCTCGGCCGGTCTTCGCCGGGTCGTGCAAAAGCGGCGGCGTAGCCACCACGATGCCCTCCTTTATGCTTTCTTCGATGTACCGTACGAGCCCTGCGGCTCGCAGCGGCTCGTTCTCGAAGATGTTGTGACCCTCCGGCTCTTCCCCTTCCCCGAGGTTCCACAGCTCGTTCCAGGAGGAATTGGCTGCCAGGGAGTGTCCGTCGGGCTCGAAGACGTGGACCGAAAGGGGAGACTGCTCGAATAACGCCCTGAAGCGTCTCTCCGAGACGCGCAAGGCCTCCTCCGCCCTCTTACGCTCGTCGATGTCCTCGACTACCCCTAAAGCGAACGCCGGTTCGCCGGCGCCCTCTTCGACGAGGAAGGCCGAAAGCCGGCCCCACATCACGGTGCCGTCCTTGCGGACGTAGCGCTTCTCCAGCTGGAAGCTCTTGCGCTCGCCGCGCATGAGCTCCCCATAGAGTTCCGCGTCCTTCTGCGCGTCCTCGGGGAGGGTGAAGTCGGAGCAGGCCCCCTTTTCGTCGTAGCCGAGCATCCTCTTGAGCGCCGAGTTGCTCTCCCAGAGACGTCCCTCGGCATCCATAATCATCATTCCTATAGGAGCCCTTTCGATGGACCTCTTTAGCAGCTCCTTGCTGGCGTTGAGCCCTTGTCCGGATATCCCCCCCGCCGGAACCGTTCCAGAAGGTTCCGGTTCACGCTCATGATTCGAAGCACACATTTCATCCTCTCATCAGAAAAACCGAATGTGAATCAATGAATTCCGAAGCCTTTGCGGGAGCCAGGGGTGAGGCTATAAGCTCGCCCCCTTGTCCCCCTCACGCCTACAGGGGACGCTCCATGGAAGGTTTTACGAGTTGAGCCACCACCTCCTCCTCCTCCTCATCGCGACGAGCAAGATGCCGCCGCCGCCAATTCTTTCTTCAGCGACGCCAGGCAGGAGGGCCAGGGTAGTGGTAGATAGCACCGCCCCCGCGGCCAACATCCTGACGCGCTGCTTGAGCCTCATGCTCAAGGTACTCATTTCGGTGTTTCCTCCTTACCTACAAGCCTTTTAGGTAAAGGCTCTCTTTACTTTATCTCCTGCCTGACGAATCGGAGCAGGTCAGCAGAGCTTGTGAGGCACGCCAAGACAAGGACGCATCTCGGGTAAGGAGTATTAGCCGGGGCGTTCTATGGCTCACGCTCTACCACCTTCGGCAGTTCAGCCGCCTCAAAAGAGGCCTGCAACTTTGCACCTCCGCCTCACGGCGGGTTGGCCTTGCTCGAGTGGTACTTGGTTGGAAAAGTACCACCCTCCCCTCAACGGAGGCGTGATTACCGGGGCGTGAATCCGGTACGATCCGCTGCGATCGGCATTGTGTCACAGAATGCTAGATTGCGTCAAGATAATAGGTTGTATCAAGGACGCCCACGTGAACTGAAGTAAGGATATGAAATGCTTTACTCGCCCAGGTTGCTGTATAAGGTCCTAGCCCTTCACCGGAACCTTTATCTCTGTATCATGTTTTACTTGCAAATTGCGTATTTCCGAGAGTGGGCCTGCCTGGACTCGAACCAGGGACCTCTTCCTTATCAGAGACAACAGCGTGTGTCATAGCTGTTCACCACCGTTCAAAAAATGCTGCAAACCTGCACTTTTCCTTCCTACGAGCGTCCTGTGCGTTCACCGCTATTCAGGGGCGTTGTCGTCAAACTGTCGTCAATCGGCGTCACGTCTACCCTTGCCTTCTACAACCGGAGAGGATTGTGCTCCACAGCGGTCGCCGATAAGAAATTACGTGTCCCCACAAACTGTCTGCGAAGGGCACGGCTTCTACGATCTTCTCGCGTAGACGTTGTCTACGTAGACTTCGAGATCTAGCCTACGACGCTAGCAACCTGCTAGGAGACGCTTAGTGAGACTGAAGGCGTATACGGGGCTCTTAGCCAATGCGGCTAGAATGACGAAGAGACCCACCTCTGACAGCACTTCTCTAGGAGGGAGCTACACAACATGAATTTCGGGCTCTCCGTACTTGACGTCTCGCCGGTAAGTTCGGGCTCGAACAGCGCCCAGGCGCTTCGCAACACGCTTGACTTGGCTCGGCTCACCGACCGGCTCGGCTACGAGAGGTACTGGCTCGCCGAACACCACAACCTGCCAATAATCGCCAGCTCCGCGCCGGAGGTTATGATCGGGCATGTCGCGAATGTAACCGAGAGGATCCGGATCGGCGCCGGCGGGATCATGCTCCCCAACCACGCCCCGCTTAAGGTGGCCGAGACCTTCCGGGTGTTGGAGGCCCTACACCCGGGGCGTGTCGACCTTGGCATAGGCCGCGCCCCGGGCACCGACCCCGTCACGGCAACGGCCTTGCGCCGCTCGCAGGACGGGCTGAAGGCGGAGGACTTTCCGCAGCAGTTCGCCGAGCTTCTCGCCTTCTCGGGCGATGGTTTCCCGGAGGATCATCCCTTCCGGTCCGTGATCGCCATGCCAAGCGACGTCGGGTTGCCGCCGATCTGGCTCTTGGGCTCCAGCGGCTACTCGGCGAGGGCAGCCGGGGAGATGGGCCTCGGCTACGCCTTCGCCTCGCACTTCAGCCCGGCGGACCCAGCTCCCGCCATGCGTGCCTACCGCGACAGCTTCGAGCCCTCAGAGGACTTCGAGCACCCCTCGGCCATCCTCGCGGTTGCCGTTATCTGCGGGGAGACCAGCGAGCATGCTGAGAGACTCGCCACTTCGATGGAGCTGGCCTGGGTTCGCATGCGCAGCGGTAACCCCGGG
>DASQVA010000122.1:0-19707 GCA_035641035.1 Rubrobacter sp. | reverse complement strand
TTTTTTTGAGAGAAGCCAAGCCGCTTCATCAGCCGCCTTACGGTGGAGCCGCTCATATCCGTCCCCGTTATGTGCTCCAAAAAGCGGCGTCTTTCGCTGACGGTGGCGCTCGGGCGCTCCTCCACATCCTTTTCGAGAAGGACTCGGGCTTTCTCATCCGCCTTGCGGGGTCGTCCAGGGCTCTTTCTTGACGTGAGGGAGTCTCCCTGTCGGACCCTCCTAGCGTATCGCTTGACCGAGGAAAGGCTCACGTCGAAGGTGCGGGCCGCTTGAGCTTTGGGCATGCCTCGCTCTATGGCAGCGACTATCTTCTTGCGGAGGTCTTCGGAGTAGGCTCTCATCCGTCCATGATCGCATGCGGGTCAAACTTTATGCTCAATGCTGTAAAGACCGGTACGCAATCTTGCCGCTCCCCGCAGGAGCGCGAAGCCACGAGAACTCAACTCGACCGTCAGGCACACTACGCCCACCCCGGCTCTCCCCCGGCAGGGTTCTCCTGGAGATCATCGCGGTTCCGGCATCCTTGCCGTAATATCCAGCGATACGGGTCCTGCTCCCGGCCCGTCACATAGCGTCACTTTCCGCTAGTCCACAACGTACTTACCCAATACACCAGCGATTATCTCTGGTATTCCGTCTGCGACGACGCTAATTCTGCCTTCCTGCCCTCCGACACCTAAACGGGTAGGGGTGCGGGTAGGAGGGAGAAACCCACGCGACGAGCACCCTCCTCCGAGAGGAGGAATGACCGAAGACGCGCAGAACCTGGCCCGGCTCCTGGTCCAGCTCGTCCAGGATCAGACCGTAGACAGCGCCCGAGATTTTCTCGGCGCCTCGCTCGGGTGGCTCAAGGACCGGCTTCGGGACGTCCGCTCCCAGTTGGAATACATGACGGAACAACTCCGGCAGGAGGAAGCGTGGGCCCAGAATCAGGAGCTCGTCGACTCATACTCGGCCATCGAGGGATCCATCGAGGAAGCCGCCCGGGATCTCGGTCTCGAGGACACCATAGACGAGACGGCCCCACACGCACCCAGCGCCGAAAAGCAGGACGCGGGGGGACAGGCGGTGCAGGGGGCGCAGGATGCCCCTGCGGGCGCGGTGGATCAGGCCGCTGGCACGGCTGGCGAGCTAGCAGGGCGGACGGATCGGGCAGGTAGCGGAGAACCCGCATCATCGTTCTCAAGGTTGGTCGACCCTGATCAGGCAAACGCGAACCCCTGATCAAGCTACGAACTCTTGACCGTATTACAGTAACTGTGTAGCATTCGTGCAAAGCAAGGAGCCTCCTGGGCTCCACCTGGAGGAGGTTAGTCTATGGACGTGATGAGGGGTCTTGGGGAGCGGGGGGAGAGCACGCCGCTTCCGGGCGTGGAGAACCTGATGCTCCACTTCACGCCGTACGCCGAAGACTGGTCGAAGCTGCCTGTGATCGTCTCTGGTGAGGGTTGCTACGTCACAGACGACAAGGGGAACAGTTACATAGACGGGCTCGCGGGGCTCTTCACGACGCAGGTCGGGCACGGGAGGAGCGAGCTCGCCGAGGTCGCGGCCAAGCAGATGAAGGAGCTCGGGTTCTTCCCGAACTGGAGCTTCCAACACCCGAGGAGCCTAGAGCTGGCGTCCAAGATCGCGGAGATAGCGCCTGGGGATTTGAACAGCACGTTCTTCGTCTCATCCGGCTCCGAGGCTGTGGAGACCGTCATCAAGCTCGCCAGGCAGTACCACAAGGCTAACGGGGAGCCGGGGCGATACAAGATCATCTCCAGGGACGTTGCCTATCACGGGACGACGATGGGCGCTCTCTCGGTGACGGGGCTACCCTCCTTCAAGGCGCCGTTCGAGCCACTACCCTCGGGGTTCTTCCACGTGAAGAATACCCAGCAAGACCCGGAGGGCGCGGCCGACGCTATCGAGCACATGATCGAGGCCGAAGGACCAGAGCTCGTCGCGGCCGTCATCCTGGAGCCGGTACAGAACGCCGGGGGTTGCCTGGTGCCGCCGCCTAACTACTGGAAGAGGGTGCGCGAGATCTGCGACCACCACGGCGTCCTGCTCGTCTCGGACGCCGTGATCTGCGCCTTCGGTCGTCTCGGCGAGTGGTTCGGCATCGAGCGCTTCGACGTCGTCCCCGACATGACGAGCTTTGCCAAGGGGGTCACCAGCGGCTACCTGCCCATGGGGGGCGTCGTCGTGGGCGACAAGATGGCCTCAACGCTCAAGGAGCGCGCGCCGATGTTCATGCACGGCTCGACCTTCGGCGGGCACCCTGTCTCGTCTGCGGTGGCGCTCGAGAACATCAGGATCATGGAGCGCGAGGACCTGCTTCAGAACGTCCACGACCTCGAAGGGCACTTCGGGGACGAGCTCAAGCGCATGGCGTCGGACCATCCGGTCGTCAAGGAAGTCAGGGGTATGGGCTTCTTCTGGGCCGTCGAGGTCAACCCCGAGAAGGCCGATGGGACACCACTGAAGGGCGACGAGTACCAGAGGTACTTCAAGGGCGTGGTCTCAAGGAAACTTCTGGAGGGAGGCCTCATCTGCCGCTTCGACGACAAGGACGACCCCGTCATCCAATTCTCCCCGGCGCTGACCTCCGACAGGGAGGTACTCAGCCGCATAGCGGAGATCACCGGCGAAGCCCTCACGGAGCTTGAAAAAGAGCTCGGCTACAGAAGCTAGTGTGAGGGCTACGGAGACCTTGGACGCCGTAGCGATCGGCGCAGGCTTCTGCGGTGGGGTCGACAGCTCGAAAGGTAGAGAAGGTTGACCTGCGCCACCGGCGCCCAGAAGAGCGCCCGTCCCACAGGCAACGACTACCGTCAGTGCAGCTTCTGGCTGGAGACGGCGGAAGAGGAGCTCGTCCCAAGGCCGTCGCTTGGGGGTCCAGCGGAGGCCGACGTGGCGATCCTAGGGGCAGGCTTTACGGGTCTGTGGACGGCATACTATCTGCTCCGGCGGGAGCCGTCCTTACGCGTGGTGGTTCTCGAGGCGGAGATCGCCGGCTTCGGGGCGTCCGGCCGCAACGGCGCCTGGTGCAACTCGGCCTTTCCCGTGAGCCCTGGGGAGCTGGCACGGCGCTTCGGAAGAGAGGCCGCGCGGGACCTCCTGCTCGAGATGCGAGGCGCGGTCGAGGAGGTGGGCAGGGTCGCCAGGGTGGAGGGGATCGACGCCCAGTATTTCCCCGGCGGACAGCTCCGCGTGGCCCGTGGACCAGCCCAGGTACCGGGCATAAAAGACGCCTACGAGGCTGCACGCGCGCTGGGCCTCGAGGAGGACCTGCGGTTGCTCGACGCAGAGGAGACCGCCAGGCGCGTCAGGATCACGGGCGCCGGGGGGGCGCTGTATAATCCGCACTGCGCGACCATCCATCCCGCGCGGCTCACGCGCGGGCTCGCCCGGGCCGTCGAGCGTCTCGGCGGCGAGATCTTCGAGCAGACCCCCGTAACGGACTACGAGGCCCGTAAGGGGACCGGTGGCGGCCCACGGCTGGTGACGAGGGCCGGCGAGGTGCGCGCACGCACGGTCGTGCTCGCCGGAGAGGCCTACTTGGCGCGGCTTCGCAAGCTGCGCCGCCAGGTGCTGCCTATCTACTCCCTCATCGTCCTGACCGAACCCCTCTCCGAGACGCGGTGGGCGGAGATCGGCTGGGAGGGCCGCGAGTGCGTTGCGTCCAACCGCTACACCGTAGACTATCTCTCGCGTACCGCCGACGGGCGCATACTGTTTGGTGGCCGCGGCGCGCCCTACCATTACGGTTCGCGCATAAAAGACGAGTACGACCGCCACGATCCCACGCACGAGATGCTGCGCCAGACGGCGAGAGACTGGTTCCCGACCCTCAAAGGCGTCCGGTTCACCCACGCGTGGGGGGGACCGCTGGCCATGCCCCGCGACTGGATGCCGACGATGTCCCACGATCCCGCGAGCGGGGTCGCGACGGCGCGCGGCTACACGGGACAGGGCGTGGCGACCGCGAACCTCTCCGGCCGGACCTTGGCCGACCTGATCCTTTGTAGGGACACTGCCATAACCCGCCTGCCCACCGTCAACCACGAGCCTCGGCCCTGGGAGCCCGAACCGCTGCGCTGGCTTGGTGCCAGGTACGTGCAGCGCGGCTTGATGAGGGTGGACGACCGGGCCGAGCGGACCGGAAAGCCGCCGACCGGCAAGACGCTTGCCGAGCGGCTCGCCAGGCACTGAAGGCCGGTTGCTAGGAGGCATGGTCTCGGTGCAGGAGGGAACGAGGTGAGGAAGAGAGAGCTCAGCCGAAGGTCACCGGAGGTGGAGAGGGGCGACCGTGGGTGCCTCCCGCGGACGACCAGGCGGTCTCTCCCTAGCTCGTTCGAACCTGGCCGGACCACGGCGCTGCCCACGGTCGCCCTTCGGGCGCGACCCGTCCGCGTGGGGGGGGTAGGTGGATGATGAGCGGTTCGGCACGGGGGCGTGTGGTAGCGGACGCCGTGGTAGTCGGCGCTGGGCTGGCCGGGCTCACGGCGGCCAGGGAGCTTGAAGCGGCGGGCGCCTCGGTGCTCGTGCTCGAGGCCGGGGAGAGGGTCGGCGGTAGGACCATGACCAGGCGCGTCGGCGGGGTCTCTGTAGAGATGGGCGGGCAGTGGGTCGGCCCGGGGCAACGCCGTATAAACGCCCTCGCCGAGGAGCTCGGCGTCGAGACCTTCCCGACCCACCTCGACGGGCGCACCGTATTCTACAGCGGCGGTCGACGCTCTGAGTACGAGGAAGACGACGGGATCCCCTTCGAGGATCCCGCCTCGCTCCGTGAGGTCCGAGGAATTTTCCGGGCCCTCGGCGAGCTCGCGAGGTGTGTGCCTGCCGACGCGCCCTGGACGACGGAGAAGGCCACGGAGTGGGACGGGCAGACGCTCGAGACGTGGAAGCTCCAACAGACACACAACGAGGGCGCGAGGTTCTATTTCGACCTCGCGGTGGAGTCGCTGTACGCTTGCGAGCCCCGCGACGTCTCGCTGCTCGGCGTGTTGTCGGATATCGCGTCGTCAAACAGCTTCGTAGGCCTGTTCGAGCTCGAAGCCTCTGCGGAGGAGTACAGGTTCGTCGGCGGCGCGCAGGAGGTCTCGATCCGCCTGGCCCGGGATCTGGAAGGGCGCGTGGTTCTGGGCTCACCGGTGCGGCGGATCGTCCAGGAGGGAGGCGAGGTGCTGGTTGAGGCCGACCAGGCGTCCTTCCGCGCGGAGGCTGCGATCGTCGCGGTGCCGCCCGCCTTGCGCGGGCGCATCGAGTACGTCCCCGCGCTCCCGCCGATGCACGACGGGCTCTCCCAGCGGATGCCCATGGGAGCCGTGATCAAGTGCCACGCCGTCTACGACGCGCCGTTCTGGCACGAAGCGGGTCTGAACGGACGGGCAGAGAGCGACGCTGGTCCTTGCAAGATCACCTGCGACAACTCGGCTCCAGGGAACGAAACCGGCGTTCTGACCGGCTTTATACTGGGCGCCGACGCCCGCCAGTGGGGGTGCCGCCCCGCCCAGGAGCGCGAACGGGCCGTTCTCGAATGCTTCGCCCGCTACTTTGGAGAGGAGGCCTTCAGTCCCATAGGCTATGCCGAGACCGACTGGGGAGCAGAGGTCTACTCGCGCGGCGGCTACGCGGGGGTACCCACACCGGGTCTACTCCTGGATCACGGGCCGGCGCTGCAAGAGCCGGTGGGACGCATTCATTGGGCAGGCGCGGAGACGGCCGTGGAGTGGAACGGGTACATGGAAGGCGCCGTCGAATCCGGCGAGCGGGCGGCGCGGGAGGTGCTCTCGGCGCTCTCCGGGATTGGCCCTCTCCCGGTGACGGCAGTTTCAGGCGAGGACGATCTCTCGGAGAAAAAACGGGCAAAGGGCCGTAGGCACAGGGGGTAAGGGGTTGGAAGAAAGAAAAACAAGGGAACACCCGCCGGAGACGGGGGGCGTCGAACGGGACGCATCGCGAAGCGTCGCCGTGGCGTTATCCGGGGTAACCAAGCGCTTCGGGGAGTTCGTGGCGGTTGACGATCTCTCGCTGGACATCTACGAGGGCGAGTTCTTCTCGCTGCTTGGCCCTTCCGGGTGTGGTAAGACCACGACGCTGCGCATGATCGCCGGCTTTGAAGAGCCCACGGGGGGAAGCATCTCCGTCGCCGGCGAACAGGTGCAGGGGGTTCCCCCGTACCGCCGCCCCGTCAACACCGTCTTCCAGTCGTACGCGATCTTCCCGCACCTCAACGTCTTCGACAACGTTGCCTTCGGACTCAGGAGGAGCGGGGTCAAAGGTGAAGAGCTGAACACGAGGGTCACGGAGGCGTGCGAGATGGTGCAGCTCTCCGGCTTCGAGAAGCGCAAGCCAACCATGCTCTCCGGCGGCCAGCAGCAGCGCGTGGCGCTCGCCCGGGCGCTCGTCAACCGCCCGAAGGTGTTGTTGCTCGACGAGCCCTTGGGGGCGCTCGACCTCAAGCTCCGCAAGGAGTTGCAGCTAGAGCTGAGGAACCTGCAGCACGAGGTCGGGATCACCTTCGTCTACGTTACCCACGACCAGGAAGAGGCTCTCACGATGAGCGACAGGATCGCGGTGATGAACGAGGGCAAAGTGCAGCAGATCGCCGACCCCACGACCCTCTACGAGCTTCCCAAGAACAGCTTCGTCGCCAACTTTATCGGGCAGATCAACGTGTTCTCGGGAGTGGTCGAGTCGGTCAGCGGAGATAGGGTTACGCTGCGAACATCAAGAGAGCTGAGGATCGAAGCCTACTCGCAAGAGGGAGCTGGCGTCGACGTCGGCGCGGAGGCTCAAGCGGCGGTGAGGCCGGAGAAGATCCGGTTCGGTGGCGCGGGCGACAACGCGAGCACGGCCGAGATCCGCCAGATCGTCTACCTTGGGGTCAGCACCCAGTACATAGCAGAGCTCCCCGGCGGGGAGAAACTGGTGCTCTACCAGCAGAACGCCCAGGACGCCGAGAACCCCGGCGTGGGAGAAGAGGTCCCGGTGTCCTGGGACGCTCGGAACTGCCTAGTATTAGGAGGATAGTCATGAGTAGAGAAAAGAGGATCTCGCGGGGCGCTTTCCTGAAGGCGATGGGTGCGGCCGGCGTTGCCGGCTCGACGCTCTCGGTACTGGCCTGCCAGCCGAACACGAGCGCGACCGGCGGTGGTGGCGGTGGTGGGGGGCCGGAAGAGAAGAAGCTCAACCTGTACAACTGGGCCGACTACGTCGCGAAGAGCACCATCCCGAGCTTCGAGCAGAAGACCGGCATACAGGTGACCCAGGACTTCTACTCCTCCAACGAGGACCTGCTGGCAAAGCTGCAGGCCGGGGGGACGGGCTACGATGTGATCGTGCCGAGCGACTACATGGTCGCGATCATGGCCAAGTCCGACGTTATCCAGAAGCTGGACAAGTCTAAGATCCCCAACGCCAAGAATGTCGGCAAAGAATACGAGGGCCTCTCCTACGACCCCAACAACGAGTACAGCCTCCCCTACCAGTGGGGCACCACGGGCATCCTGTACAACAAAAAAGAGATCGGGCAGCTGGATGAATCTTGGGATCCCATGTGGGACCCGCAGTTCGAGGGCAAGGTCGCCATGCTCAACGACACCAGGGAGACCCTGGGCGCAGCCCTCTACAAACTCGGCTACTCCGTGAACGCCACGGACCAGGAGCAGTTGGACGAGGCCAGGGCCGAGCTGATAGAGCAGAAACCCCTCCTGAGCGGCTACTTCGACTCTACTGAGAGCAGGCCGCTGGTCCTGAACGGCGACCTCCTGCTCGGACACGTCTTCTCGGGGGACGCCTTCCTCGCCCTCTCGGAGAACGACGACCTCGACTACGTGGTCCCGAAGCCGGCTGCGACCCGCTGGACGGATAACATGTGCATCCCTAACGGCGCCCAGCACCCGGAGAACGCCCACAAGTTTATAAACCACATCCTCGACGCCGGGGTCGGCGCGAAGCTCTCGAACTATACCTACTACAACACGCCCAACGCGGCCGCGCTGCCGAAGATAGACGAGGCGCTCAGAAAACTCTCCGGCTACGTGTTGCCGGACAAGGTCTTTAAGCGGCTCGAGGTCATCGAGGATACCGGTGAGGCGACGCGCGAGTACGAGCGCATCTTCACCGAGGTAAAGAGCTCCTAGCGTGGGAGGGGGCAAAGGACACGGGTGGTCCCTGGGGCTGGCGGGGCTGCTGGCCCCGGTCACGATCTGGCTCGGGCTCTTCTTCCTGGTGCCGCTGCTGCTCATCCTGGCTTACTCTTTTGGGACGAGCGGCATCTACGGCGGGATCACGCTCGGCTTCAACCCTGGCAACTACCTCAAGGTCTTCGATCCGCTGTACCTTGAGATCATCGGTCGCACGTTCTTTATAGCCGCGCTCAACACCCTCCTGTGTCTCGCGCTCGGGTATCCTCTGGCGTACTTTATAGTGTTCAAGGGACGGCGGTGGAGGAATGCCCTGGTCCTGCTGGTCATGGTCCCTTTCTGGACTAGCCTCCTGATCCGGGCCTACGCGTGGGTAGTGATCTTAGGCGGAAACGGGATCGCGAACAGGACGCTGCAGTTCTTGGGTATCACCGACGAGCCCCTCACCCTGATCTTCACCCCCGAGGCGGTCCTCATGGGCATGGTCTACTCTTACCTGCCGTTCATGATCCTGCCGCTCTACGCGGCGCTCGAGAAGTTCGACACCCGCCTGAAGGAGGCTGCCCAGGATCTCGGGGCCAGCCGGTGGCACACCTTCTGGCGGGTCACGTTCCCGCTGAGCCTGCCTGGCGTTATCGCGGGCAGCATCCTCGTTTTTATCCCGTCGGCGGGGGAGTTCGTGATACCGGATCTCCTCGGCGGATCGCGCACGGTGATGACGGGCAACCTGATCCAGAACCAGTTCCTACAGGCCCGCGACTGGGCTTTCGGTAGCGCCCTCTCGGTGCTCCTGGCGGTCCTGCTGCTCGGCGCGATCATGTTCTACGTCCGCAGGGTCGGCACCGACAAGCTCGGGGGAATCTAGCCTATGGCGGCGGCAACCGGCAAGACGACGGGCCGTACGGGCCTGCGCGGGACGCCCGACTGGGCGCTGCTCCTGGGTGCGGGCTTCGTCTATTTGTTCCTGTACGCCCCGATCCTGGTCCTCATGTTCTTCTCCTTCAACTCGACGCGCAGCACCCAGGTGTGGACGGGGTTCTCGCTTGAGTGGTACGGGGAGCTCCTAAGGGACCAGTCGGTACACGATGCGTTTCGCACCTCCCTCATCGTGGGTGTTGTGGCCACGGCCATCGCCACCGTGATAGGCACGTTCGCGGCGCTCGCGCTCTCGCGCCACGGCTTCCGCGGCCAGACCTTCGCCGACACGACGATCTACGCCGCCACCGTGATGCCCGAGATAGTCGTCGGGGTGAGCCTGCTGGTCTTCTTCGTCGCTATCCAGTTCACGCTCGGGATCACAACGATCATAATCGCCCACGTCGCCTTCACCATCTCGTTCGTGACGATAGTCGTGCGCGCCCGGCTCTCGGGGATGGACCGCTCCATCGAGGAGGCGGCCCAGGACCTCGGCGCGAGCCCCGTCCAGACGTTCTTGCGGGTGACGCTGCCGCTCATACTCCCCGGCGTGATGGCGGGGGCTCTGCTGGCGTTCACGCTCTCGTTCGACGACTTCGTCATAACTTTCTTCGTGTCGGGGGTTGGATCCAGCACGCTGCCGCTTAAGATTTATTCGATGATCAAGTTTGGCGTGAGCCCCGTCATAAACGCGCTCTCGACAGTGGTGCTGGTCGCAACCATGCTCTTGATCTTCGGCGGAAGCCGAATCCTCGTGAAGAAGGAGGACGCGTGACCATGGCGAACAACGGTCGTCTAGACGTCCTCAACCCGGCGACCGGAGAGCGCATAGAAGAGATAGAGATCACCTCTCGGGAGAACATCGACCGGGCCGCGGAGAACGCGAAGCAGGGCTTTAGGGATTGGCGCGGATACGCGGGACTCGACCGGGCCGAGGTCTTTCACGAGATCTCGCGCGCCCTGCGCGACGCGGCCGACGAGCTCGCGCAGATCATGACGCGCGAGGGCGGCAAGCCCTTTATAGAGAACCACGACGAGGTCACCTGGACGGCTGCCTGTTTTGACTACTACGGTGAGATAGCCCGCGACAACGTCGGCTACCTCCCCGCCCCCATAGAACCCCAGCAGCTCGCCCTCGTCGTCAAAGAACCCGTAGGCACCGTAGCCTGCATCGTGCCGTGGAATTACCCGCTCCTGCTCGCCGGCTGGAAGGTCGCCCCCGCGCTCGCGGCCGGGAACGCCGTCATACTCAAGCCCTCCGAGGAGACGCCGCTCGCCACCCGCCGCATGGCCGAGCTTATGGAGGGCCTTCCGGAAGGGCTCCTGCAGGTGGTCTACGGTGCGGGCCAAGTCGGCGAGATGCTCGTCCGGCATCCCGGCGTGGACATGGTGGCGTTCACCGGCAGCCAGGAGACGGGCCGCAAGGTCGGGGTCGCCGCAGCCGAGAGGCTCATCCCGGCTAACCTGGAGCTCGGCGGGAAGGACCCTTTTATCATCTGCGACGACGTGGACGTGGAGGTCGCCGCCCAGGGCGCCGTCTGGGCCGCGTGCCTCAACGCCGGCCAGGTGTGTACCTCCCCCGAGCGGTTCTACGTCGAGAAGGGGGTGGCGGACGCATTCGTGGAAGCGTCGAGGGAGTTCGTCGAGTCGTTGAAGGTCGGGGACCCGCTGGACCGCTCTACGGACATAGGTCCTATGGTGAACGCGAAGGGCCGCGAGAAGGTCGAGCGGCACGTCGCCGAGGCGTTAGAGCGGGGCGCGAGCCTCGTGACCGGCGGCGAGCGGTTCGGGGAGAGGGGCTTCTTCTACAGGCCGACCGTACTCGTCGGGGTCGAGCCGTCGATGAGGGTGATGCGCGAGGAGACCTTTGGGCCGGTCTTGCCCGTCGTCGAGGTGAGCAGCCTCGATGAGGCGATAGAGCAGGCGAATTCGGTGCCTTACGGACTCGGGGCGAACGTGTACACGCGGGACTTCGAGAAGATGCTCCGGTGCATGCGCGAGATCCGGGCTGGGACCGTCTGGATCAACGACCCCCTCACGGACAACGACGCCGCCCCCTTCGGCGGCCAGAAGGGCAGCGGCATCGGCCGTGAGCTCGGCCGCGAGGGCCTTGAAGCTTTCCAGGAGTCCAAGCACGTCCACATCGACCCGAAGGTCGAGAAAAAGGAGTGGTGGTACCCCTACGGCCGCGGCGACGAGGCCGGGCAGAGGACGATGTAGCGTGGCGACGGTCCCCGAGCTCGTGGCCTCAGGCGTCTACCGCGTCGACGCCGTAGGACTCCGAAACGTCATCAACGTCCTTATGCTAGAAAACGACGACGGCTGGACGCTCGTGGACACCGGCGTGGGGAGCAGCGGGGATCGCATCCAAGAGGCCCTGGCCGCGCTCGGCTCGGGGCAGGAAGACCTTAAGCGCATCTTCATCACCCACCAGCACGACGACCATACGGGGGGACTCCCGGGTCTGCTGGAGTGGGCGCCGGGGGCGGAGGTCGGGGCGACGGCCCACGAGGCCGAGGTGATCTCAGGTCGGCGCGGGTACGACCCGCAGCACAATCCGCTCCTCCGCCGGGTTTCGCGCAACGCGGAGCCACCGGGGGTGTCGGTCGGCAAGGTGCTCCGGGAGGGCGACCTCGTGTCGGGGTTCCGCCTGATCTGCACGCCCGGACACAGCCGCGGCCACGCCTCGCTGCTGCGCGACGCGGACGGCCTGCTGCTCACCGCCGACGCCTTCGGGTGCCTGCCGCGAAAGATAAGGGTCGGCGTGATCAAGGGGTTCTGCACGGACCCGCCACTGGCGAAGCGCTCGGCCGAGAAGCTGCTCGCCGAAGACTTCGCGACCGTCGTCATGGGTCACGGCCCGGTTCTGCGATCGGGCGCGAGGGCGAGGCTGCGAGAGGCCGTCGCGCGTTGCAGGTACTAGCGGGGAGCGACGGGATGAACGCGGGCAACCCTTGGTCAGCAGGCCGGGACGGCATCCCCTTCCGTCCGCTGCGGTACTCCGACCTACGCCTCATGCACCGCTGGCTCAACGCGCCCCACGTGGCCCGCTGGTGGTACGGGGAGGACACCTCTTGGCGCGCGATCGAGGAGTACTACCTCCCCCACGTCGAGGTTCGGGAGACGGTCGGGCCGTACCTGATCCTGCGCGAGGGCACGCCCGTCGGCTACTACATCCGGGCCTACGATAGGGCCGGCTTCCGCTTCTTCAAGACCATCCAGGTACCCGGAGAGCCCGAGCCAGAGTACCTGATGCCGTGGACTACCTGCAGCTGGCGTGGGAGGACTGCGAGCAGCAGGGAAGACCTCCCGAGAGACCATTCATGGAAGGCTACGTCCAGAGCGCTACCGAAGACGGTCTCGCGCCCGAGGGGAAGCACACGATGAGCCTGTTATGCCAGTACGCGCCCTATGATCTGGACGGGGGGAGGTGGGGGGAGCAGTGGGCCGGTATCGGGGCGAGCATCGTCGAGACCTTCGCCGAGTACGCGCCGAACCTGCCCGAAGCCACCGAGCACATCGAGGTGCTGGGGCCGCCGAACATCGAGGCCCGGGTCGGGATAACCGGCGGCAACATCTTCCACGGCGAGATCCTACCGGAGAGAAAGTTCGGCAACCGTCCCGTCCCCAGCTACTCCGGCTACCGCACCCCGGTAGAGGACCTCCACCTTTGCGGCGACGGCGCGTGGTCGGGCGGTCTTCGGCGCGCCCGACCGCAACTGCGCACAAGAGGTCCTCGCGGACCGGTCGGAGCGGCTGGCGGTCATTTAAGTAGACGATTCACGACGCGAACAGAGAGGAGCAAAGGTGCAGACGGAGACCAAGCGCATAAGGAACTTTATCGGCGGGGGGCACGCGGACCCCGCTGAAGGTCGCCTCTACGACCTCGTCAACCCTTCCACGGGCGAGGTGTTCGCCCAGGCGCCGGCCTCGGGCAAGGAGGACGTGGATCGGGCGTTCGATGCCGCAGAGAAGGCGTTTGAGGTATGGCGCGACTCGACGCCTGGCGAGCGGCAGCTCGCGCTGCTCAAGGTCGCCGACGCCATAGAGGAGCGTGGCGAGGAGCTGGTCCGGGCCGAGTCGGAGAACACGGGCAAACCGATAGGTCTCACGATGGAGGAGGAGATCCCGGCGATGGTGGACCAGATCCGCTTTTTCGCCGGAGCCGCTCGCGTCCTCGAAGGCAAGTCCGCCGGGGAGTACCTGGCCGGGTACACATCGTTCGTCCGGCGCGAACCCGTGGGTGTCTGCGCCCAGGTAACGCCCTGGAACTACCCGATGATGATGGCCGTCTGGAAGTTCGCCCCGGCGATAGCCGCGGGCAACACCGTCGTCGTCAAGCCCAGCGACACCACGCCGGTGACGACCGTCATGATGGCCGAGATAGCCGCCGAGTTTCTCCCCGAAGGCGTCTTGAACGTGGTCTGCGGGGACCGCGACACGGGCCGCGCCCTCGTCGAGCATCCGACGCCCCAGATGGTGTCCATAACCGGCTCGGTGCGGGCCGGCATGCAGGTCGCCGAGGCCGCGGCATACGACCTCAAGCGTACCCACCTCGAGCTCGGCGGCAAGGCCCCGGTCATCGTCTTCGACGACGCCGACCTCGAGGGGGCGGCCGAGGCCATAGCGGTCGCTGGCTACTTCAACGCGGGCCAGGACTGCACCGCCGCCACCCGCGTGCTCGCAGCGCCGGGCATCCACGACGACTTCGTCGCCGCGATTGCCGAACAGGCAAAGAACACGAAGACCGGCATCCCCGACGACGAGGACGTGCTCTACGGACCCCTGAACAACCCGACCCAGATCGAGCACGTCTCCGGCATGGTCGAGCGGCTCCCGGGCCACGCCGAGGTCGTTACCGGCGGGCAGAAGGTCGAGGGGTCGGGCTTTTTCTACTCCCCCACCGTCGTCTCGGGCTTGAGGCAGGAAGACGAGGCCTCGCAGACGGAGATCTTCGGCCCCGTCATCACCGTGCAGTCTTTCTCAGGCGAGGACGAGGCGGTGAGGTGGGCCAACGGCGTGAAGTACGGCCTCGCCTCGAGCGTCTTCACCAGGGACCACGGCAGGGCGATGCGCGTCAGCCGCAGGCTTGACTTCGGGTGCGTCTGGATCAATACTCACATCCCCCTCGTCGCCGAGATGCCCCACGGCGGCTTCAAGCACTCGGGCCACGGCAAAGACCTCTCGATGTACGGCCTTGAGGACTACACCCGCATCAAGCATGTAATGACCAGCCTCGGCTGAGAGACCGTACCGTCTCCATTCTCCCGGGAACCACCCTGGTTCCCGGGGGCTATTCGTCGCGCACCCGCGTCACTGTGCTGGATCTCCTTGCCTGACTAGCTGACTGTGACTGAGCTCCGCGTGAGGAGTGACGTCGTCCCGGCGGCAGCATCTTCACCTTCTGACGCCCCTTCGTTCAGGACCTCGGCGACATCGCCGTGTTTACCCACAACGTCCAGACGAGGGTGAGCACGCACGCGGGAGAAGAGACCCTGCGCGAGCGGGAGACCATCATGTTCGCCAGGGAAGAGGCGGGGGCCGGACCGCGGTTCACGAGCACCTCTCCCCCGCGGCGGACGCCTGACCTTGACCCGCCAGGGACGGTACGGTCGGCAGCGACAGGCGTGTTCTCCTAGAGATTCTCCGTGGCGGTCGCCCGTTCGTAGGCGTGGCCGAAGCGGTAGAGGGTCGCCTCGTCGAACGAACGTCCGATGAGCTGCACGCCCGTCGGGAGCCCGGAGGCCGTAGTGCCGCAGGGTACGGAGAGGCTCGGGAGGCCGTTCAGGTTCGTGGGGCCTGTGAGGCGGGTGAGGGCTGAGTACACCGCCTCTTCGTACCCACCGATGCTCGTCTGGCGCTGCCCGATCTCCGTCGCCGGGATGGGGACTGTGGGAGTGAGGAGCACGTCCACGGCCTCGAAGGCGCTTCCGAACTCTTGCGTGGAGCGAAGCTTTCTCTGTTGCGCGTTGGCGTACCTGTAGGCCTCCAACTCTTCGCCTCGCAGCAGACGTTCGAGCCCCTGATCGTCGAACCTTTTGGGCTCGGTCTTCAGGCGCTCCTCGTGAACAGCATAAGCCTCCGCGGCGAGGGTGAGCCGCTGCGCCTCGAGCGTGTCCCACAGGTTCGGGATCTCGACCTCCCTCACCTCCGCCCGGAGGGAAGCGAAGACATCCACCGCCTCTCGTACCCTCTCCTCTACCTCGGCGTCGACGTGCTCAAAGTAGAAGGCGTCTGGGACACCGATTCTGCTCCCCCGGATGTCGCGTTCGAGGTCGCGGGCGAAGTCTTCGGGCGGACGGTCTATCGAGTAGGGATCCAGGGGATCGTGTCCGGCGAGGACGTTCAGCATCAGGGCGTTGTCCTCCACGGTGCGGGTGATGGGTCCGACGTGGTCGAGGCTCCAGGAGAGGGGGAAGACGCCGCGCTTGCTCACGCGCCCGAACGTCGGCTTCATGCCGACGACGCCGCACAGGGCCGAGGGGATGCGGATGGAGCCGCCGGTATCAGAGCCCAGGGCGCCGTAGAGGAGATTCGCCGCGACCGCAGCCCCCGAGCCGCCGCTTGAACCGCCGGTGATCCTCGCGATGTCGTGAGGATTCCTCGTCGGCCCGAAGTACGAGCGGTCGCCGGTCGGGCCGTAGGCGAACTCGTGGGTATTGGTCTTGCCGATCAGGACGGCCCCCGCCCCCTCTAGCTTCTCCGCGACCGTCGCGCTGTAGTCCGGGACGTAGTCCCGAAAGAAGGCGGAGCCCATCGTCGTGCGGATCTCCCCCGTGTAGACGAGATCCTTCAGGCCGACGGGAACGCCGTGCAACGGGCCCCTGTCCCGGCCTGAGCGCAGCTCCTTCTCGGCTCTAGTCGCATCCTCCACGGCCCGCTCCGCCGTGACGGTGATAAAGGCGTTGGTCTCGTCGCCCTCGATGCGCTCAAGCAGAATCCTCGTCACGGCGACCGGGGAGAGGCGATCTTCCCGGTAGGCGCGGGCGAGGGCTGCGAGGGTTTTGGGTGTGTCTGTCACGGGTCGTATCTTACAGACTTTCGGGGCGTTCCCGGTATGATTGCCGGGTGCTTCGGTGGGGTCTCAAAGCTTTCGGCGGGTTCGACCGACGGATATGGCTGCTGCTCCTTGGGATGCTCGTGTTTCGGTTCGGACAGGGATTGTACTTCCCTTTCTCCGCGATTCACTTCCACAACATCCTCGGCATACCCCTCTCCCTCGTCGGCGTGGGCCTGGCCTCTCTCGCCGTCGCGAGCATGCTCTCCGGGCTCGTCTCGGGACCTCTGACCGACCACTACGGTCGCAAGCCCGTGATGCTCCTCGCCCTCGCGGGCAGCTCGGTGAGCTTCTTCGCCTTCTCGCTCGTGGACGGCTTCGCCGGTTACCTGGTGGTCTCTATTCTGGCTGGGCTCGCGGGCTCAGCGATGTTCGACGCCGCCCGCAACGCGATGGTCGCCGACGTGACGTTTCCGGGAAGGAGGTCTCGCGCCTACGGCCTCGTCCGGGTCGGTGGCAACGTGGGCTGGGCCTTAGGTCCGATGACCGCCGGCCTTGTCTCGACCGCCGCAGGCGGGGACGGCGGCGCGTACAGGACGCTCTTTACCGGGACCTCCGTCCTAACGGCGGCGGTGATGGTAGTCCTCGCGTTCGCCATTCGGGAGTCGTTGCCGGCCCCCAAAGCGGTCGCGCAGCGTACCAGCTCGACGTTGGGGCTACGGACGGCCCTCTCCGACGGGACCTTCGTGACCCTGCTCGGATCAGGGGTCCTCCTGTACTATATCTTTACCCAGGACTGGCAGGCGCTCCCAGTCTACGCCAGGAACTTTGTCAATGTTCCTGACAGACAAATAGGATTCTTTCTTGGCGGTAACGGCGTGATGGTCATACTGTTACAGCTTCCCATCTCTTATCTCATAGACCGGGGCTCGAAGGTGGGCGCGCTCCTCGTCGGCGCCCTGCTTTTCGCGGCCTCCTCGACGACGCTGCTTCTGACCGAATCCTTCCTCGGGATACTCGTGGCCTTCGCCGGCTTCTTTACGCTGGCGGAGATGATCCTGGAGGTCGCGGGCAACTCCCTGGCCGCTGATCTCGCCCCCGAGAGGTTGCGCGGCACCTACCTCGCGCTCTTCGGCTCGTGCTTCGGGGCGGCCTACGGGGTGAGTCCCATCGTCGCCGGCGCGCTGCTTCAGGCCGGACTACCACACCTCATCTGGACCGTCCAACTCGTGGCCGCCGCGCTCGCGGCCGTGGGGCTCGTGGCGCTGGCCGCGCTCAGAAGACGCCGGTTGGTCCCGGACGCGTAGGACCAGAATGGCGAGGTCGTCGCGCGGGAATCCCTCCTGAAACTCGAGCACGACGCTCTTGATCCTCCTAGCGAAGGCTCCGGCGTCGCAGCCGGCGCAGGAGCGGAGGAGGTCCCGCAGCCGGTCTTCGCCGAAGAACGCGCCGTCGGGAGAGCGCGCCTCGGTGATGCCGTCGGTGTAAAGGACGAGCGCCTCGCCTGGCATGAGGCGCAGCGGCGTATCCTGGAGCTCAGCGTCGGGAAAGACGCCTAGCACCCTGCCCGAACATCCCACCTCCTCCACCGAACCGTCGGCGCGCACGACGAGCGGCGGCGGGTGCCCGGCGCGCGAGACGTCCACGCCGACGCCGGGGGAACCATCCTCAGGCTCCAGGCGGACGCAAGCGACGGTGCAGAATCGGTCTTCCGGGAGCTGCTGCAGCATGGCCTCGTTCAAGGCGGCGAGGACCTCGGAGGGTCGGTCGTCTTTCAGGGTGATGGCGCGGATGGTGTAGCGGACCAGGGCCGTCACCGCGGCGGCCTCGGCCCCCTTGCCGCGCGCATCCCCGATCACACACACCCACCCGTCTTCGACGGTGTCTATGAGGTCGTAGAAGTCCCCGCCCACCTCGTTCGCCTCGCCGACAGGCAGGTACTCCGCCCCGATCTCGACACCTGGTATCTTCGGCAGGTGCGGCGGCAAGAGGCTCCGCTGTAGGATACGCGCAATCTCGCTTCGGTCCCGGTAAAGCCGCGCGTTGTCCACGGCGAGTGCGCAACGGTAGGCCAGGTTCTCGGCCAGTAAAAGGTCCTCTTCGTCGTAGCGGCGTTCGGATCTTGAGAGGACGAGGGTGACGGCGCCGAGGATCCTGCCCCGCGCCAGCAGTGGCACGCTCATTGCGGAGCGGGGTCCGAGTTCGCGCAGGATCTCCAGGTGCTCGGCGCTCAGTGCGCGATTCCGAAGGCTGTGGTCCGGAAGTTCGGCTATCAGCAGGGATCTCCCGGTCCGCAGCACCTCGGCGACGCTACCAGGGTCTCTTTCGCCGAACCGCCGGTGCTTTAGAAGCATCTGCAAAAGGTTTTCCTTCTCCGGGTCGGCGTGGGCGGCGGCGAGTTGGTTTACGCGGCCGTCCTCCTCGACAATGTCAAGCAGGCACCAGTCCGCGAGCTCGGGGACAACGAGGCGTGTGATCCCCTCCAGCGTCTCCTCGTAGTCCAGCGAGGTCGAGAGTGTGGGACCGGCCGCCGCGAGAAGGGCCAGGCGCTGCCGCGCAGCTACCGCCTCGGCCCGCGCGAGCTGCTCCCTTACCAGCAGCAGGTCGCGCTCTTCCTCGGCCTTCTTGCGCTCGCTGATGTTCTCGACCACCGCGATGAAATACCGCGGCTCCCCGGATTGGTCGCGCACAAGCGACACCGTGAGGTTCACCCAAACCTCGGAATCGTCTTTTTTTACGTAGCGTTTCTCTATGGTGTACGTGTCGAGCTCGCCCGCGAGAACCCTCTGCGTTCGTTCGACGTCTTCCTCTAGGTCATTGGGGTGAGTGATGTCCTGGAAAGTAAGCTTAAAGAGCTCCTCCTGAGAGTAGCCCACGATCTCGCACAGCCGCCGGTTGACGCGGAGCCAGCGGCCGTCTATGCCTACCTGAGCGGCACCTACGGCAGCGTGTTCGAAGGTCGCCCGAAAGCGCTCCTCGCTCTCGCGCAGAATCTCCTCGATCCTGCGCCGCTCGGTTATGTCGTTCTGGACCCCGACGAAGTTGGTCAACCGACCCTCGTCGTCGTGGACGGGCGAGACGTACAGCTCGTTCCAAAACCGCGCCCCGTCCTTACGATAGTTCCGCAAGACCACCCGGCACTCCCGCTCCTCCCCGAGCGCAGCCCTGAGCTCCTGGAGCACCGGCTGGTCGCGCTCCTCGCCTTGCAAGAAGCGGCAGTTGCGCCCGAGAACCTCCTCCACCGCATAGCCCGAGATACGCTCGAAGGCCGGGTTGACGTAGACGATCGGGTTGTCAGGCAGCTTGGGGTCCGTGATGACGATGCCGTTCGAGCTAGCCGTCACCGCCCGGTCGAGCAGGCGTCGCATTTCCTCCGAAGCGGGCCGCTCCGGAGCCCCGCCGCGCCGGGCCAATGAAGAGTAAATCTTCAAGAACCCTATTCTACAAGTACCACGAGCCTCCCACCCAGCCATCCCGGTGTAGCGTGCTCTCCCGCACAAAACGTTAAGAAACCGGTATTTTGGGGTAAGCTAGGGCCGTAGAGCAAGCTAGGAGAGGAGAAACCGAAGATGGCATACGAGCTGCCCCAACTTCCCTACGGCTACGACGCCCTGGAGCCGACCATAGACCAACAGACCATGCACCTCCACCACG
>DASQVA010000121.1:0-12452 GCA_035641035.1 Rubrobacter sp. | reverse complement strand
GACCTTCACGCTGGCGCTGGTCACGGGGCAGAGCGTCACCGATATCTCCCAAAACGTCTTCGCCAACCTGGGCTGGGACGAGGTGAGGTTGCCGGCGCCGGTCTTCGAGGGGGACACTATCTACTCTAGCTCCGAGGTGCTCGAGAAGCGGGAGTCGCGCTCGCGCCCGAACGTCGGGATAGTAACGGTCAAGACGACCGACTACAACCAGGACGGCACGCCGGTCATAACCTTCATACGCCCCCTCATGGTCTACAAGAGGCACCATTGTCCCCGAGATAGCCAGGCCGACTTTAGGAGATGCGACGTGAGCATCATGGCCCGGACCGCGACCCCGCGCGAGTGGGTCTCCTTTTTGGCGCAGCTTCACTACGAGGATATTCCCGACGCGGCCGTAGAGCACACCAGGGAGCACCTTTTGGATTGGATTGGATCCGCCCTGGCCGTAGAGCAGGATGACCTGTACAACGCCTCCGTCTTCCACCCGGCGACCGTGGTCTTCCCGGCCGCGTTCGCCGCCGCTCAGCAGACCGGGGTCTCGGGACGGGAAATTCTGGCCGCCTTGGTCGCCGGTTACGAGGCGGGGGTGAGGCTCAGGAGCTACCTCGGCCGATCCCACTACAGGGTCTTCCACACGACCGGCACGGCGGGTACGCTCGCTGCCGCTACAGCCGTCTCTCATTTGCTCGGCTCAGATGAGGAGACGATGCTCCACGCGCTCAGTTCAACCGGACTTCAGGCGGCCGAGCTCTGGGCGTTTCTGCGTGACGCGGCCGACTCGAAGCAGCTCCACACCGCCAAAGCCGCCTCAGCCGGCCTCCTCGCAGCCTACCTCGCCCGGGACGGTTTCACCGGCGCGGAATGCATCCTCGAGGGGGAGAGTGGGATGGTCGCCGGCATATCCTCGGATGCGGATCCGAACAAGCTCTTTCAGGGCGGGGGGAGAATTGGGCAGTGCTCGAGACCTCCTTCAGGTACCGCGCTTCGTGCCGCCACACCCACCCCGCCGCCGACGCACTGCTATAGGGGATGGAAAGAGCAAGGGCTCGGGGCGGACGACATCGCCCGTGTCCGGGCCCGCGTCCACGCGGCGACCATAGACGTGCTCGGGCCGGTAAGCGACCCGCGTACGATCCACCGGTCAACGTTCTTCATAGGCTTCGTGCTCGCCATGATCGCGAAGAAAGGTAGCGCCGAGATCGACGACTTCACCGAGGAGGCGCTCGGGGACTCGAAGTTTCGCCGGTCCATCGCGAAGGTCGAGATGGTCCTGGACCCCGAGGTCGACGCAGCGTACCCGCGGCGTTGGATCGGGGTCGTGGGGATAGAGACGACGGGCGACGAGCGGTTCACCTCCCGCGTCGAGGTGCCGAAGGGTGGCCCAGTGAACACGCTGAGCCACCAGGAGCTAGAAGAGAAGCCGCGGAACCTGACGGCCTACGGGGGCGGGGCCTCCGCTGGGGAGATCGATCGTATCGTGGCCCGTATTGGAAACCTCAAGGAGAAGACAGACGTGCGAGATCTCTTACCGGCAGGTTCGAAGTGAGCAAACCCGACCAGCACGAGGAGTTGCGTCAGCGGGTCCGCGACGTGTGCGCGGAGTTCCCGGATGCCTACTGGCGCGAGCTTGACGCGAAGAGGGAGTACCCGGAAGGGTTCGTCCAGGCCATGTCCGAGAGGAGGTACCTCGCCTCCCTGATCCCGGAGGAGTACGGAGGATTGGGGATGAATCTCGCACAAGCCTCGGTCATCCTCGAAGAGATCAACCGCTCCGGGGGCAACGCCCAGCCCGCCCACGCGCAGGTGTATACCATGGGCACCCTGCTGAAACACGGCTCGGAGGAGCAGAAGAGGGAGTACCTACCGAAGATAGCGAGCGGCGAGCTGAGACTGCAGGCCTTCGGCGTAACGGAGCCCGAGGCTGGTACCGACACCACCCAGTTGACGACGGCCGCCGGGCGAAGCCCCGACGGCGATCACTACGTCATCAACGGGCGCAAGATATACATCTCGCGCGTCCAGCACTCGGACTTCATGATCCTGCTGGCCCGTACGACACCGCTTGATCAGGTGAAGCGCAGGTCCGAGGGGTTATCGGTCTTTATCTTCGACCTGCGCGAGGCTATCGGCAACGGACTCACAGTCAAGCCTCGACGGGTGATGATCAACAACGAGACCAACGAGCTCATCTTCGAGGACCTGCGCGTCCCGACGAGCGCCCTGATCGGCGAGGAAGGTCGGGGTTTTCGTTACATCCTGGATGGGATGAACGCCGAGCGCATCCTGATCGCCGCCGAGTGTATCGGCAACGGGCGGTGGTTCGTGGATCGTGCGACCCGCCGCGCCAAAGAACGCGCGGTATTCGGCCGACCGATAGGGCAGAACCAGGGTATCCAGTTCCCTCTTGCGCGGGCGCACACAAGCGTCGAGGCCGCCGACCTGATGCGCTTCAGGGCCGCGGAGCTTTTCGAGAGGGACGAGCCCTGTGGCGCCGAGGCGAACATGGCCCTGCTCTTGAGCGCCGATGCTGCGTGGGAGGCCGGGAACGCAGCGATGCAGACCTTCGGCGGCTACAGCTTCGACGCCGAGTACGACGTCGAGCGCAAGTTCCGCGAGACCCGGCTCTTTAAGGTGGCGCCAATCTCTACCAATCTCATCCTCTCATATATGGGAGAGCACGTGCTCGGATTGCCGAGGTCCTTCTAAAAATGCTGCCACACGAAGGCAAAAACGGTCGTCTCTTTAGAGCAGTATGGCCAACGTCATCGGCGCGCTACTGTATTAAGAGGTCGCGGGTGAGAGGAGGCCGATGGTCCTGGGGCACGCCGGGATCGCGGACGGCAGGATATGGAAGGGCAGATCGAGGCCTTTGCCGGTAGATACTGCGTGATCCGCTACGACCTGCGCGGCCTCGGCAAGACGCCGATGTGGAGGGCTTCTACTCGCACCACGAAGACCTGCGGGGCTTGCTGACTCTCTGAAGGCCGGTCGGGCGCACCTCGTTGGCTGCTCGATGGGGGAGGTGTGGTCTCAGACTTCGCGCTCCGGTACCCGGAGAGGGTCAGGGCGCTCGTACTGGTGGGGTCCGCCGTGAGCGGTTCCAAGGAAGCTTCGAGCCCCCTGGGTAATGGGACGAACTGCTCGCGGCCGACGAGGCGGGAACCTCGGGCGGGTCTCAGAGCTCGAGGTTCAAATCTGGGTCAACGGTCCCGGGCGGCGTCCTGAAGACATGGACGGGGTGGTGCGGGACCTGGTCGGTGAGGTGAACTTTATCGCCCTGCACAACGAGGCCTCAGGGCTTGACGAAGGGTTGCCGCCAGATCTGCCCGCCATAGACCGGCTATCGGAGGTCCGGGCTCCGGCTCTGATCTTGGTTGGAAACTCGAATCAACTGAGGACGCTCGCTGCGGCCGACCTACTCGCGAGCGAGCTGCCAAACGCGCGGAAGGTCGTGATGACCGGCGCGGCCCGCCTGCGCAACATGGAGCGGCCAAAAAACAACCGACTCTTGCTGGACTACCAGGAGAACGTGGAATAAAGGGAATGCCGCCGTTCGCGACTAAGGTCTGGTCAACCAGATCGGGGCTTCGCCGGAGCCGGTCAGTTCAATCTGCCGCGGCGCGGCCAGGAAGAGGTCCAGGTCGTGTTTGACGACGTAGGGACCGCGGTCGGCGAAGGTGACCCGCACGGACTAGTCTGCGTAGCCCACCTCCAGCTTCGTGCCGAACGGCAGCTCTTGTGGGCGACCGTGTAGGCGTCGACGTCGAAGGGTTGTCCGCTCGCCATGGGTTGTCCCTCCAGCGCGTGCCCGTAGTAGGAGGTCATCATCGTTCGGTCGGAATCATCCGGGGTCAGGCCGGTTCGCGGGGACGCCGCCCACCACAGGGTGCCGGACCTCGGCGACGTCCCGCACCGTCTCGTCTTCGCCCTTGCCGACGGGCACCGCGAAGAAGGCGGCCAACAAGACGCCCGTAGCCAGGGCCACGACGGTAGGTATCTTCCAGGTGGACGACGACAAGGTTTCTCCAGACTCTTGGTTCGTTTTTCGGGAAGCGCTGAGGTTTCTACGTCCCCGGAATCGGGAGAATGTAACATATAGATACGAATGCTGGGTGATCACTTGCACATCGAAACCCTCGGGTAGACGAGCGCGTAGTATGTGGGCGTGTCGGAGACGAGGAGGTGACGCATGGCCGGTGATGACGGGCTCTTTCAGATGGACCTCAACCTGCACCCGAACGAGGCGTCGGGGCTTTTGGACATCGGGGACGGTGCGTTGCTTAGTGAGCACGGCTGGGATCTCGCTTTCTGGGCGGTATTGGACGAGGGGAACATCGAGGACTGCATCGCCGCCATCGGCCACCGCGAGGGTTCCCCTGAAGAGGAAGGCTGGGAGATCGAACGCCTCCACGCCGAGGTGATTGGGGCCGGCGGCAAGACCGAGGACGCTGAGGCGATCACGCGCGACGACCATACCGGCTTCGTCTACATACTCGGCTCCCACTTCGGGAGCAAGTCAGGGCCCTTACAGCCCAAGCGCGGGTTCGTCGCCCGCTTTCGCGAGTCCGACGTCGGCCACGTTACCGAAGACCCAGCCATGCAGCTTGAGGTCTCGCGCCAGAGCTTCGTCCTCCACCGCCTCATAAACGACGCCCTCAAGAAGGAAGGACCCGACCTGATCCCGCTTGGCAGACAGTCCCACAGAGCGTTCATCGCGGCGACCATCGAGCGCGGTGAGAAGGAGGGGAAGAAGTGGGCCGGAGTCGTGCGCGAGGACGACTACCCGATCAACATAGAGGGCGCGGGCTTCCGCCACAGCGGCACCCTTCTCCTCGGCCTCCGCTTCCCGACCACAGCCGACGGACGCCCGATCCTTGTAGAACTGGAGGGCATCGACCGTCTCTTCGATCCCGGCGACGCCCTCCCCGAGGTCCGGGGCTTCTGGATCGTGGACGCCGTGGGCAAGAACGGAGATATAGCCGGCGTTCGCGATCTAGCCCTACTCCACACCGAGGATGGCGAAGAGCTACACCTCGTCACCGGTAACGTGGACAGCCGCGACAAGCAGAGCGTGCTGGTAAAGGACTACGCCGGCGGCCGGGAGACCGTGGCCACCCACTTCCGCTGTGACCTACCCCCGGATGCTCACTCCGGTACCTTGAGAGGCGAGTTCGTTCGCGAGTTCCCGAGCCTGCCGCGCGTCGAGGGCGTCACAGTCACCGAAGGGGACCGCGCCTTCTACGTCACCGACGAGGACGAAGGCGTGCACCTTAGGTTGACGCGTTTACTGGCGGGTTGAAGCGTCGGCGCTGCTCTAACGACCACGTGAAGGCACTTCTATTGGTTAATCAGCTTCCGTAGTGGTCTTGTCGGTAGTGAAGATGCTCTTGGTTGGGTCGATGCTGAGGGTGGACGTTGGAGTTCCTTCCTCTCGTGTCAAGGACAGATGCTGATTTACCGTGAATCCGCCATAGTCGAAGAGCACGTGGTGATTCGGGGATAAGCAGAGGATGTTATCCGCGGTGTCAGGTTCGTCGTGAAGCGTACCTAAGGGTCTGATATGTGCGGTTTCTGCGTAAGGATCGGCCGAATGTAAGAGTCGGGTGCCGCAAACCTGGCACTTATAATCGTGTGGGTTCTTGATGCGCCGCGCCTGCGCCGTATCTCTAACGATACGCGTTAGGGTAGTCTGTCGTCGGTCTACGGCGGAGTAGGTGCTCGGAGTCTCGGCTATGGTCTGACCCGGTACGGTAGCATCAGGGATGCTCACGAGTCTCAATCGCCATACCGAGAAGCCAGACCTCCCCCTCCCACGCCAGCGGTCCTCAATCGCAAAGAGACCATCACAGCTGTAACCTATATGCGGTGAGAAAGGGGAGTCGTGCGTCGCGTCGCGCATCACTTGTACAAATAAGCCGTTCTGCTGACTGTTGGCCAGGGCACGATTCTATAGTGTGAAAGGTTGAGCCGAAACCTGTTTCTTTGTTCGCGAGTCTCATCTCCGTAACCGGTGTAGATGATCACGTTCCCGGAATCTTGGTCATCCTCGTAGTTGCCTGAGAAACGATGGACTCCGCGCCTTCATCCTAACTCGCGCAGTTGCCGACTTGACGATGTCTATGCACCCCAGTCTCGAACAACTCCGTGCGTGACGCGAAGAGGCTACCGGGGGGGTAACCCGGGACGTGCCCAAATACGAGCTTAGGCACGACGCAGATAAAGGGACAACTCCGAGCGCTTCTTATCGCTCACAACTGCTGGCTACCTCGTCCCGAATCACTTCACCTTCACGCCCGAACCAGTGTTTGCTCTAAGTAGGGGACGGTCATCGGTCCCTCTGGGAGGACTGCTATGGGGGCGTTGCTGCCGATGGTTTCCAGTTCCTCGGAGATGCGGGCGGCGATGTCCGCGACGGGTTCGAGGTGGACGCGGCGGACGTCTTCTGCCGGTATCTCGCTGTGGAGGGCGACGCGGGCCTTTTGCAGGATCTGGGCGAAGAGCTGCACCTGCCACTGGTCGAAGGTAGAGAAGCCTGGGGAGTGGATGGTTTCGAGCATTGCTTCTGGAGAGTCGTGTTCGAGGAGCATCTTGCGGAAGTTGCCGTGGTCGGGGAAGCCATCGTTACAGCGGGCAACGGAGATGATGAGGCCGCCTTCAGCCACGATCTGGTACGCGGCGGACATGCCCTTGACGGCCTGGTAGAGGTTTTGGTCGAGGGGGTAGCCGCCGTTGGTGGTGACGACGACGGGGTACTCGCGCTCGCAGGCGACCATCGTGGCGAATTTGTTGGCCTCGCAGCCTGCCGCGTGGGCGGCGAGGATCTCGCCGCAATAGAAGCCGGTGATCTCGCGGGCGCGGTTGAGGGTGACGTTAACGCAGAAGTCTACCGGCAGGAGGGAGCCGTTCGCCCGGATCTGATCCTGCGTTGGGTTGTTGTCGAGAACACCCCACGTGCTGCGTTCGTGACCGATAACAGAAGCCCTGTGATAGTCCATAATCGACTCGACGTCGGCGACCGCGGGGAAGATGCCCTTGTACCCACCGGAGAACCCGGCCATGAAATGCGGCTCGATAAAGCCCATCACGATGCGCCGATCCGCCCGGACGTACTCCCGGTTCATGTACAGATCACGCCCCGTGAGCGACTTGCCGACATATTCGAGCGTCCCTGGGTCGTGGGCGTCGTGGTTGACGACGCTGTAGCGCCCGTACACTCCCGGCCCAACCATCGCGGCCAGCTCCTCTTCCGTGTTGGCCCGGTGGGAGCCCGTGCCGTTCACGATGGTAACGTTTTCGGGTGGTATGTGGGACAGCTCCTCGAAGAGCCACGGAAGGAGCCGCTCGCGGGGCAGGGCGCGGGTTATGTCCGGGATCACCACGGCGACCCGCTCGCCGGCCCCGACCAACTCTCGCAGCGGCCTACCCCCGATCGGGTCCCGCACCGCCTCCCGGAAGGCCGCGGCCTCGTCGGGTAGCCCCTCCTCGGTCTTGGGTGCTAGCACGGTGACGTCCGACGATGGTATCTCCACGGTCAGGTCACCCTTACCGTACTGCAGCTGCGTCTCCACCGGTCGAAACCTCCCTGCTGTCGCCCTGCGCTGGCGGTTTCCGAACCACCCGCTCCATTCTACACGCGGTCCTGTGTGAGAAATCTAGGAGCGGATGTGAGTGGGCCCCGGGCCGAGGAGAGAGCTGGTGTGGGTGGCCCCTATCTACCCACGAACGGTGCGGGTTCGCTTGTACACCCTGACGTTTCTGTCCCCCTGAACCTCGACGTCGGTGTACGGGCCTTCGTCCGTTCGCCGCGTTTGGCCGGTGCTCGTGAGGTCTCCGCTCGGCTCCGCGGTCCTTTCGCTCGGCGGGGAGTCATGGGGATCCGTGCGCCCCGGGTCGTCCAGCGGTATGTCCAGGTTGTCCCCTCTGGGCCGGCCCAATGAGGACCTCTCCGTCGGGCGCTCTGGGGACTCGGCGCGCTCCCCGTACTCGGTATCGACCGAGCGCCGCAGCTCTTCGTCCCGGTAAGCCTCCGCATCGGAGGCGTAGTAGCCCCCGTAACTGCTCCTTCCGTGTCCGTAGCCTGGAGATTCCAGCCCGAAGTAGCCGTAGACCCCGTGCTCGTACTCTGGGGTTATGTCCTTGTCGTCGTCGAAGGTCGGGGCGCCCTTTATAGTGCTCTCGTCCGCCGCGACCTCCACGAGCTTGCGCCGGTCGTTCACCCGTACGAGCTCTATCGGGATAAGGGTGGACTTGGTGCCCAGGAAGCCGATCTTTACGCCGATGTACTCCGGCTGATCGTTTTCGTCCACGAACAGATCGTCTACCTTGCCTACCTTCTCGTAGTGCTGGTCGTAGACCGTGTAATCTTTGTAGATCTCACCCGGTCCCTGGGAGCTACCCCCGCGGTCCTGGCTCATCTCAGCCTCCCGTTCGGCGTTGTATTTGGAGCGTGTTTACCCCTCCCCCCCTGGCTCGAAACGCTGGCTCCGTCCCTACAGCGACGCCGCGTCTTCGAGGATCTCGTCGGCGTGCGTCTCGGGGGTGACATCGGGGTAGACCTTCGCGATGCTCCCGCCCGGGGCGAGCAGGAAGGTGACGCGGTTCGCGGAGCCCCTCTCGCCAAGGACGCCAAGCGCCTCGGACGCGCGGCCGTTCTCGTCGGTGAGGAGCGGGAAGTTGAGCTTGTACTTCTCCCGGAACCGACGGTGCGACTCGGGGGAGTCGAGGGAGACACCGTAGACCTTTACCTCCGCCCGCCTGTAGTCGTCCATGCGGTCGCGGAATGCGCAGGCCTCCTTGGTGCAGCCCGGGGTGTCATCCTTGGGGTAGAAGTACAGCACGGTCTTGCCGCCGGTGAGGTCCTTGGTGCCGACGCGCTCGCCGCCCTCGGTAGTTAAATCTACGTCGGGGAGATGCTGACCCTGTTGAGGTAGGTTCGCCATGGAGGCTCCTTTGTAGGGTGTTGACGGTTCGCAAGTCTACGTCGTTTCTCTGGCCAGGGCTACGGGGGGTCGAGGTGGCGGCCCACGATTGCGAGCGTGTCGAGATCCGGGGCGAGCTGGCGGGTTATGCCGTCGAGCAACCCTATGGCTCGACCCACGAGAAGCAACTCCGGCGAGATGTCCCTGACGCTCGCGCCGAGCTTCAAACCCAAGCTCCCTAAGCCCTCGTCTGGTCCCCCCCGTTCGCCGCCGAGCAGCACGCCCACTATCTGCAAGAGGCAGTCGAGGTCGGTATCTTCGCTTACGGGCAGGCCAGCCTGGCAGAGGGCGGCAGTAACCCCCGCGAGGTCGCCGCTCCCGAGAGCGGAGACGAGCCTTTCCAGAGCGGCGACGAATGACGGCTCCAAATCCAGGGTGAGACCGTGGTCCAGGAGCACGAGGCGCGGTCCGCCCCGCGTCGGCTGGACGAGGAGGTTGCCGGGGTGGGGGTCGGCGTGAAGGACGCCGTGCGTGAAGAGCTGCTCGGCGTACGCCTCGTTGATGAGCTCGGCTACTTCGCTGGGATCGAGGCCCGCCGTTCTCAGGCCCTCCACGTCCGTGACCTTGACGCCCTCCACGTACTGCATGACGAGCAAGCGGCTGGTCGTCAACTCCTCGACCATCTCAGGGACGAACACACCGTCTCGCCCCGAGAGCGTCTCGCGTAGGCTCTGACTAGACCTCGCCTCCCGTCGGAAGTCCAGCTCCAGGGGCAGCGTCCAGCGGAGGTAGTCTGCGATGGGCTCTAGCCTGACACCCGACTCCAGGCGCGCGATCGCTTCGAAGATGGCATCAAGCGCCCCGAGGTCGGCCTCGATGAGGCCAGCGATGCCGGGATACTGCACCTTGACGGCAACCTCCCGGCCGTCTCTGAGGCGGGCGCGGTGCACCTGCGCGATGGAGGCGGCGGCCACGGGTTCCCGGCCGAAGTCCGAGAAGACCTTCTCAGGCGGGCGGCCCAGCTCGCGGGCCAGGGCCTCCCGGACGACCGCGTATGGTTGCGGTGGGACGCGGTCTTGCAGCGAGGAGAGCGTCGTGGTGTAGGCCGGGGGGAGCAGGTCCGGGCGGGTCGAGGCGAACTGTCCGGCCTTTATAAGGACGCCCCCGAGCGCCTCCGCTGCGTCGAGCGCGCGCCCGGACCCGCGCCGGTGCAGTAGCTCCCAGTCCTCGTGCGAGACGAGACTTGGGAACCAACGCTCCCGCTCCCGCAGCGCGGTGTAGCCCAGGTACAGGTCTGCGGCGACCATCCCGAGCACGAGTGCCCGTGGCGGGTGTGCGGCAGGGAAGGTGCTCGTGGAGACGCCGCGGTTCGCCTGTTCTCCCGCAGCCAGCCACGCTCCCGTCCACAGAAACCACTGCGCCCGCGAGAGGTCGCCGAGTCGGGCGAAGGTGGCTATGTCGAGCCTTCCTCCGGCGTCGAGGACGGCCCGGGTCGCTTCGGCGGAGCGGCTGGCGGCCTGCGTAAGCACCCTCTCCACCGCGAACGCACCGTCGCTCCAGAGCCTCGCGGTCTCAAGGGCGACGATAAACGGGTTCTGTTGGTCGGGCCCGGCTGGGATCATGTCTCGTTCGCGTCGCACGGCGGTTGAGTATATGACACGAGTGCCGCGAACAATTGTGAACTGGACCTTTTCGACGCCACAAGCCCCTGGCTCTTTTCAATCAGATGGACAAGGGACCGACCGCGTTGCATAGTTATGGGTGGGGTCGTCCCCGGTGGGAGAGGCGTTGCGAGACAAACATTGGACAGGCGAATGCGACGGGAGAAGATCCCGGCGCGTTTTCTTTCTCGCGCTTCTCGCGATCTTGATCGGGACGTTGATTGCGCTCGCGGTTGCGTACCGGTCTTGGGTGGACGCGCAGGCGCGGGCCGCGATCGTGATCTCCTCGGTCCTCGAAGCGCCGGTACTGACGCTGGCAGCGGAAGCCGTAAGCGGCGAGCCGCGCTTCGCGGACGTCTCCATTGCGGGGAATCCGGTGCTCATCGCGAGGCCGGCGGGGGATGGACCGTGGCCTGCGGTCTTCATCGTCAATGGGACCGTGCCGGAGGGGAGAAAGCGGCCCGAGGTGCGGCGGTTGGCCGAGGGGTTGGCGCGGGCCGGGTACCTCGTGCTCGTGCCCGACCTGCCTGGACTGACGGAGGATCAGATCACACCCGAGGTCGTTGACGAGACCGTCGATGTCGCACGCAAGGCCTCCGAACGACCGGACGCCGAAGGCGGGGAGGCGGCCCTGGTCGGGGTCTCGACCGGCGCCACGCTTGCCCTCCTCGCCGCCGAGAGGCCGAGCCTCAAAGGACGGATCTCCGTCGTCGTCGGCGTCGCGCCCTACGCAGACATTCGGACCGTCGTGAACGTCGCCACCACCGGCTACTACCGCGACGGCAAAGAATTCAGGCGTCACGAGGCCGACCCCTTCCTCTCCTACGTAATCGCCCGCTCGCTCGTCGCCGCGCTGCCGCCAGGCAAAGACCGGCGGACGCTCTCCAATGAGCTCGGCGGAGTCGACCGCGAGGACCCGAACCCCCTCGCCGGACTACGCTCGCGCCCGACAGAGGACCTCGGGACGAAAGCGAAGAGCGTGGTCGAGCTGCTCGCTAACGAGGAGCGCGAGCGCTTCGACGCGCTCTACGAGGCGCTGCCGGAAGGGGTGCGCGCTGACCTCAGGGAGCTCTCGCCGCTCGCTGGGACGGGACGGTTGCACGCCCCGGTCGAAGTTGCCACCGGGCCGCAGGACAAGTACTTCCCTGCCTCTGAGTCTTTCGAGCTTGAGCGCGTCGCGCCGGGGCGCCGGGTCACCCTCACCCGGGCCCTCGATCACACCAGGCTCGACTTTTCCCTCGGGAACGCGCCGGCCTTTGCGGCGTTTGACGGTTTCGTCGTCCGCGCCCTGCGTGAGGCGCGTCTCGACGGGAAGTAGAACCTCTCCGTCAAGGCCGCCGACCCGGCCGGAGGCCGGACCAAGCAACGCCGGGAGTTCACGGCCTCAGAGTCGGCCCAAGGCGTCGTACAGATGTTCAAAGAAGGCGTCGCGGTCGAGCTCGACGCCGACCTCGGCGTTCGGGGGCTTGCCTGTTACGCCGTAGAAGTCGCAGACGGTCTCGCCGCGGGTGAGGTTGCTCCCGCACTCGACGTCGACGCGCATTGGCCGGGTCCCTAACAAGCCCGAATTCAGGACCGCCGCGACCGCCACCGGGTCGTGCAGGGGCGGCACGTCGAAGCCGAAGACGCCCTCGTAGGTCGCGGCGAAGAAGTCCAGTAACTCAGCTACCACGGCGCCGAGCCCGCCGACGGCTCGCAGCCGCTCCCTTTCGGCCGGTCCCACGCCGGCCTGGTGGGTAACATCGAGCCCGGACATCGTTACGGGCAACCCGGAGTCAAAGACCTCGCGGGCCGCCTCGGGGTCCACGAATATGTTGAACTCGGCGGCCGGTGTGGTGTTGCCAAGGCCTATGCTCCCGCCCATAAGGGAGAC
>DASQVA010000120.1:0-10599 GCA_035641035.1 Rubrobacter sp. | reverse complement strand
AACACGTCGTGCCCCCCGAGGTGCTCGTACCGGTGCTAGCCGAGTTCTTAGCCGACTGAGACGATGAGCCGGATCACGCCAGAAGGTCGATCCGGGCGGGAACAGGGATCGTTTCTGCCGGGCTAGCTTCCCCTATGGGTCGCAAGGTTTACGGCTAGTGTATTCCTCTAACCCTTATTCACCCGAGGACTGCGTGGAACAAGAATTCTCGGAAGTTCGCGCATAGCTGCGCCCGGTTTTAGGCTTTCTCACCCGATTCCACCGGGAGTATTCGGGCGGGGAGAACCTTTATCTTGCCCCCCTCCTCCCCGCAGGTTTTAGAGCGGTTTGCAACGTAGATGGTCCAGTTGGCACCGTGTACGAATGAACGCCTACTCCGAAGACCTGCGCAAGAAGATCGTCGAAGCCCTCCGGCGGGGCGCGACCAAGAGCGAGGCCGCCCGCTCCTTCGGGGTGAGCCCCTCCTCAGTCAAGCGCTACGCCAAGCTGGCCGAGCAGGGACGCTCCCTCGCCCCGAAGAAGCGGCCCGGCTCCAAGCCAAAGATGGACGAGACTGCCCGGAGGCTCTTGGAAGCAGATCTTGAAGAACGCCCCTCGGCCACCCTCCCTGGGCGTCGCAAGTTCCTGAGGCGGGTGGTTGGTCTGTCGGTCAGCGAGTCTACCGTTTCCAGGATGCTCAGGCGCCTGGGGTGGAGCCGAAAAAAGATCGCTGGCAGCGGGAGAGCGCGACGAGTTCTTGAGGTCCGCCTGGTGGCTGCTCTTCTCCGGAAGGGTAGACGCGGAGCGCTTAGTGTTCGTGGACGAGATGGGGGTAACGTCTCGCTTTCGCCGCTCTACGCATGGTCGCACAAGGGTGAGCGAGCCTTCGGCAGCACCCCGAAGAACTGAGGCAAGAACTTGACTCTGCTGGCGAGCATCACCCGAGAAGGGTTGAGTCCATGCCTGGCGGTCGAGGGTCCCACGACGCGGGAGTCTTCAGGGCGTACGTGGAGCGTGTACTGGCGCCGAGCCTAAGGCCCGGGCGGATCGTCGTGCTGGACAACCTCTCGGGCCATAAGGGCGCTAAGGTGAGGGAGATCGTCGAGGACGCCGGATGCGAAGTTGTATATTTGTCGGCTACTCGCCGGACCTCAACCCCATAGAGCAGGCCTTCTCGAAGGTCAAGGGGGCTGATACGCAAGGCCGAAGCCCGCACCCGGGAGTCGCTCATCGAGGCGATGTGCCGGGCATTGGACGCGGCCACGGACCGGGACGCCCGTGGGTTCTTCGGGCACTGCGGTTACCGCACGGTGGACCAACCGCTATGACAGCCGCTCTAGATGTTTGGTACGAAATTCCAACTGATCGAGCAGAAGCCGGGATCTTGCGGCACCTAATCCAGAAAAAATGCTCGGCATTTCGAATATTTTGCCCGTCGAACGCGACTTACTTTATGAGATGATTGGAATGGAGCATTCGTCAAGGAGAACATCGGTGCTTAGCGATGCGGAGCTTGCCAGGGCAGCCCAAGGGGGCGACGCCGCCAGCCTTGGGATCTTGCTCGAGCGCCACCTGGCTCCGCTTCACGCTGTGGCCCTCCGGATGTTGGGTTACGGACCGCACGCCGAGGACGCCATACAAGACGCATTCCTCATCGCCCTGCGCAGCATCGATCGGCTCCGCGAGCCGGAGGCAGCGGGCGGGTGGCTGCACGGCATCCTGCGCAATGTGTGCCTAAGGCAGCTCAGAGAGCGACGGGACGAGACCCTCTTTGACGAAGTCGCTCTCCTGGAGAAGATTTCTTTCGAGCCTTCCGCTGAGGAGAGCATAGACCGGCTGGCGATGCGCGAGTGGGTGTGGTCGGCGCTCTATGAGCTGCCGGAGGCGCTCAGGATCACGGCGATGCTGCGCTACTTCGGCTCCTTCTGCTCTTATGAAGAGATATCGACGATTCTTGATGTGCCGGTGGGCACCGTGTGTAGCCGCCTCAGCCAGGTAAAGGCCAAGCTGGCAGAGGCCCTGCTGAAGACGGCCGGGCTTGAGCACGACGAGGCTCGAAAGCTTGCCGAGTCCCAACGCTCCTTCACCGCCGCCTGGACCGGCGAATACAACCGGGGTAAGGGCTACGAGCTGCTCGCCAGCAGCTTCTCGGAAGACGCCGCGTGGGCTTACACCAGCGGGAAAGTGGTTCGCGGGGTCCCTTCCTTCGAGGGTGACCTGGAAGCCGAGATGAAGCTGCGCCCTACCAGCGTCCTGGCGAGCAAGGACGTGACCGTTATAGAGGCCGATTTCGAGAACCCGCCCGACGATCCCTTCCACTGTCCTCCGGCCACCTCCTTGGTCTTCTTCTACCGCGACGGCCGAATCCACCGAGCGTGCCAGTACTATGCGCCGCGTCCCGAGAAGCTGGAACGATACGAGAGGGAAGCGATCCGGAACCCGTAACCGCCAACCCTACTTAACCAAAAGAAGATAACCACGAGTAAGCACCGAAATAGAGCTGCGATGTCTCAGAACGGAGGAAAACAGTAATGGCCGCTGTCCTCCAGCCATGCGATGCGGTCGTCATCCGGTGCACTCGGACCTCGGCGCCGTGCCGGCCGTCCTCGCGACCTTGGGTGATAGCGGCTGCGTCCCTGGGCTCGGGCATGGCCTTCCTCGACAGCACGGTGGTGAACGTGGCCCTGCCGGCGGTGCAGGCGGACCTCAGGGCGAGCGCACGGGAGGCGCAGTGGGTCTACGGAGCCTACGCCCTCGTGCTTGCCGCGCTCGTGCTCATCGGGGGCTCTCTGGGGGATCGCTATGGGAGACGGCGCGTCTTCGTCCTGGGCGTGACGATCTTCGCCGCCACCTCAACCTGGTGCGCCCTCGCCCCCGGTTCTGGGCAGCTCGTCGCGGCCAGAGCCGTGCAGGGCATAGGCGGGACGCTCCTCGTGCCGGCGTCGCTGGCGATCGTTGGAGCATCGTTCGAGGGGAGGCTCAGGGCGAAGGCCATCGGGCTTTGGGGGGCGCTCAGCGGCACGGCGATGGCGGGGGGGCCGATCTTGGGCGGCTGGCTGGTCGAGGAGGTCTCCTGGCGGGCCGCTTTCCTGATCACCCCGGCGATGGCCGTGGTGGCGATACTCATCGCGCTGCGGCACGTGCCAGAGAGTAGCGACCCAGAGGCCCGTAGGCTGGATCTCGTCGGCGCGGTCCTCGCCACGTCCGGACTCGGGGGTTTGGTCTACGGTCTGATCGAGTCCTCTGCTTCGGGTTTCGCCAATCCGGTTGTGCTTACCACCTTGCTCCTGGGCGCCGTCGCCCTTTTGGCTTTCGTCTTCGTCGAGCGGCGCGGCAAGAATCCGATGGTGCCACCATCGCTGTTCCGCTCCAGGGACTTCACCGGCGCTAACCTGGTTACGCTTCTGTTCTACATGTCCCTTACCGGTTCGCTGTATTTTGTGCCTTTCCTGATGATGCAGGTCCACGGCTACTCGGCCTTCGTCACGGGCAGCGTGTTCTTGCCGTTCGTGGCGATGGCCCTCCTACTCGGTCGGCTCTCCGGTCGCATCTGCGCCCGCTTCGGGGCGAAGGTGCCGCTCGTGGTATCTTCGCTCGCCGCTGCGGTGGGATTTGTGCTGTTCGCCCTGCCGGGTGTGGAGCACGGCTCCTACTGGACCTCGTTTTTCCCTGCGATGGTTGTCCAGGGCTTCGGGATGGCGCTGATCATTACCCCGCTTACGACCGTAGCTCTCGGCTCGGTGGACGGCGAGCACTCCGGGGTGGCCTCGGGGGTGAACAATGCCATGGCTCGGGTGGCGGGGCTCCTGGCCGTCGCCGTTCTGGGCTTGTTCGCCTACGGGGCATTCTCCGCAACCCTGGACGCCCGCTTAGAAGCTATGGACCTACCTGGTGGAGTCCGCAGCCACTTGGAGACGGCGAAGGCCGACCTCGCAGCGGCGGAGGCACCGGAGGGCGTGGACGCGGGGACGGCAGCCCAGATCGAGCGCGCCATAGACGAGTCCTTCGTCGCCGGGTTCCGCGCCGTGATGGCAGTTTCTGCCGGGCTCGCGCTCGCCAGCGCGCTGGCCGCAGCAGTCTTAGTCGGCGATGGGAGGGTCCGGTCCGCTAGTAGAGATCCTATCCGTCGGACGGATGTTGGCCGCAAAGCGCCGGTACTACGCACCGCGTTCCGAGAAGAGGGGACGGCGCGAGAGGGAAGGGCTCCACAACCCGTAACCGTCAACCCGAGCTGACGAAAGGAGAAGAGCCATGCGCGACGCCGGCAACGACACCGATCTGTACTTCGATCAACAAGTTCCTCCCCAGCTTCGGTTCGCCACGACGAGTGTGCGGCTCCACTACGCCGAGCAGGGCGATAGAACGGGGGAAGCCTTCGTCTTGCTCCACGGAGACTCCGATTCGTGGTTCTCCTTCAGCCGGGTGCTCCCCTGCTCTCGCTCTCCTACCATGCCTTTGCGCTTACCCAGCCCGGATAAACTCCCGGCCCGCGTCTGGCGCGACTATGTGGAGCAGGCGGTGCTTTCTATTGAGCATAATTATGTGGTTGGGCTTCGTGAGAAAGGCGCCCACGTTGACTTTGTGGGGGGAGCAGAATGCCCTCTTCCCACGCGAAGAACAGAAAGAGGTACGTCCCGCTCGGTAGTCCGTCGTTACAGATCGGACAGTAGGGACAGAATAGGAGACTAGGAGGCGAGATGGGCGAAGCAATCGACACCGGCCACATCGAGCTCTGGACCGAGCGCCGAGGGCAGGGCCCCGACGTCTTGCTCATCGCCGGGCTCGGCGACCCCGCCGAAGCGTGGCAGTCACAGCTCGACGGGCTCGCCGACCGCTACCTCCTCACCGCCTTCGACAACCGCGGTGTGGGGCGCACGCCGCTGCCCGAGGGGCGCCTCTCGGCGACCACGATAGCCGACGACGCTGCCGCGCTGCTGCGCACTCTGGAGGTCCCGAGCGCCCACGTCGCTGGCTACTCGCTGGGAAGCGCCATCGCGCAGGAGATGGCCCTTCGACATCCCGAGCTCGTCCGCAGCCTCGTCCTCATGAGCACGTACGCTCGCCCCGATGCCCTCTTCCGCTCCCAGCTCGACTTCTGGCGGTGGCTGCCAGAGGTCGCGCCCAGCGAGCGCGCCTTCTTCGAGGCCTTCTTCACGTGGGTCTACACCCCGCGCGCGTATGAGGACGGCACGGTTGGTCAACTCGTCGAGGAGGCGCTGGCCTTCCCTCACAAGCAGTCCGTGGAGGCCTTTCAAGCGCAAGTCGACGTCTGCTTCACGCACGATACGGTCGATCGCCTTCCGGAGATCGCCGCGCCGACGCTCGTCCTGTCCGGCGAGCTCGACATCCTCCTGCCGCCGCGCTTCGGTCGATCGGTCGCTGCGAGAATCCCGAACGCATGCTTCGACGTCATACCTGGGGAGGCACACCAGCCCTTCCAGGAGGTGCCGGACGAGTTCAACGCCCGCGTCGAGGCCTTCTGGCGTGAGGTCGAGGCGCGGGGCTGAGGCTCGCTCGGGCAGCCGGCGCGTGGGAGGCCGCGAAGGCGCAAGACACAGCATGGAGCAAGGGCAGCACCGGGCTGAGCACCTCATCCCGGGGCTGGCAAGAAGGACCGAGGTCTGGGAGGGAGGTGTGTCACGGTGAGGAGGGCAGACCGGCCACGACCCGCTTCCGCGCGCGGGCGGTTAAGGGCGGACGGGGCGTGGACGGGTGCTTAGAGGTATGGGCAGCCCCATTCACCCGAGGAGCGCGTGGAAGGGGTGTTCTCTGAACTTCGCCTAGAGAAGATTCTCATAAGAGAAGGTCGTATCTATCAAGGAAGAGTCCCCGGCGTGTTGTGTAAGCGGAGGGGGATCCTCTACTTCGCCGGGGAGCTTTCATCCATTATCGCCCAGAGATGTTAAGGGGTGGTGACGTTGATGTACCGGTTCGGTTACGACGCCGGATATTCTACGAACTACTTCGTCGCCTTTGGGGGGGTTTCCCAAAGTTCACGCTAGGTGTCTCCCCGATGCCTTTGCTTTGCAAGGCTAGTCCCAGGCTGGCGCGTGGTACTCGTGTGGGAGCGGACCTCCCCAACGCACCCGCTGCTATCGCCGCCCACCGACCCGACCCCCTCCTCGGGGCTGTGCACACTGGGACAGGCGAGCACGTACCCTGGGAGGTGTTCGCCACCAGAGGAGGGCGTCTGGGCGGCCACCGCGTGGTGAGCGCCGAAAGTGAGGATCCCCCACAGCCAAGCCCCTAGCACCAACCCCAACACCGAGCCCTCCATCAATAGTCTAAGGCCGCCATGGTGTGCACGCTCTTTCACCTTGCTGAGCTGGCCATAGCCAGTCCTCCATCCTCCAATGGTCGTCATCAGGACCCCATTTTCGAGAACCTGGGGGTCTCGGCGGATCACCTAGAAGCATGATTTATTACTAGTACGTTCTGCGTACAGGCACCCTCGTAGCGCCGCTATTCACCGAAGTGCGTGGAACAGGAATTCTGCGAGCTTCGTCTACCAGGGTCGCTTGTGCTTGTCGTGGAGCTTGGCGATCTCCCACGCGGCGAACCCGAACACTCCGATTATCACGCCGAGTACCACCACCACCGGGATAAGGTAGTTGCCGACCCAGTCGATTGCCCTGCCCGGTCCCACGACGGTGGCCGCAAGAACGACCACCAACACGACCACCAGCATCGTGTAGAGCGCCGCGAGGGGGCGGTTGTCGACGGGGACTTCGTTCTCGTACCTCCTATGTACCATCTCCTTGTCTGTGTGCTCCATGAGTAGGTCTGTCCAGTCGTTTGGTTACTTTATCTCTCCCTCGACGGGCACCATCAGGTGTTCGTATGGAGTCCCCGCGTACATCACCCACGGTCTGCCGGAGTGGTGGTCGGTAGAGGCGTGGCCTGTGTCCAACTCGCTGGGTAGGATGAGCATGATGTGCGGGGGAGAAGAGACCCACTCCTCGCCCTTAGGTGGCTTCAACGCGGAGGGGTCGGTGTTGCTAGCGTCGCTACCACCCTGGAGCATGTAGGCCATACCGGGGGCCGTGGTGTTCGGCTCGGTCCCGGCGTTGATCGCCTCGAACCACCGCATCCACATCTGGTCTAAGCATTGGGGGTCTTCGCCGGGCGTGACCTGCCAGTCCGGGAAACAGGTCCACTCATTGGTGCCCTTTCGCAGCTGGACGAGCGGCTGGCCGGCCTTGGGCGGGTAGTCCACGATGGTTGCGTCCTCGGCGATCGCCTGGGGTCCTGCACTCATGGCGCTACGAATCTTAGCTCTTTTCTCGGATGTCTCTGACTTACCGTCTGCTTTCGACTCATCCGATCCTGTCGTCTGCGCATTCTGCCCGCAGCCAGATAGGCTCAGGGCCGCCAATGCGAGTATGGTCAGCAAGGCAGCAATAGTCTTCAGCCGCCAGATACTTCGGGTATTCACCGGTTCCTCACTTGCCTTCCTGCCTAGATAGTGTCTTTACTTGAAGTGTCTTTACTTGAGCGACACTGTTCGAAGGAAGTGCTTGGCGGTGCTCGCCCTGGGTGAGCGATCAGTAGCGTCACTCTCTTAGAGCGCGAGACGGTATCGTTAGCCAATCCCCTGACCCTAGCCAGCAGGCAGTTCAAGCAATGGTTTTCTAGCGCAGTGTTGAGCGGGGTCGAAAGGCCTCCATTGTGGTCTTCGAATGCCATATCGCCTATACCTAGGAGCGGGGTTCCTAGCTTCTAGCTTTTCCGAGCAAGGTCTTTTCGCCAACCAGAAGGACTATTTCGTCCTCCATGTGTTCGTTTATGCTTGTCCTTTCTCCCTTTTTGATACTCCTAAAGCGCCACTACTCCTTCTCAGCCACGCCCTCCTTAGTGGGGCGTTTGTGCGAACGGTAGCAAGTATAGGCAGCTAGCAGATCCATCAAATGAGTGATTTTTGTTGCATACTACAGTTACAAGAGGGTTATAAGCGGCGCTCTAGATGCATGATCGGCTTATTCACCCCAGTGCGTGGAACAGGAATTCTGCAAAGTTCATATCTGAGATTCTGCACAGCCCCGGTCCGCCATACATGAGCCTAACGGACTTAGGTTTCCTACGAGAGGTATTGTCCTGACTTCATCATGTTACTCCACGGGGGGAGATGCCTCCCTGCGAACCTGGGCCGTCTGGAGCGGGGCTGAGGGCCAATCGTGCCGGGACGTGTGGCTCACAACGCGTCGAAGCCTTGCAACAATCTCACCTTCGTCTTCGCCATACCAGAGAGGGGCACATCCTCAAGCATCTCCCACAGTTGCTCCTCGGAGTCAGCCTCCACTACGAACACCATGAATCTATCGCCTATCGGGTAACCTCCCGTCACCACCTTCCCCCGCGCTTGCAAGTTCCTCAAAGCCTCTAGGGAGGGAAGGATGGACTTTCGTACGACCCGTACCAATTCGTCGATGGGGAGCAGGGGGTCTGCGCTCTCTATGTCCATGGTCACGAGGTACTGTGCCATGGTAAGGCATTATCCTACTCGGTGTCCCTAGGCGCCTGTGTGGGAGGGTATATTCTGCACCCGATTGCGTGGAAGGGGCAGTTCTCTGAAGTTCGGCGCTCGCCGTGCTGCGCCCGTTGGTGTCATGTCCGTGCGTCGGTCGGGGTCCATGCCGAGGCCTTAAGAAGGAAGGGGCACCCTCAAGCGCACCGTCGTGCCCTTGGCGGGCTCGGAGAAGACCTCCAGTCTTCCTCCCAGCAACGCCGTGCGCTCCTTCATCGCACGGAGCCCCACGCCTTCCGTGGTCTTGCGCGGATCGAACCCCACGCCGTCGTCTGAGACCTCCACCCGGATCTCCTCCTCAGTAGCCCCCAAGGCAACCCGCACGCGTCGGGCGGCGGAGTGGCGCCTCACGTTGGCGAGCGCCTCCCTGATCACGAGCAGCACGTCCTTGCACACCTCCTTGGGTAGTGCCTCAGGGACTCCTTCCGAGACGGCAAGCTCCACCTCGATCCCCGGGGAGCGTCGACGCTCCAGCTCGACTAGGTCCTCCACCGCACGACCCATAGCCCGCCCCCCGGCTTCCCCTGCTCGCAGCTCATAGACAGCCTCGCGTATTCCTTGGGAGGCTCGCCTGAGCGAGGCGATTATCTCCCTTAGGTCAAAGCCGCCTTCTCCCTCATCCCCTTTGCGTGTTTCCCGGTATGCCTGGCCCACCTGCAAGGCGTAGACGAGGTCCTGCAGCACCAGGTCGTGCAGGTCGCGAGCGAGGCGCTCTCGCTCGGCCCAGCGCACCTCCTGGACGGCTTCCTCAACCCGCTTGCGTTCCGTGAGGTCGCGGGCCACCTTGGAGAAGCCGAGCAGGTTACCTTCCTCGTCTAGCACGGACCTGACGAAGCCGCTGGCCCAGAAGCGCGATCCGTCCTTGCGCATGTGCCAGCGCTCGTCCTCGGCCCGGCCCTCGGTTCGGGCTTTCTGCAGTTCCCGCTCGGGGGCACCACTCTCACGGTCCTCCGGGGTGAAGAGGATGGCCCCATCCACGCCGAGGATCTCTCTTCTTCGTAGCCGAAGACGCGTGCGGCCCCCTCGTTCCATGTGCTCACGCGCCCGTCGACGTCCGCCGTAAAGATGGCGTAGTCCTTGGCGGCCTCCACCAGCCGCCTGAAGCGTTCCTCGCTCCCTTGGAGCGCCTGCTCCAGGCGCCGCTGCCGGGCCTCATCGTCCGGTGCACGGTCCATGCCGCCTCCTTATCGCATACGGACCTCGCAAGTATGGACTATTCACCCGAGGAGAGCGTGGAAGAGCAATTCTGCGAACTTCGCCTAATCGGCTTTCTCGGAAGTTGATCTCCAGCACTATGTATAGCCCCGGTCCTATAAAGGAGAGCCTCAAGGGGAACCACTGAGGTCGTGATGGTGGTGTTGAAGGCGGCATGGGGAGGGTACGATCAATGACAGACTACAGTGAGCGACGGGGGATCCAAGTTGACGAGGTCAGACCTCGAGGCTATGCGCAAGGAGTTCGGCGGCGGCTGGTATTACTACGGGCAGTCCCAGAGCCTGGACGACGACCTGCGCCAGGTCCGCCGGGTGGAACGGCTCGGAATGAGCGTGCGGGGATGGTCGCAGGCACGGGGCGTGCCGCTCGCCTACGCTAGGGCGCTGCAGCGGTACCTCCATCAGGAGTGAGTTGCGTCCCGGGATCCTCCTAGAGCCAGGGCCGGACCAATAGGTAGAGCGCGCCCACCACTGTCAGGCCGAGCAGCACCGCCACTACTTCGAGCACCAAGAAAGACACAGCCCGTACGCACCTCCCTTTCCTCGGTTGTCGGTGTGGTTACGAGAAGGGGTGTACCCACAGCGGGCTTCTTCGTAAACTGCCTTACAGCCCACCTCACGAACGAGCCGTATGCTTCTCAGTGCATTTCTATTCAAGGCCACAACATGTAGTGTTGACTTCTATGCCCCGGATCAGGAATCAGGGAGTAACCCGGCCCTATAGGTGCGAACTATGCAGGATCGTGAAATTGAACTTCCGAGAATTCCTGTTCCACGCACTTGGGTGAATAAGGGGTGGAGCCTGTAAGGACCCCGCCTCCCTAACGTCTGAGAGAACCCCTCCTGAGGAGCGCGAGCGCGGCGATGCCCACTACCAGCACC
>DASQVA010000119.1:0-13296 GCA_035641035.1 Rubrobacter sp. | reverse complement strand
GGCGTGGACGTGCACGACGTCGAGGTCCACCACGGCGACACTGCCATCGCGCCTTACGGCCGCGACACCTACGGCTCTAGGAGCCTGCCGGTCGGTGGGGTGGCGGTGCACCTGGCGTCCCAGAAGGTCGTGGAGAAGGCCAAGAAGATAGCGGCGCACATGCTGGAGGCCGCCGAAGGAGACATCGAGTTCGAGGGTGGCAGGTTCAGCGTCGCCGGATCACCTGAGCAGAACGTCACGATGCAGAGGGTGGCCGGGGCCGCTTACTTGGCGGACAACCTGCCCGAGGGGATGGAGCCTGTGCTCTCGGAGGAGTATTTCTTTGACCCGCCGAACTTCACGTTCCCGTTCGGGGCGCACATCTGCGTCACGGAGGTGGACACGGAGACCGGGTTCGTCAAGATCCGGGACTACTTCGGCGTGGATGACTGCGGTCCGGTCATCAACCCGCCCATCGTGGATGGGCAGCTGCACGGCGGCATCGCGCAGGGAGTTGCGCAGGCCCTCTACGAGGAGGCCGTCTACGACGAGGAGGGCAACCTCACGACGGGCTCGATGGTTGACTACCTCATCCCCGGCGCCCCCGAACTCCCGAACTACACTCTGGAGCGGACGGTGACGCCCTCGCCCTCGAACGCCCTCGGCGTGAAGGGCGTCGGCGAGGCCGGGACTATCGGCGCCCCGCCGGCGGTCATCAACTCGATAGTGGACGCGCTCTCACCCTACGGCATAACGCACGTGGATATGCCGGCCTCACCGTGGAAGGTGTGGCAGGCCATCCAGGACGCCGAGGGCCGCGCGGCCGAGGCCGGCACCCGCGACGCGGACCGCTCGAGCCGACCCGCCCAGGGGACGGACAGCGCCACCTCGATGGATCCCGAAGCGGGAAGCACCAACCCCGACGCACCGACTGGAGGTGAGCGTACGTGATCCCCCTGGCTTTCGACTACGAGGTCGCCGAATCGGTGGACCACGCGATAGAGTTGCTGGGCCAGCACGGCGACGAGGCCAAGCTCCTCGCCGGTGGCCACAGCTTGCTCCCCATCATGAAGCTCAGGCTCGCCGCCCCGACGGTTCTCATCGACCTCGGGCGCATCGGCGACCTGAACTACGTTCGCGACGATGGCGACCACCTCGCCATCGGCGCGATGACCCGCCACTGCGACGCGGAGCGCGACCCTACCCTGCAGGAGCACTGCGGCCTCGTCTCCTACACGGCCTCGCTCGTCGGTGACCCCTCCGTCAGGCACCGGGGCACTATCGGCGGCTCCATCAGCCACGGCGACGCCGCCTCAGACCTGCCCTCCGCCCTGCTGGCCCTCGACGCGACCTTCGTCGTGAGGGGGCCGAACGGCGAGCGAACCGTTGCGGCCGGGGACTTCTTCCAGGACTACCTCCAGACCACCCTCGCGCCCGACGAGGTGCTGACGGAGATACGGGTGCCCAAACTGAACGGCGCAGGCTGGTCTTACAAAAAGTTCAACCGCCGCGCCCAGGACTGGGCCGTGGTCGGGGCCGCCGCGGTCGTCGAGCGGTCGAACGGCTCCATCGGCTCTGCCCGCATCGCGCTAACCAACATGGGCTCGACGCCCCTTCGGGCCACGGCCGCCGAGAGCGCGCTCTCCGGCGCCGATCCCTCCTCGGTCGCGGAGGCGACAAGCTCCGCCGACGAGGGCACGAGCCCCTCCTCAGACATTGCAGCCTCCGCTGAGTACCGCCGCCACTTGGCACGCGTGCTCAGCCGGCGGGCCGTCGAGGAGGCCCTCTCCCGTTGAGCGAAGCTCCGAACGGACGCCGGGGGGCCCTGCCCCCCGGTGTCTCTCATTCCCGGGATCTCGGGGAGCGGCTGCGCGAGGAGGATTACCTAGCCGAGGAGGGGCTCGCGACCGCCATCTTTCTCGCCCTCAAGCTCGGAAGGCCGCTCTTCCTCGAAGGCGAGGCCGGGGTCGGCAAGACCGAGGTTGCCAAGGTCCTCTCGCGCATCCTTGAGACACCCCTAATCCGGCTGCAGTGCTACGAGGGCATAGACGTATACCAGGCCGTCTACGAGTGGGACTACGCGCGACAGCTCCTCCACATCCGGGCCGCCGAGGCCTTCGGCGGCGAGGACCGCGAGCGAGTCGAGCGCGACCTCTACAGCCGCGAGTTCTTGGTGAGTCGCCCGCTCCTGCAGGCCCTGGAGCACCACGGGCTGATGCCGCCGGTCTTGCTCATAGACGAGGTCGACCGCTCCGACGACGAGTTCGAGGCTTTCCTTTTGGAGATCCTGTCTGACTTCGCAGTGACGATACCAGAGCTCGGCACGGTCAAGGCAGAGAGGCCGCCCGTCGCCATCCTGACCTCGAACCGCACGCGCGAGGTGCACGACGCCCTCAAGCGCCGCTGTCTCTACCACTACATCGAGCACCCCAGCTTCGAGCGGGAGGTCGAGATCGTACGCCTCAGGGTCCCCGATGCGGAGGAGGGCCTAGCCCGCCAGGTCGCCGCCGCCACAGAGAAGATGCGTGCCATGGATCTCTACAAACCCCCCGGCGTCGCCGAGACCCTCGACTGGACTGAGGCCCTCGTGGCTTTGGGCACCAGGGAGCTCGACGAGCGGGTGGTCGAGGCCACCCTCGGGTCCGTTCTCAAGTACCGCGAGGACCAACAGCGGGCCGCGAACGCGGGCCTCGCTGGCCTCGTAGGCGGGGTCGGCGGGTCTGCGAGCTAGGGGAAATGCCCGAAAAGACAAACCCGTCCAGGCGCCGCAGGCTCCGCCCATGCTGGACGCGGCTGTAGCCTTCGGGCGCGTTCTGCGGGGCGCGGGGTTGCGCGCCGGGACGGACAGGCTCGTGGAGTTCGCTCGCGCGATGGACGAGCTCGACGCCTCCCGCCGCGACGACGTGTACTGGGCCGGGCGCGTAACGCTCGTCTCCAGGCCAGAGGACCTCGAGGTCTACGACCGGGCCTTCGAGCTGTTCTGGGAGGCAGGAGGGGGCGCGAAGCCGCGACCGAGGCCGAAGATCCGGTTCTCCGTGCCGCAGCCCGACAACTCCGTCATGCCGCCCAAGAGGACCGTCGAGGAAAGCGAGTCCGGCGAGGACGCCGTCAAGCTCCGCTACAGCCCGGTCGAGATCCTGCGCCGCAAGGACTTCGCCCTCTACTCCCAGGAGGAGTTCGCCGAGCTGCAGCGCCTGCTCGCCGACTTGCGTCTCTCCGGGGCGCTCAGGCGCAGCCGGCGCCTGGAGCCCGCCGCGCGCGGGCGCCACGACCCGCGCCGCACGCTGCGCGGCGCGATGCAGACCGGCGGGGAGGCCGTCAGGCACCGCTTCCGCAGGACCAGGGTGCAGCCGCGGCGGGTGGTCTTGTTGTGCGACGTGTCGGGCTCGATGGCCCCGTACAGCAGGGCGTTGCTGCGGTTCATGCACGCGAGCGTCGCCGGTTCCCCCAGCGCCAGGCTCGAGGCCTTCTCCATCGGGACCCGGCTCACCCGGATCACCCGAGAACTCGCGACCCGCGACCCGGACCGGGCGCTCCGGCAGGCCTCCGGGGCGGTCAAGGACATCTCGGGCGGCACGCGGCTCGGGGATGCGATCAAAGAGTTCGTGGACCGCTGGGGCCAGCGCGGCATGGCGCGCGGGGCCGTCGTCGTGGTCTTCTCCGACGGCTGGGACCGGGGCGACGTCGACGTCCTCGCCGAGCAGATGCAGCGCATAAGCCGCCTCGCCTACAGGGTCATCTGGGTCAATCCCTTGAAGAGCGCCCCAGGCTACAAGCCGCTCGCCGCCGGCATGGCCGCCGCGCTCCCGCACGTCGACGTGTTTCTCTCCGGCCACAACTTCGAGAGCCTCGAAGAGCTCGCCCGCGCCGTAGCCGCCGCCACGCAGCGCGACCGATAGAATAGGTGAAAAACAAAGGGGGCACTATATGAACCCGGTGATAGACAAGGTCGCAAGCTGGCGAGAGGAAGGCAAGCGGGCCGCCCTAGCCACGGTGGTGAAGGTTGAGCGTTCGGGACCCTTGGGTCCGGGGACTTCGATGGCCGTCTCCGAGGACGGGCAGGTGATGGGGTCCGTCAGCGGGGGGTGCGTGGAGCCCGCGGTCTACGAGGAGGCGATGGGGGCGATACAGAGCGGCGAGCCCAGGCTCCTCTCCTACGGCATCTCCGACGACGAGGCCTTCGGGGTGGGGCTGACGTGCGGCGGGATCATCCACATCTTCGTCGAGCGCGTGGACTGGTAATGGGGGACCTCCTCTCCCGCTGGCACGGCGCTCTAGCCGAACAGTCGCCCGTCGCGATAGCCACCGTCATCGAGGGACCGGAAGGCTCCTTCGGCGGCAAGATCCTGGTCTCCCCCGAAGACCACACGGGCACGGCCGGCAACGAGGACCTCGACCGGGCCATCGTCGAGGGTGCGCGGGGGATGCTGGAGGGCGGCAAGACCGGGACCATACACTACGGCCCGGGCGGCCAGCGCCGGATGGAGGACGTGACCGTCTTTGTCCAGTCCTTCGCCCCGCCGCCCAAGATGTACGTCTTCGGGGCGATAGACTTCGCGAGCGCCGTCGCGCGCATCGGCAAGTTCCTGGGCTACCGCGTCATCGTCTGCGACGCCCGCGCCGTCTTCGCGACGCGCGAGCGCTTCCCCTCGGCCGACGAGGTCGTCGTCGCCTGGCCGGACGAGTTCCTGAAGACCGCCGAGGTGGACCCTCGCAGCGTGATCTGCGTCCTCACCCACGACCCCAAGTTCGACGTGCCGGTCTTGAAAGAGGCGCTGAACACCCCCGCCGGCTACATCGGGGCGATGGGCAGCCGCCGCACCCACGACAACCGCACGGCGCGCCTCAAGGAGGAAGGCGTCAACGACGAGCAGCTCGCGCGCGTCAGCAGCCCCATCGGCCTCGACGTCGGGGCGCGCACCCCGGAGGAGACGGCCGTCGCGATAGCGGCGGAGATCATAACCCTGAGGACCGGTCACTCGGGCGGACGCCTCGCCGAGCGCTCCGGTCCGATCCACGCCTCGGGGCCCAAAGAGATCGCCTCCGGCCCCTCTCGCTGAGGGCCGAGACCCCGCGCGGGCGGTATGATGAACGCATTGTGCGCTTTGTTATACTGACGGGCGTATACTCGCCCCGGATCTGAGGAGGCCGGGACGAGTACCTCGCGCGAGTCTTAGGGAAAGGAGACGGCGTTGCAGGTACCTGCGCAGTTCGACTACGAGGTTGCCGCCTCGGTCGAGGAGGCAATAGAGCTTCTGCAGCGGCACGGGCCGGAGGCCCGCCTTCTGGCCGGGGGGCACAGCCTGATCCCCATGATGAAGCTGCGGCTGGCCTTCCCCGAGGTGCTCATAGACATCCACGAACTGGACGGCGAGCTCCGCTACGTCCGGGAGGAAGACGGAGTGCTGAGGGTCGGGGCCCTCGCCCGCCACCGGGACCTTCTCGAGTCTCCGCAGGTCAGGGGGCATTACACGCTGCTCGCGGACGCCGAGAAGTTCATCGCCGACCCCCTCGTGCGGAACATGGGCACGGTCGGCGGCTCCTTCGCCCACGCGGACCCGTCGGAGGACCTCCCTGCGGCGTTCGTGGCGCTGGGGGCCGAGGTCGTTGTGCGCGGACCGGGTGGAGAGCGGACCATCGCCGTCGAGGATCTGGCCCTGGGGCCTTTCGAGACGGCCATCGAGCCGGACGAGATCCTCACGGAGGCCAGGGTCCCGAGGGCGCCCCAGGGAAGTTCCTACTTCAAGGTGGAGCGGCGGGCCGGGGACTACGCCTCGGCGGCCCTCGGGGTCGCGCTGTGGATGAACGGGGAGGAGATCGAGGACACGCGCATCGGGATGTGCGGCGTGGGTTCCACTACGCTCAGGGCTCGCGAGGCCGAGGAGGCGCTCAGAGGACACAGCCCGGACGAGGAGCTCTACAAGAGAGCCGCCGAAAGGGCGGCGGAGGAGTGCGACCCGCCGGATGATGTCAGGGGCACGCCGGAGTACAAGCGGGATCTGGTGCGGGTGCTGGTCGTGCGGGCCATGGAGCAGGCCGTGGGACGCGCCCGCGGCGCCGAAGACCGAACAGCCGACGGTAGATAGGGGAGCACCATGAGAATTCAGGTGGACGTAAACGGGGAGTCGCGGGAGGCCGACGTGGAGCCGCGCCTCCTGCTAGTCCACTTCATCCGGGATACTTTGGGGCTCACCGGGACCCACTGGGGGTGCGACACCTCCAACTGTGGGGCGTGCACGGTGCACCTCGACGGCGAGCCCGTCAAGTCCTGCACCGTGCTCGCCGTCAGGGCCAACGGGCACGAGGTGACGACGATCGAGGCTGTCTCCAGCGGTGCGGATCTCAGCCTATTGCAGAAGGGGTTCCGCGAGGAGCACGGCCTCCAATGCGGGTTCTGCACGCCCGGAATGATCATGACGGCGACGGCGCTGCTCGAGCGTACGCCGCGCCCGTCTGAAGACGAGATCCGGGAGGCCATCTCGGGGAACCTGTGCCGATGCACGGGCTACCAGTACATCATCAAGTCGATCGAGTGGGCGGCCAAGCACAATGCGCCTACCCGGGTGGAGGTGATGCCGTAATGGCCGTCGAGACCAGGCAGGGACACACCTTCGGTGACCGGATGCCCCGCAAGGAAGATGGGCGCTTTATTCGCGGCAAGGGCAAGTACGTGGACGACGTGCAGCTGCCGGGGATGCTTCACTCGGCGATCCTCCGGAGCCCGTTCGCCCACGCCAGGATAAACGGCATCGACGTCTCCGCGGCGTTGGAGCACCCGAAGGTCCGCGCCGTCATCACCGGGAAGGACCTGGAGGAGCAGGGTCTTGCCTGGATGCCCACCATCGCCGGCGATACCCAGGCCGTCCTTGCTACCGACAAGGTGCGCTTCCAGGGGCAGGAGGTCGCCTTCGTCGTCGCCGACGACCGGTACTCGGCCCAGGACGCGCTCGAGTTGATCGAGGTCGATTACGAGCCGCTCCCGGTCATAGTCGAGACCCCCAAGGCCCTCGAGCCCGACGCCCCGGTCATCCGGGACGACAAGGCCGAGCAGACGAACAACGTCATCTTCGAGTGGGACCACGGCGACAAAGAGGCGACGGAGCGCGCCTTCCAGGAGGCCGACGTCACGGTAAAACAGGAGATGATCTACCCCCGCGTCCACCCGGCGCCGATGGAGACGTGCGGGGCCGTCGCGGACTACGACGTGGGCACGGAGAAGATGACAATCTGGATGACCTCCCAGGCGCCGCACGCCCACAGGACGCTCGCGGCGATAGTCACGGGCCTCCCGGAGCAACAGATCCGGATAATCTCCCCTGACATCGGCGGCGGGTTCGGCAACAAGGTCCCCATCTACCCCGGGTACGTGTGCGTGGCCGTCGCCTCGCTCGTGCTCGGCCGACCCGTCAAGTGGATGGAGTCACGCGCGGAGAACCTGATGAGCACGAGCTTCGCCCGCGACTACCACATGGTGGGTGAGATCGCGGCGAACAAAGACGGGAACATCCTCGGCGTCCGCGTCGACGTCCTCTCAGACCACGGCGCCTTCAACGCGCACGCGCAGCCCGGGGACATCTGGCCCATGGGCTTCTTCGCCATCTTCCCCAGCTGTTACGATGCCCCGGCCGCTTACGCCGAGGCCACGGGCATCTACTCGAACAAGGCGCCGGGCGGTATCGCCTACCGCTGCTCGTTCCGGGTCACAGAGGCCATCTACCTCATGGAGCGCACCATGGACGTCCTGGCCGACGAGCTGTGCATGGACCCGGTCGAGCTGCGCCGCAAGAACCTCATCCCCGCGGAGAAGCAGCCCTACGAGTCGGTGATGGGCTGGACCTACGACGGCGGCGACTACCACGCCGCCCTAGACGAGGCCCTCAGGATCGCCGACTACCCGGCGCTGCTCGAGGAGCAAAAAGAGGCCCGCGAGCAGGGCAGGATCATGGGCATCGGCGTCTCGACCTTCACCGAGATCGTGGGCGCGGGGCCAAAGAAGAAGTGCCACATAGCCGGCCTCGAGATGTTCGACAGCGCCGAGCTGCGTTTCCACCCGACCGGTAAAGCCGTTCTCAAGATCGGGGTTCAGAGCCAGGGGCAGGGGCACGAGACCACCTTCGCCCAGATCGTCGCCGGCGAGCTGGGGATCCCCGCCGAAGACGTGGAGGTCCACCACGGGGACACGGATCATACACCGTACGGTCTCGGCACCTACGGCAGCCGCTCGACGCCCGTCGGCGGGGCCGCCACGGCGGTCGTCTCCCGCAAGGTCAGGGAGAAGGCGAAGAAGATAGCGGCCCACCTGCTCGAGGCCGCCGAAGGCGACCTGGAGTGGGAAAACGGCGGCTTCCAGGTCAAGGGCTCTCCGAGCCAGCGCAAGGAGATGGCCGAGATCGCGTTCGCGGCGTACACCAACACGCCACCCGATGAAGAGGCCGGGCTCGAAGGCGTGGCCTACTACGACCCGCCCGAGATGACCTACCCGTTCGGCGCGTACGTCTGCGTCGTGGAGATAGACAAAGGCACAGGCCAGGTAGAGGTTAAGCGCTTTATCGCGGTGGACGACTGCGGCGTGCGCATCAACCCGATGATAGTGGAGGGCCAAATCCACGGCGGTCTGGCGCAGGGCATAGGCACCGCGCTCATGGAGGTCATCCAGTTCGACGAGGAGGGCAACCACCTCAACAGCAACTTCATGGACTACCTTATCCCCACTTCGATGGAGGTCCCAAAAAGGTGGGAGACGGGCGAGACGGTCACGCCCTCTACCCACCACCCGCTCGGCGCGCGCGGCGTCGCCGAGTCACCGACGGTCGGCTCGCCCGCCGCGGTCGTCAACGCCGTGGTGGACGCGCTCTCGCCCTACGGGGTGCGGCACGTGGACATGCCACTGACGCCGTCCAAGATCTGGAAGGTCTTGCGCGAGAACGGGGTGGAGCCCTTCTAGATGGACCACCCCGCCTCCAACTCCCTTGCCCGCCGCGCCGGGTCGCTGCGGCGGATGAGCGAGCTCGCGCAGGCGGAGCGTCCCTTCGCCGTCGTCACGGTGGTTCGCACCGAGCCGTCCACCTCCGCCCGCACGGGCAACCGTGCGGTAGTCTTCCCGGACGGGAGCATGGAGGGATGGATCGGCGGTGGGTGCATACAGCCCACCGCCCGGCGGGAAGCGCTCGCCGCCCTCGAAGAAGGGGAGCCGCGGCTCGTCAGGATCACACCCGACACCGCCGCGGTCCAGCATAACGTCAGGATGGCCCGGATGACCTGCGCCAGCGAGGGAACGGCGGACCTCTACGTCGAGCCGTTCCTGCCCCGCCCGACGCTCGTCGCCGCAGGCGACTCGCCGCTAACCGCAACGCTGGCCGCCATAGCTCCGCCTTTAGGCTTCAGGTTCGTCCAGATCGAGACTCGCGCAGAACTGAACCGCGAGTTGGTCCCCCATCCACCCGACACCTGGCTGGTCGTCGCCACCTTCGGGGAGTTCGACGAGGTTGCGGTCGAGGCCGGGGTGCGGTTGAACCTCCCCTACGTAGGACTGGTCGCCAGCGAACGGAGGGCCGCGAGCGTCCTCTCCGAATTGCGGGCCCGGGGCTTCGGTGAGGAGGCGTTAGAGGTGGTGCGCTCCCCGGCGGGTCTCCCGCTAGGGGTGAGCGGGCAGGAGGAGATCTCGCTCTCCATCATGGCCGAGATCGTCTCGCTGCGGGCGAAGCTTCGGCCCGGACTCCGGGACGAGCCCGCCGCGCGGCTCGGCGCCCAACCGGAAGAAGCCACAGACCCCGTCTGCGGCATGACCGTCGAGGTGGCGGGTGCCCGGCACACCGTCGAGCACGGCGGCCGGGACTACTATTTCTGCTGCCCGGGGTGCAAGCGCAGGTTCGAAGCGGAGCCCGGGAAGTACGTGGCCCGGATCTCTGCCTGATGGCCGGGATCGTAGGTGTGGTGCTCGGCGCCGGGCGCTCCAGCCGGTTCGGCACCCCCAAACAGCTCCTGTCCTTCGGCGACACCACGATGCTCGGGCAGGTAGTCCGCAACGCCAACGCCGCTAGCCTTGACCGGATCGTCGTGGTCTTGGGCCGCGCGTCGGGGGAGTTGCGCGGCTCGGTGGACTTCGGGCGGGCGGTGGTGGTGGATAACACCGCCTACGGCACGGGTTGCGCCTCGTCGCTGCTCGCCGGAATGGACGCGGCGGGGGAGGACTGCGAGGCCCTCGTGCTGCTCCTGGGCGACCAGCCGGGCGTGAGAGCGGAGTTCGTAGACGCGGTGCTCTCCGAATGGCGCTCGTCGCGGCCGTGGGCCTCCGTGACGTCTTACGGCGGCGAGTTGGGGCACCCGTTCGTCTTCGCCCGGGAGGCTTTCGAGCAGTTGCGGGGTCTGCACGGGGACAAGGCGGTGTGGAAGCTCATCGAGGCGTACCCGCAGCGGGTCCACCAAGTGGAGATCGAGTCACCGCTGCCCCCGGACGTGGACACCCCGGAAGATTACGAGCTGGCCCTCGTCCATTGGCGCGGCGGTGCCTGAGGCGCGCGGAGTGGTATGCGCCATCCTCCTCGCCGCCGGGTCCGGGAGCCGGTTCGGTGGCGGGAAGCTACTCGCGCCGTACCGGGGGCGGTCTCTGATCGAGGCCTCCCTCGCGAACCTCGCGGAGGCCCCGGTGAACGAGACGGTCGTGGTCGTCGGGGACGACGCCGGGAGGCTGCGGCCCGTCTGCGAACCTTACGGTGTGCGCATCGTGGAGAACCCGGACTGGGAGCGGGGCCAGTCCACCTCGGTGCGCGCCGGGCTCCTGGCTCTGGGACCGGAGGTTCGGGCGACGGTCGTCTCTCTTGCCGACCAGCCGCTCGTGGGACCGGGGGCCGTCGAGCGGCTGGTGTCGGCGTTCGAGGGGGGGGCGGAGGTGGCGGTGGCGACCTACGGCGGGAAGCGGCGCAACCCGGTGCTGTTCTCCCGGTCGGTGTGGCCGTTGCTGGAAGCGGAGCTTGCCGGGGACGAGGGGGCAAGGGCCGTGTTGCGGCGGCATCCGGACCTGGTGGTGGTGGAGGTCCCCTGCGACGGCGTGGGGGACCCGGCGGACGTGGACACCGCGGAGGACCTGCGGGATCTGGAGCGCGTGCGCGAGGCGGAGCCCCGCTTTAAGATAGGGTAAGAAGGACGGTACGGAAGCTCGAGGCGCACTCCTGCGCTCGAAGGAGGAGGTCGTTTGAAGATAAACAACGAGTTCACGGTGAGCGCGCCGGTCGAGCAGGCGTGGGAGACCATGTTGAACTTGGAGAGGATCGCACCCTGCCTTCCCGGGGCGGCCATCCAGGAGGAGAAGGGCGACGGCGAGTACGACGGCACGATGAAGGTGAAGATCGGCCCGATCACCGCGAACTACAAGGGCACCGTGAAGTTCGAGGAGACCGACGAGACGAACCACCGCGCCGTCCTGCAGGCTACCGGCCGCGATGCCCGAGGCCAAGGCACGGCCTCGGCGACCATCACCTCTACCCTGCAGCCGGAGGGGGATAAAACCAAGGTCAGCGTCGAGACGGACATGAAGCTGACGGGCCGCGCCGCCCAGTTCGGGCGCGGCATCGCCCAGGACGTTGCGACGAAGATGCTCAACCAGTTCGCCGAATGCCTAGAGGAGGAGATCGCCGGCGGACCCGGCGAGGGAGCAGCCACAACCGCAGCGGTGCCCTCCGCAGAGGATAATGGTTCGCGCGACGGTGCGCAGCAGACGTCCCCCGGCGCGACCGTGGGCGGCACCGCCGGTAGGATCCTCAGCAGCGAAGACCCGACCGTCATGGCTGGTGGCACGGTCGAGGGCGCCATCGTCGCTGGGTCCGGCTCACAGGAGGCCGCGGCGAGCACCCCTACCACCGATACCGGCCAGACCGCCGCGCAACAGCAGAGGCCCCGCCGCGAGCAGGAGGCCTTCGACATCGGCGCCGCAAGCTCTTCGGCGATCCTCAAGCGCGCCACGCCCGTGCTCGTGGGCGCCGGCGTGCTGGTCGTCCTGATCTGGCTCTGGAGACGCTAGACTCGGAGAGCTCCGAAACCCCTCAACGAGAAGGCGCCCCGACGCGGGGCGCCTTCTCCCGCCGGCTAGTGGCCGTGGTGCTCGTGTACCACGGCGTGGCCCTTGCCGCGCGAGATCAGGTACCGGTTCACCGGAAAGGCCGCCACGAACGCCACCGCTAGCGCGAACGCGAGGCTCCCCCAGAACAGCAAACTCGTGAGACCCGCCTCCATCGCGCCGGGGATCACGAGCAGAACGAGGTTATCTACGATCTCCATGACCGTGATCGAAAGCGTGTCCGAAGCGAAAGCTAAAGGAAGAACCGCGGCGAGCGCCATACCCGAGCGCAGCAGCGGCAGCATCGTCAGCGAGTAGCCGAAGAAGAAGGCCAAGACGATCGCCAGCGCTATAGTGGCGAAGTTGCCCCAGCCGAGGGCAGTGCCGATGATTATCCCAAGGACCTCGCCGATCGCGCAACCCGTAAGACAGTGCGCCGTCGCGCTGAAGGCCAGCCTGTTCAGTGAAGCGTCTTTAGCCATGTGCTCTCCTCTCCGTATCCGCGTACCTTGCGTACTATATACCCCATGGGGGTATTTGTAAAGTCCGAGAGTGCGCGGGCGGAGGATGCTCGTACGCTTCGATGAGCGAGGGTTTCTACCCTTGCGGGTACCACCGCTGGCGCCACTGCCTCATCTGAGAGATCTCGCGTTTTTGCCTTGACGATGTTGGTGGCGAGGTCTTTTATCTCGGGATTGTTTGTCCCTCTGGCGGCGACTTCGACCTCTCTTTGAACGTGGTCATGACGCCGCCTTGGGGGCGCAATGTGATCGAGGGTTGGGGCACCGGAGTGTGTTCGGGGACCGGTTCGAGGTGGAACCTGCGCGCCACCGCCGCAAGCAACAACACGGCCTCCATCTTCGCGAAGCTGCTGCCGATGCACAGCATGGGGCCGCCGAAAGGAAAGTAGGCGTTCGCGGGCAGGTCGTTCGTCCGCCCGTCCTGCCAGCGGTCCGGATCGAAGGTCTCTGGGTTGTCGAAGTGGCGGGGGTCCCGGTGCGTCACATACTGGCTGATGAACATCTGGGTCTCGGCGGGGACGTGGTATCCCCCGATCACGCAGTCTTCGATGGCCTCCCGGCCCACTGCCCAGGCCGGCAGGTAGAGGCGCATGCCCTACACCCTCAGGAACCGCTCGACGGCCGCGGTGAGCTCCTCGATCTTCTCGTCTGCTTCCAGTCCGCCCTTCTCGATGGACTCCCGGACGCAGTGCTCGACGTGGTCCTTGAGCAGGATGGTGCCGACCTTCTCCAGAGCCGAGACGA
>DASQVA010000118.1:0-8075 GCA_035641035.1 Rubrobacter sp. | reverse complement strand
TGCGGGCGGCACCTTCTTGATGCGCTTGGAGATCTAAGGCGACGGCTTCGGCCTCGCGCGCGACGAGTTTGCTGGCGCCTTCGCGCCGCTGGCCCGCAGGCACGGCATGGAATGGAGCGTCGTTTCCTACACCGATGCCCCGAAGCGCGTGGCGGTCCTGGTCTCCAAGTACGATCACTGCCTCACGGACCTCCTATGGCGCTGGGATGCAGGCGAGCTAGATGCCGAGATACCGCTCGTGATCTCCAACCACCCCGACCTCGCCCCGCTCGTAGATGTCCACGGCGTCCCCTTCTATCACCTGCCGCTCACGAAAGAGACAAAGGCGGAGCAGGAATCAAAGATGCTCGACCTCCTCTCCGAGCGCGAGGTAGACCTCGTGGTGCTAGCCCGCTACATGCAGATCCTCACGCCGAAGTTCGTGAACTCCTACCCTCACCGGATCGTCAATATCCACCATTCGTTCCTGCCGGCCTTCGCCGGGGCCGACCCCTACAGGCGGCGCACGAGAGGGGCGTAAAGACGATCGGCGCTACTGCCCACTACGTGACCGAGGAACTCGACGCTGGGCCCATCATCCATCAAGACGTCGCCCACGTCACCCATCGTGACTCGGTCGAAGACCTCGTGCGCCTCGGCCGCGAAGTCGAACGGAGGGTCCTCGCCCGCGCCGTCAGGTGGCACCTCGAAGACCGCATTCTCGTAGACGGGAACCGGACCGTCGTCTTTGAGTAGTCGGGAACTCCCCCTGCTCAGGTCAGCGTGAATGGCACCATGACGCTCTTCTGATAGGCGCGGCGGCTAGCGAGTCGCTCATGCCAGGCTTCGAGTTTCGGCATAGGCGGACGCTCTATGGCGATGTTGAACCAGCGGTAGACCGTCGAACCCAGCGCCACATCGCCCATCGTGAGGCTCTCGCCTGCGACATATTCAGTGTAATAGAGGTGCGAATCGAGAATCGAGAGTACCTCGACCGTGTTACGTAGGGAGAACTGTATCGCGTCGGGATTTCTCTGCTCGGGCGGCGTGCGGGTCAGGCCGAGAAAACCCGCCCGGAACGCGGGCCACAGGCTACCGAGCTGGAAGTTCATCCACCGCTCCGCGAGCGACCGGTCGGCCGGGTCCTCGGCCCAGAGCACGCCCCCTCCGTAGCGGACCGAGAGGTAGCGAACGATGGTGTTCGACTCCCACACTGAGAAGCCGTCGTCGGAGATGGTCGGCACGAGACCGTTAGGGTTCATCGCCAGGTAATCGACGTTCCGCGTGCCGCCGAAAGGTCCGCCCGCGTCCACGCGCTCGTGGGCGACATCGAGCTCTTCGCAGCACCACAGTACCTTCTGGACGTTGACCGAGCTCGTCCTGCCCCAGATCTTCAACATCGGGTGATCTCCTTCTGCTCGCCGGCTGGACCGTGCAAGGGATGATTCTATTCTGCGGCGGCGCCCGATGAGTCTTGCACATCGGTTAAGATAGCTTTCCTTATGGAGCGCAAGACACCTCGAAGGTTTGCCACCACACCCGGCACGCGGGACGTGTTGCCGCCGGAGTCCACGCGCCTGCTCGACGTGCAGGCCGGTATCCGGGAGCGGTTCCGGATGTTCGGGTTCAGGGAGGTCGTCACGCCGGCGCTGGAGTATTCGGAGGTGATAGAGGAGCCCGGGCTACGCGACGCCTCCTACAAGCTCTTCGACCCGAACAACCAGATGCTCCTCTTGCGTCCTGAGATGACCACCCCGATAGCCCGCCTCGTCTCAAAGCGCCTGGCCGGCAGCCCACCGCCGCACAAGCTCTCCTACATCCTCCCGGCCTACCGCCGCGCGAGCGTGGGCCGGGGGAGGAGCGCGGAGCTCTATCAGGCTGGCGTCGAGGTCGTAGGCTCCCCGAGCCCGCAGGAGGACGCCGCCACCATAGCGCTCCTAGTCGACGTGCTCCAGAGCCTCGGTCTGCGAGCCCCGGCGAACTTCGCGGTCGTGCTCGGCCAGTCGGCCTTCTACGCCGGTTACCTGCGGCACGCCATCCCGGCGGCGGCGCCGGCCGTGATCTCCGCGCTCGCGGCCAAAGATCTCGTGGCCGTGGACGCCATCGCGGACGGCCTCCCCGGCGACGCGGCGGCGGGCGTGCGCGGCATACCGCGCCTCGTCGGGCCCGCCGCGGATGGCTCCTTGCTGCAGGAGGCCGAAGGCTTCACGGTGGGGGAGGAGGCGGAGACGGCGCTGGCGAACCTGCGCGAGATACTGCGGCACCTGGAGGCTTTCGGTGCGCTGGAGGCGGTTATATTGGACCTCGGACTGATCGGACGCCACGACTACTACACCGGCGCGGTCTTCGAGGCCTACGCCGCCGGCCTCGGGTTCACTGTCGCCAACGGTGGTCGCTACGACAATCTCCTCAAACGCTTCGGTCGCGAGCTGCCCGCGACGGGCTTCGCCATCTACCTCGAACGGCTGCTCTCCGTCCTGCCGGAGGAGGCGCCGCCGCCGCTGCTCGTCCTAGTCGGGGGCGACGTGGAAGGCATCGAGGTGGCGGCAGACCTGCGTGCCCGCGGTGTCCCCGTGTTGCACCTCTCGGAAGATCTGTCGCCGGAGGTCGCCGCGGAGTACGCGCGCGGGGTCGAGGCGACCTGGCTCTCCTACCCCGCGCCCGGTGGCGTAAAGCTCGCCCCTGCGGATACCGCCGCGGAGTTCGCGCTGCTCGACGCGGAGTCCGCGGCCCGGATGGTGCTCTCGTGAGTGGGCTGCGCGTCGCCGTGCCCAAGGGCGCCATCTTCGACGACGCGCTGCGCGCGCTCGAATCGGCCGGGCTACCGGCCGGCGTGGTCAGGGAGAATGGGAGGAGGCTCGTCTACCAGACTGGTGGGGCGGAGTTTATCGTCAGCCGTCCCTCCGACGTACCCGTCTTCGTCGAGTATGGGGCGGCCGACGTCGGCATCGTCGGCAAGGACGTATTAGAGGAGCAAGGGCCGAACGTGGTGGAGCTCCGGGACCTCGGGACAGGGGCGTGCCGCATGATCCTGGCCGCACCAGAAGCGGGGGCGGAGGAAGTGCGACGGGCCATCCGCCACGCGGAGGTCGTGCGCGTTGCCACCAAGTTCCCTAACACTGCGCGCCGCTACTTCGAGCGGATGGGCCGCCAGGCCGAGGTGATAGAGCTCCACGGCTCCATAGAATTGGCCCCCCTCGTCGGCCTCGCTGACTGCATCGTGGACCTCACCGCCACGGGCACGACGCTGCGCGAGAACGACCTCGTGGTGCTGGACGAGATCTCGACGTCGACCGCGCGCCTGATCTCCAACCGCGGCGCCTACCGCCTGCGCCACCGCGAGGTAGCCGCCCTCGCGGCCGCCGTGCACGGAAGCGGGGAGCCCGTTGGTTGAAAAGATAGACGCCCGCGGAAGAGACCCGCGCGAGGTGGTAGGCGAGCTGCGCCGTCCTGGCGGGTTTCTCTCCGAGAAGGTCCGCGACACCGCGCGCCGGATAGTAGAAGACGTGCGTGCCAGGGGCGACGAGGCCCTCCTGGAGTACACGGAGCGCTTCGACGGCGTGCGCCCCGAGCCGCTGCGGATACCGCGACAGGAGATAGACCGGGCCCGCAGGGCGCTCTCGCCGGATCTCGAAGAGAGCTTCGGAATCGGGATAGAGAACGCCCGCGCCTTCCACGAGCGCGAGATGGACCACTCGTGGGAGCAGAGCCGGGGCGGGGCGACAACGGGCCAGCGCGTGCGCCCCATCCGGCGCGTCGGGCTTTACGTCCCGGGCGGGCACGGAGCCTACCCGAGCACGCTGGTCTCGTCCGCCGTCCCGGCCCAGGTCGCGGGGGTCGGGGAGATCCGGGTGGCAACCCCGCCGGGGCCGGACGGGCGCGCGAACCCCAGCGTGCTCGCCGTTGCGGGTCTTCTGGGGCTCGAGGAGGTGTACGCGGTCGGTGGGGCGCAAGCCGTCGCCGCCCTCGCCTACAGTACGTGGAGCGTCCCGGCCGTGGACAAGGTCGTCGGCCCCGGCAACGATTACGTGACGGCCGCCAAGCTCGAGGTGTTCGGCGTCGTCGGCATCGACGCGCCGCAGGGACCGAGCGAGGTGATGGTGCTCGCCGAGGCGGGCGCCTTACCGGAGCGCGTCGCCCGCGACCTGATGGCCCAAGCCGAGCACCTCTCCGGCGCGTCATCCATACTCCTAACCCCGAGCGAGAAGCTGATCTCGAGTGTCGAGCCTCTTCTCTTTGGCGAGCCCGCCGGCCACGTTACGCTCGTGCGGGTGAGGGATATGCGGCAGGCCGTGGAGATCAGTAACCGCTACGCCCCCGAGCACGCCCACATCATCTCCGAGGACCATGAGACCATACTCCAAGACCTCGACTCCGTAGGCATGGTCGCCCTGGGAGACTCCAGCCCCGTAGCCCTCGGCGACTATGCCGCCGGCCCGTCCCATGCGCTTCCCTCGGGTGGCGCTGCGACCTGGGCCTCGGCCCTGGGTACTCACGACTTTCTCGCCCGCACGAATTACATCCACTTTACCCCGGAAGCCCTGCGCGACCTCGGACCGCACGTCGAGCGCCTGGCCCGCCTCGAAGGCTTCGAGAACCACGCCGAGAGCGTCCGCGTGCGGCTGAAGTAGGTCCGCCGGATATCGCTCCGGAACGGCGGTGGTGGTCTAGAATGCTCAGGGTCGTAGAGTACAGGAGGATAATGGCACGTAAGGGTAGTGCGGAACGGAGAACGGGGGAGACCTTCGTCCGGGTGAACCTGGAATTGAACGGGACCGGCGAGGCCGAGGTCGCGACGGGCGTGGGCTTTCTGGACCACCTATTGCACCTGCTGGCCCACCACTCCGGCATAGACCTCAGGGTCGAGGCGAAGGGCGACACCTGGGTCGACGACCACCATACCGTGGAGGACACGGGTCTCGTGCTAGGACGCGCCTTCGACGAGGCGCTGGGCGACCGCGGCGGCATCGTGCGCTTCGCCGACGCGAGCACACCGCTCATCGAGGCGCTGTCGACGGCCGTTGTGGATCTCGGGGCGCGCGGCCACCTCACGTGCAACCTGGGACCGATGCCGGAGAAGATCGGTACCTTCGACACGGAACTCTTCCCGGAGTTTTTGCGCGCCTTTACCCAGTACGGCCGCTTCACCCTCCACCTGAATTGCCACTACGGCGAGAACGCCCACCACAAGGTAGAGTCTGGCGTGAAGGCGCTGGCGGTCGCCCTGCGCGCCGGCATCGCCCCGCGCGCGTCGGGCAGCGCCTCGTCGAAGGGGGTTGTTGATTAGGCATCAGGTTTCAGGCTTCAGCTATCAGGGGAGGGGTTGCCTGATTCGAGCCTGCCTCGGCACACCAGATCCCTCCGACACGCAACGCTTCAGTCCGATTGCTGTTGCAAGGTCGAACCCGAACGGCGAGGAGCAGGGCAAGAAGCCGAAGGCCGATGCCTGAAAACTTGAAGATGCCTGATACCTTAAGAGTTGCGGTCATCGACTACGACGCGGGTAACACCCTCTCCGTGACGCGCGCGCTCGAGAAGGTCGGGGCGAGCGTCGATCTCACGCCCGACCCGGAGCGGGTGCTCGCGGCGGACGCTGTGGTTCTGCCCGGCGTCGGGGCTTTCGGGGACTGCGTGAGGAAGTTGCGGGTCTGCGGGATGGACGCTGCGTGCCTGGAGGCCTTCCGGTTGGGCAAACCTTTCCTAGGGGTCTGCGTCGCGCTCCAGGTGATCTTTGAAGCGTCGGAGGAGTCGCCGGGGGTCGAGGGGTTGGGGCTCATGCCGGGACGCGTCGTACGCCTCGAGGGTGCAGGTCTCAAGGTGCCGCATATCGGGTGGAACGAACTCTCACTGGTCCGGGACCACCCGGTCCTCGACGGGCTAGACGGCGAGGCGTTCTACTTCGTGCACTCCTACTACCCCGAGCCCGCCGACGCAGTCGATCTCGTAGGTGAGACGGAGTACGGCGCGCGGTTCTGTTCGGCGGCGGGCCGGGAGAACCTTGTCGCGGTGCAGTTTCACCCTGAGAAGAGCAGTCGTGCCGGCCTAAAGCTGTACGAGAATTTTCTCTTGTGGGCGAGGAGCGCTTGAGCGCATTCACCGTTTTCCCCGCCATTGACCTGCGCGGCGGTAAGTGCGTGCGCCTCAAGCAAGGGGACTTCGGGCGCTCCAAAGTGTATGACGCGGATCCTATCGAGCGCGCCCGCGCGTGGGAGCGTCAGGGGGCAGCGGCGATCCACGTCGTGGATCTGGACGGGGCTCGGACCGGTCGTCCCGTTCAACTGGAGCTCGTCGGCCGGATCGCGCGGGCATTGAGGGTCCCGCTCCAGGTTGGGGGCGGCATCCGCACGCTCGGGGACTTGCGGGCCGCCCGCGAGGCCGGCGCGGGGCGGGTCGTGATGGGGACGGCCGCGGTGGTGGACAGGGACCTGCGACTTGATGCCGTCGAGGAGGCGGGCGACTCGCTGGTCGTGGCTGTGGACGCCCGCGACGAGTTCGTGGCGATACACGGCTGGCAGGAGTCGAGCGGAATCCCGGTTCTAGAGCTCGCGGAACATCTGGCCGGGGAAGGCGTCGCCTCCGTCCTCTACACCGACGTGTCGCGCGACGGCATGGACGCCGGGGCCGCGCTCGCCGGGACTGCGGCCGTTGCACAGAAGATTCCCACGATCGCCAGCGGCGGCGTTCGCGGGGCCGAAGACGTGGTCGCGTTCGCCCGGATGCCCGGTGTCACAGGGGTGGTCGTCGGCACCGCCCTCTACGAGGGTAGGACGACCCTATCAGAGCTGATCGAGGCAACGCAACAAGGTTCGTAGCCGCCGTCGGAAGCCCAGCGACTTCGTGCCTAGCGCGCTCAAGGCCAGGACAAACATCAGGTGTAGGCTGCTCGTCCGTGGGGCATCGGTGCATACTCATGAGCACCATCCTCAGCGGAGGTTCGGACGTGAACATCCCGTTAGGACAGACCAGAAACATGCGTCGGCACCTCGGATTCGATAAGCGCGTCGGCGGTAGCCATCATATCGTTCTGCATCACTGCGAGAGGGGTCAAGGTATCGCAGCGCCCGTTAGCGCTTCCCGCACCGGTAAGGGGAAACCCTAGGGCACGACTTTTAGTTAGATATCCAGCGTCGAAGACTTGGGCTCGCCCTCTTCGTATTTAGCGTACTGGATCGAGCGCCAGGAAAACTTCGCGAGGGCCTCGTCGGTAGGTCCTTTTAGTTCGGGACTCGCCTCGACGATGACGCTCCTTGCTGCCTCCACGGCCACGTCGAGCACGGCGTTGATCTCGAACGCCCGGGCGGCCTGGTATTTGACCTGCAGCCCGCGCGTAGCCTCTCCAGTCGCGAATGAGATCTCGTACTCCTCCGTGCGGCTCTCGTAGTCGCCGATGCGTCGGACGGTACAGCTCAACTCGGGCATGCTGGCATCCTATCACCTGTGGGGCTCGGACGGTTCGGGCCCGTAGGCCGAGCCCCATTGGAGTAGATTACGGCCGGAGGGTCCTGAACAACTTTTTCGAAACCGGCAAGAAGTCTTCCAAGGCACGCCCGCTGGGGCGCTCTGCCTGGGGGCCGCGGACCCTCTTCAACCTGACCCTCGTGTTGGGCCTGTCGGCCGTGATCTTGGTTACGGGTTTCTACGAGTTCGTGGTCAACGAATACGAGGACGACCTCGGCCGGACCTACCCGGAGCTCGCCCAAGACTCATACGTCTACGACGAGCAGGGGAAGAAGATAGGAGAGATACCGGCCGCGGAGAGCCGCGAGACGGTCGGCCGCCCCGGCTTCGGCGAGCACCTCCCCCAGGCGGTCGTCGCGGTCGAGGACCGGCGCTTCTATGAGCACTTCGGGGTGGACTTCGAGGGGCTAGGGCGAGCGGCCTGGACGGACCTGCGGGCCTGGGAGGTGCAGGAGGGCGGCGGCACCATAAGCGAGCAGCTGATGAAGAACCTCTACGTTCCGGAGGAGGAGCGGCTGGAGATCTCCTTCTGGAGACGCTTCGTCCAGTCCTCTCTCGCCTTCGCCTACGAGCAGAACTATACGAAAGAACAGATCCTCACCGCCTACCTGAACACTGTGTATCTCGGAGACGGGGCC
>DASQVA010000117.1:0-4410 GCA_035641035.1 Rubrobacter sp. | reverse complement strand
GAGCGTGCGCGCAAAATCGTTCGCCGTGCCAAGGGGAAGGAGGCCGAGGACCACCTCGTGGTGGACCAGAAAGTCTACGACCGAGCTCACCGAGCCGTCGCCGCCGCCCAGGATCAGGAGCCGGTAACCGGATCCGTCCCTCAAAACCTCACGCACCGTCTCGGCCAGCCGTGCGGGATCTCGTATGGCGTAGGTCGCGCCCAGGGAGACGCCCAACGCCTGCAGCCGGTCGAGGGCCTCGAAAAACGTCCGCTCCCCGCTGCGTGAACGGGTGTTGACGATCAGGGCCGCGCGCCGAGACTCAGGGTTCATGCTCACGCCCTGCTCATCTGGGCAGAGGGCTCCGTCCCCATGGAGGCTTTTCCGCACTTTCCACCGTTCGCGTCCATCGTCCCGACAATATACGCGGTCCGGCCTTCAGGGTTTCACGCCGGGCTACCTGCGACACCTATCTCGGGCCGTCGGAGTGCCCAGCGTCCGGTACGGTCTGCCACTGGCGCTAAACCGCGATTTAAGGGACGAGCCCAAGTTCCCTGTCCGTGGCGTCGTGCCCGTACTTGTCGCTGGGTGGCCAGGGCCGACTCGTCCAATCGGGGTCGAACACGAACGAGGAGCGCTCACGCCCCGGTAGAAGGACGCCGTTGCCAGCACCCTTCGCGTAGTCGTAGTAGACCTTCACGATCTGCTCTCTCGTGACCTGTTGGGCGACGGGGTGAGCCAGGCAGGCCTCGCGCCACCGGCGCACGCGGTAGTATCCCTCTTCGCGCGGCAGATCGAAGCCCTCGTAGTACTCAAGAAACCAGAACCGCATGAAGAACGGCGTGAAGACCGTCTCGGCCATGCCGAAGCGCTCGAAGAGGAACGTCCCTTCGGGGTTGTGCCGCGTAAGAAACTCGTCGAGACGGGTGTACCGCTCGAGCATTCCTCGCCGAAAGTCTTCGCGCTTGGCAGGGTCCTGGTTGAGCACGTACTGGTAGCCCCACGCGCAGAAGTCGCCCTCCATCGCGGCCATCATGCCCTCGACGGCGCGCCGGTATGGGTCGCGCTGGGCGACGGCGGGCTCGGGGAAGCGGTCTTCGAGGTAGCGCAGGATAACCATGCTCTCCTTGATGATCGCGCCGTCCTCAGTCTCTAGGACCGGGAGGGCAGTCGTGCCCTGCGTCTTCTCCAGCAACCAATTCGGGCGCGGGCGCGTGATGTCCACGACGTGGAAGTCGACGAGGTCACCGCAGCCCTTGAGCACAAGCAGGATCTCCAACCGCTGGGAGAACGGACAAACCGGGATGTGGTAGACGGTCGGCGCGCGTCGCCCCTTCCCGGCGGCGTCGCGGGATCGCTCCCCGGCGCGTCGGCTCTCTACGAAGTTCCCGGCTTCCGGCATCGTACGCTCCTTTCGTCGCTGCAGAACGCCTGGGGTACGGTAGTCGCGCCGAGCGCCGACCGTCTCACCCAAACTGACCATCTTGCGAACTATCCGCCCGCGACTCTCCTGTCATGCCTCGGCCGTTTCGTCTCCCCACGCGACTTCGACGATCTGCAGGAGCAGGGGCGGCAACGGGAGGAAGGTTCAACGGCGCTGCCAGGCAAGATCGTCTACGTTCGTTCCACGATCTTGGGTTCGTGATTCTGGCCGGAGCGGTACGCCGCGAGGACCACCTCGAGCGCCCGCAGACCGTCCACGCCGCTCGCGCCGGCCGGGTCGTCCTCGGCCACCCCCCGCAGAAAGTCGTCCAGCATGAGGGCGTTCATGTCCTCGCCCGTGTAAACCCACGAGGTGTCCCCGGTCTCGTGGTGGAAGCTCGTGAGGTTGCGGGCGAAGGGGTCCACGTCCAGAACCCCAGAGGTGCCCGTGATCCTGAGGGTGACGTCACCCCAGGTCGGGAAGCCGTCGCCGCGCGACCAGCTCGGGTCTATGGTCGCGAACGTGCCGTCGGCGAAGGCGCCGCCTTCGAGCTCCAGGGTGAGGATGGCGCCGTCGTCTATACCTTCGGCGCCGAAGAACGTCCCAACCTCGGCGTAGACGCTCCTAGCCTCGACGTCGAGCATCCAGCGCAGCAGGTCGGCGACGTGGACGGTGTGATCCATGACCGCCCCACCGCCCGAGGCTTCGGGGTCCAGGAACCACCCGCCCGGGATCTGGCCGTGGTTCGTGGCGCTCACCGCGAGCACGCGCCCGACGCCGCCCGAGCGCACGACCTCGCGCGCCCGCACGATGGCAGGCAGATAGCGCACCGGGAAAGCAGTCCTGAGCTGGCGTCCGGCCGCTTCAGAGGCCAGGATCATAGCGCGCGCGTCCTCGACCGTGCCAGCGATGGGTTTCTCGCAGAGCACGTGCACCCCTCGTTCGAGCGCAGAGATCGCATCGCGCGCGTGGCTCCGGTTCTCCGAGCACACAACCACCGCGTCCACCGCCTCGAACAGCGCCTCCACCTCCTCGAAGAACCCGACGCCGAAGTGCTCGGCCGCCTCCCTTCCCCGGGCCGCGTCTCCATCCGTAATCCCGACGAAGTCCGCCGCTCCGAGTTCGACGAGTGCGGCGGCGTAAGGCGGGGCGTGGACGTGGGCGAAGCTGACGATGCCGACCCGTACGCTCACCCGACGCCCCCCAGCGTCACGGGCCTGCCGGTCAGGACCGACTCCGTTGCTGCCAGCCCGATCCTGAGCGCCTCGTAGGCGTCGCGTGCCTCGACCACAGGCTCCTCGCCCGTGGCGACGCACTGGACGAAATGTTCCAGCTCCGCCTGGTAAGGACTTTTTCCCGCAACAATATCTGGGGGCTCGCCGGGGGTCGCCGGACCGCCGAGCAGCTCCAGCGGCGCGGTCTCTGAACTGTCGGCCGTGACCAGGGCTCGGCTACCGGCCACCTCGATCCTGTAGTTGAACGCGCCGGGATACCCCCAGTGGCCCTCGACGTGGGCGATGGCGCCGTGCTCGAAGCGCAGGGTAACGAGGGCGTAGTCGAGGCGGTTGTACTCACGGCCAAGCACGCCGCGGGCGTAGACCCGCTCGACCTCGCCCAGGGTCCAGCGCAGAAAGTCGAAGTCGTGGATCACCAGATCCAGCAGCACCCCGCCGCTCGCGCGCCAGTCGGCGTACCAGTCGTTCCAGCCAGTCAGGAACGGCGAGCGGCGGCTGGTGCGGACCACGCCGACCGTTCCGAGGTCTCCCGCGTCCACCAATCCCTTGATCGCGATGTACTCGGGGAAGAAGCGGACCACGTGCCCAACGAAGAGCCGGGGGCCTTCCCCCGAGAAGGCTTCGAGAATCTCCGCGGCGTCCTCCAGGGTACGGGCTATAGGCTTCTCCAGGATGACGTGCTTGCCGTCCCTGGCCGCCTTCACCGCGAGGTCCTTGTGGAAGGACGTTGGGAGGCAGACGTCCACGACCTCGACCTCCTCCGCCGCCACGAGCTCCTCGTACGAGGCGTACGGTCTCGCCCCCACGAGGGCCGCCGCCGCCGCCGCGTTATCCGGCCTAGCGTCCGCGACACCGACCACCTCCACCTCGGGGATACCGGCGAAAGCGTTTAGGTGAACGCCGCCCATGAAGCCAGCCCCGACGAGGCCGAGCCTCACACGGTTTCCCTTGTAGTCGCGTTCAAATGGCGCCTCCCCTGGTCTCGGGCCCCGGCGAGTGTCCCTCCGACTCGCCAGTGTAGAGGAGCGCCCCGGTCCTCGCTGCCTCGGCCACCCGGCCCCTTGATCCCGAGCCTACGCTTCCTGGCCCTGCCGGATAAAGCTCTCCAGCTGCTCCTTCAAGGTCCGCGCCGCTTCCTCGGGCGAGATGTCGCCGGAGAGCGAGGCGTTGAACTGCTCAGCCATCTCCAGGGACATATCCGAGTAGTACGGGGAGACCGGGCGCGGCCGGGTGTGCTGGAGCGCCACTTTGGCGAGCGGGACGACCGGAACTTTCTCCTGAATCTCAGGGTCGTCGTAGAGGGCCGTCCGCGTTGGCAGGTAGGAGCCTTTGACAGCCCGCAGCTTCTGCTGCTCGGGGGCGGTGAGGAACTGGATGAACTTCCAGGCGGCATCCGGATCCTTCGCGGTGGAGCTGATATAGAGCGGCTGGTCCCCGACCGTGCCGTTCCCGGGTTCTCCGTCGGCCGACGGCAGCTCGGAGACACCGACCTGATTAGGGCTCAGTTTCGGGTAGTCCGACGTGCCGACCAGGGAGTACACGTAGGGCCAGTTACGCAGGAAGACCGCGTCACCGTTCAGGAACGCTCCCGCCGACTCGTCCTCCTTGTAGACCGTGACTGCATCGGGGGATATGCCGTCGACGATCATGCTCCGCTCGGTCGCGAGGCCGGCGATGGCCTCGGGGCTGTCCACGAGGACCTTGGTGGGATCCTGCGGGTCCAGAACCTCTCCGCCGTGGGTCCAGATAAACTCCATACCGTCGCACACACCG
>DASQVA010000116.1:0-3525 GCA_035641035.1 Rubrobacter sp. | reverse complement strand
TCTTGCCAACGGCCCTCGAGTGTCAAGCTCTGCCAGCGCTCGCACGTCTGCCGGCCCTCTTCGGAGAGGCGGGAGGCGCTGACGATCAGGGCGAGGCTTCTGACCACTCCGGGGTAGTCGATTGCGACGTACTGGGCGACTGCTCCCCCGGTGGAGAACCCCATGACGTGCGAGGGGCCGAGCTCGCTCTCCATTACCCGCGCGTAGTCCGACGCCATGTCCTGCGTCGTGTACCCTTGGGGCATGCCGCGTCTGCGGTTGATCACGTAGACCGTGCGGTCCCTGGCGAAGCGGCCAAAGCCGAGGCGGTAGGTCCACGCGGCGAACCAGCTCGGAGGCTCGTTGGTCAGGGTGATCCCGGGCAGGATCACGAGGTTCTGCGGCCCGTCGCCGAGGCGCACGTACGGGAACTCCCCCAGGAACGTCCCCGTCTCCGCTGCCTGCTTCTTCGAGGCCATGCTCGTAGCGCCGACCTCGTCCGGCGTCTTTGCCGTGGGGGATCCGTAGTCGGGGCTAGCCATGATGACCCGCCGGGCGAGGAGGTTCGGACGGCCTCGCGCGCAGCCTGTGCATCACGTACAGGATCAGGGCGTCGCAGACCACGATTCCCACTACGGCGGCGGGCAGGTGCGACATGGCGCCCGCCTCGGTGCCGAATAGGAAGGTCCACGCGATCTTGAATAGTATCGCCGCGTTGATCACCGCCAGCCCGTAGACGAGCGACCGCTTCCAGAAGGCCAGGCCGAGGGCCGCGAACGTGGCCGGCACCAGCAGGGCTATAAGGACCTTCCAGAGCGTCCAGTTGGAGGTGAGATACTCCGTTTCCGCGCCGAGCATCTCGTTTACGGCGGTGCTCAACTCCGCCGGCGCGGGGAACCAGAATATGCTGGTGGCCAGCGCGATAAGGGTGAGCGTCATACCGAGGAGGCTGCGCCTGTACGCGAAGTAGCAGAACGGCAGAAGGAATAGGGGCCTGACGTACCAGCTCAGCACGTTGTGGTGGCGCCCCCAGGCCCACGCGACGAACTCGCCCGTGTTCCCCGTGGCGGCCACGACCACCACGGCGACGAGGGCTATCCCAAGAGTCCCCGCCGACAGAAATACGTCCGTTCGCTTCATCGTTCTTCCTCTCTTCCTGCGCTGACGGTTGCGGGCCACTCGGCAAATAGAGCCGCCCTTGTGTTCGAGGCTTCCTAAGGGTGCTCAAGACGAGGCATCCGAGGGGGCCCTCCTCGTCGCGTGCCAGCCGAGGACCACCACCGAGCCTCCGAACAGGATCTGTCCTATGGACTCCTGGAATCTTCCCGGCGTAGGATCTAGGAACATGGTCACCGGGATCGAGACGATCAACAACACCGCCGCCCAGTGCGGATAGACTCCAGCCCTGAGCGTCGCCACTCCGAACAGGATCAATCCGAGGCCAAAGAATGGAAAGGACACGTTTAGGCCGGCCGCAAGGTACGAGGACATATCCGTCACCGACCCGACATCATGTCGGGGGCCGCCTGCGCCAGCGTCGGCCAGACGAACACCTCCGCCCAGACATTGCCCACCGCGAGCGTTGCGCCTATAAAGACCAACGCGAACGCCCACAGTCCGAAGGTGCCACCCGACCTCGACTGGCGCGCGTAGATGCCGATGAGCGCCCACGGCAGGAGGATGAGGCTGAGCAGGCGCAGGCCGGAGGATACGAGATAGGAGCTCGTCAGAAACGCTTCGGCGCCCAGCTGCTCGTGGGGGACGACGAGCCAGTCCACGAGCAACGAGGTCGCCATCGCCGAACCGCCCACCACCGCCGCCCACGCGCCCGCCCCGATGAACCGGGACATCCCGTCCGAGGGCAGCGCTCCTGAGGAGGATTTTGTCCTTTGTTGCTTCAGGGTCATCATTCTCTGCTACCTTTCGCTTTCCCTGGCTGCGTGCACGTCATGGATCCCATCATCTCCATACTCCTTTCCGGTTAGGCACGCATTCCTGGGGTTGTTACACGGGGTCAATCCTCGATCGGGCGGATGTGGTCGCCGCGCCTGAGGTCCGCCTCCGCGGGCGTCGACTCATTCCCGCGCCTGATGAGGACGACGTCGCGGAGCACGACCGGAACGGTGCGGGCCTGCTCCCCGAAGTCCGGGCTGACCTGCACCTGGAAGTGCAGGTGCGGTGCCAGCGAGTTTCCCGAGTCCCCGACCGCGGCGATCTGCTGGCCGACCCGCACGCGCTCTCCCTCGCTCACCCGCGCACTTCCTCGCTCGAGGTGCGCCAGCACGGCGTAGCGCCCACTTCCAATATCGAGGACGATGTGGTTGCCCTGACCGGGCGTCTCCCCGACGTTGCCGACGGGCGCGTCCGGGTGGATGTCGCTCACGTCGACCACCGTGCCATCGGCCGGAGCGAGCACGGGCTCGCCGAAGCCGTACCAGGCTTTCTCCCGCTTCGGATCGCCGCGGTAGCCGCGCCCCTCCTCGTCGAGCCGCATGAAGTCGACGGCGTTGCTCACCATGGGAACCAGGTAGTGGTGGCTGACGAGCGTGCTGCGCCCGCCCGCGAGCATCGCCCACTCGCCGGCCAAAGGCGGCTCGACGGCCACAGGGTCGGCCGGCGGCGCGTAGATACGCACCAGTTGGATGGCGAGAAAGACGGTGCCGATCGCCATCAGGACGTTGGTGGCGACCTGCACGCGCGGTCGGGGCGCGAGCGCGAGTGCGGCCATCACGAGCGCCCCGGCGCCGAGTGTGATCACGAGCGGCCGGTAGGGGAAAACGTCCGGTAGGGGCAGTCCGAGAAGGGGCGCAACGATGCCCGGGACGCTCGCGAACGTGCCGGCCAGGATGGCGCCACCGAACAACGCCCAGAATAGCCAGTGGTTGAGGCACTGCATCAGATGGGGCCGCAGCTCGCGGCGGAGGGGATGGCGAAGGAGCCCGTACTCGAGCCCTCCCAGGCGGGCGTGCCATGCCCGCGACGCCACCGTCATGAGCGAGAGGGTGAGGACTAGCAGGGCCATGGCCTCGGGCAGAAATGCGGACAGGATTCCCATCCAATAGGCACCGGCGAGGACGAGCAGCGCCAAGAGCGCTAGCAGCAGGTTGACCTTGCCGAGCGCGACCGGGCGGCTGCGTTCCCTTTTAGCATCCCGAGACGGTGCGTCCGATAGTTCGTGTGTCAGCCCGTCTGGTTGTTTCTGTGTAGTCATCGTTCACCGCTTCCACGATAAGGTTGGTTGTGCACCCTCATGACCTTGCCCCCGACCCCTCTGCTGGGTACTCGAATGGATAGGATCGGGGAGGAGCCGGACGCTTCGTGTCCCGGCTGCTCCCCCAGGGGGCTTCTCACAAGCCCCGAAGATCGCTAGGCGGGCGCCGCCGGTGCCGCTCCAGCGGGCGGTATCGCCGGTGATGGTGGCGTCGTCGCCGGCGCAGGCGCGGGGCCGCGCCAGGCCTTCCGGTCGAAGACCACCAGCCCGATCGCCACGGCCAACCACACGCCCATAACGGTCCAGCCGAGCTCGTACTGGATGCTCCCTTCGAC
>DASQVA010000115.1:0-2517 GCA_035641035.1 Rubrobacter sp. | reverse complement strand
CTCGCTGGCAGCCGAACGCGGCGTGCGCTCCCTCGTCGCGCCCGTCCGCCCCACCCTGAAAAGCTCGTACCCGTTGACGCCCTTCGAAGAGTACGTCGGCTGGAAGCGGGACGACGGGTCGCCCTTCGACCCCTGGCTGCGAGTGCACTGGAGGCTCGGCGCAGAGTTCCTGAAGATCGCGCCCGCAACAGTAACCGTCATCGGGACCGTAGCCGATTGGGAAGAGTGGACGGGCATTAGCTTCTCGGAGAGCGGCGAGTACGTCGTCCCCGGTGCGCTACAGCCCATCATGATAGATCGGGAGGAGAACGTCGGACGCTACGAAGACCCCAACGTCTGGATGCTACACCGGCTCACGGGCACGGAAACCGCAGAGTAGCCTCCCTACCGCTTACCCAGGTAGAGCGTGGCCTCCTCGTCACCGGCGTCGTCTTTCTCGATGTCGCCGATCATGGAGCGGTCGAGTGTAGAGACGTCGGGCCAGTTGACCTCGACCATGTTCCATGTTGCCTGCGGTGTCGCGTACCTAGATCTGGACCGTCCCGTCCCGCAGCTCGTAGACGTTTGAGAAGTAACGGTACTCTGTCTGGACGCCGAGCTCCCGTCCTTTTTAAACGTATATACGTATCCTCGAATTCGTTCACCTTGATCCCGAAGTGGTGGCCCTGGGGTGCGGGATCTCCGCCCTAGAAGAGGTGCGGTTGCATGTTGCCGACGCGCAGCCAGCGCACCGGGAAGAGAAACCCTGGTGCGGGGATGTCCTCCGCTGGTACAGATTGTCTATCCGGGTTGTAGAACGATCCCCTAGGGGAGACCAGCATGGAGCAACGAGTGCCTTCGCGCCGTTAATCTTGGAGAGGCGGCACAGGCGGGAAAACCTTCTGCCAGGGCTTGCCCTTTGGCTGCTACGCGAGGGGCCCTCGTAACCTTGCGATTTCAAGGAGAAACCTCTACGGTGAAGACCGCTGTCCTCACTTGGCCCTGATGGGCAAACTGCAGGAACAACCGGTAGTGTCCTATGCTGGGGAACACGGCATGAAACGTGAGATGTGCTCCGGCGCCACCAGTGGGATGAACGTGTAAGAAAGCGAGGTCGCCCTCGCGCAGGGCTACTAGGTGACCCAGGGCGCCGAGGTAGGGATCCAACTGCTCAACAGCCTGGCCGCTTGAGGTGATGCGAAAGGCAAGGGCGCTTTCGGCACCAGCGGCCAAGACTTCGGTACTCAGCGTGACTTCGTAGTTATCGGTACGGGCGATGCTCGTCGGCTCGGGGAGCTGCGCGAACTCGAGGTTCCCCGGTACAGTCAGGTCTGCCCCTAGCGTCAACGCTCCTCCGCCCAACGAGAAATCGGCGAAGGCCCGGTAGACCCCAGGCTCAGGCAGAGCGAGAGCTATAGACCAGGTCCCATCTGCTCCCAACGTGGGATGCAGGTGCTGGTAGTGGACCAGATCGCGGCGCACGACTATCAGGTGCATGCGTTCCTCATGCTGCTCGTCGAAGTCGCGCACGGCACGCCCGGTCTGGTCTAGTATCCGAAACTCAAACGTCTCCTCCCGGCCAGCTTCGAACGTCTTCGATCCGATATCCAGAGTGTAGCCCGCCGCAGAAATCGTCAGTCCGCCCGGCACGCCGTGCATCGCAGAGTGTTCCCCGCCGCCTCCGCCGTGCTGCAACTCGCTCATGTGTTTATCCTCGTGCCTCAGGGCCAGCTCTAAAAAGAGCGCTTTCGCTCAATGCTCGGGGTTCCCGTGCTGATCTCTGTTGTGATGGTACTCATTCTGACCGATTCTACCCGCTCGAAGCGCACCTCTCGCACGCCGTCGGTCAGCAGAACATGAGACCTGGACTTGGGTTGGTGTGCAGTTTGGAAAGCCGATATGGGTGAAGCCGGTCGCTCGCATGTTCTCCTCCTCTCGGAGGCACGCCGGTACTCTGCCAGAGACGAGCCTCTTCGTCATCCTCTCAAGATAGGGGCTATCCGAAAGGGGTCTGAGGAGACCACGGGGGCGGCATAGAGCTCCATCGCCCCTATATCCGAGGTTCGGTTCGCGGGCTCGCCGCGGTCTACCACCCGGATCACGACCGGGAACCGGGACCAGTCCTCCTCGGTGGGAGATGTCGGCGGCATATAGAAGGCGACGTTGAAGGAAGAGACGCCCAGGTCCCGCGTGTAGCGCGAGAGAACCTCGGTGAGAAGGCGGCGCAGAGGCTCCCCGAGGTCCAGGCCGACAAGCACGACCTCTTTTTCCTTGATCGGCGTGAGGCTGACGAAGCCGTGAGCCTCCGAGAAACCGGGGATCTCGAGCCCCAAAGATTTGTGCATCCGGTGAAGGTCGTAAAAGTAGTCAGAGCCGTAGGCATTTCTGTACTCCAGCGATGCCCGGCGGAGGTGCTCGACCTTGGGGTAATGAGCACCGCGAGCGGCGGTGACCTGGGCGTGGCCGTGGACCACGGAGCTCCCGGCCCGCCAGAGGCAGTTCCACATCAGGAACGGGTACTTTGCTTCAGGGTCGACT
>DASQVA010000114.1:0-9486 GCA_035641035.1 Rubrobacter sp. | reverse complement strand
CATCGGCGGCGTGCTGAGCGTATCCGGGGAGCGTAGGAGCGAGCTGGATGAAGAAGAGGTGCATTTCTACACGCGGGAGCGCTCCTACGGCAACTTCAGGCGAAGCATGAACCTCCCCGAAGGCGTGGATACAAGCAAGATAAGCGCCTCCTACGAGGACGGGATGCTTGAGCTCACCGTAAGGGGCGGAGCTGGCTACCCCGAGCCCGAACGCATCCGGATTGGAAGCACCTCTGGCCAAGATCGGTAGAGGAGCCTTGGCGAGCTGTGGCGTAGGATCCTCTGCTTCTAGAGACCTCTCTGAAGCAGAGAGCCCGTTCTCTCTCAGGAACTACCGCGCGACTGCTTCTTCGGACTCTCCGTCCACATCTCTGGCTCCGAGTCCGGGACTGGCTCGCGCCCGCTCCGAACACTAGGGGATGACCCCGCTTGCTTCGGCGATCTCGTGATGGATGCTCGCGTTCGACACGCGGGGCGTAATCTAGTCCGCCTCCCTGACGAAATAGAGAAGTTCGCCGGGGCGAAGCAGCTTGTGTTGGCGCATCGGGTTGAGGCCATAGAGGTAACTCACGAAATGCCCGGGGTCCGCGGTGTTGCTGGAGATCAGGTCGTAGTGCGTCGGTACGATCAGGCCGAAGTTCAGCGTCTCGGCGAGCTCCACCGCCTCGCGGAAGTCCGTGTTGCCGATGATGCCTCGGGTGGTCCTGAAAAAGTCGCGGCCGTTGATGGGCACGAGGGCGACATCTATCCGCCAGGCTGAGAGCGTCTGGATCAGGCCGTCGTAGACGATCGTATCGCCCGCGTGGTACACGGTGATGTCGTTCCACTCGACGACGTAGCCTAGGTACGGGTAACCCCGCTCGGGGTCATGCTCCAGCTCCGTGTGGGCCGACGGGACCGCTGTGACCCTGGCCCCCGCTACCTCGAGTGGCTCGCCGACTTCGGGCACAACGATGCGATCCGCCTCCAGTCCCGATCCGACGAGCGTGTCTCGGCTAGTGAAGGGCACCACGAAGTGGGCCTCCGGCGATGCCCCAGCCAGCGGCAGGACGGTATCGGGGTCGGTGTGATCTATATGGTCGTGGGTCAGCAGCACGGCGGAGGCGTTCGTGGCCTCGTGAGGAGAGAGCGGCGGCGGGAAGGTGCGCGGCAGGCTCCCACCTTCCCCGTCCGAGTCGGTGAGGTACGGGTCTACATAGAGGACGCCGGTGGGACCTTTGATCGTTACGCCAACCTGCCCAAGACCTCAGAAGGCGAGCGACCGCTCTGCCACCTCCAGCGCGTCGATCCTGCCAATCAGGCCGATCCCGGTCACCTCATCCTTCGAATTCCTCCCCTTCAGACAAACCGCCTTTGATGTCGGGCAGCTTAGCAGATACGCCCCATCGCCGGCGGTCCAGACCGCCCCGCAAGAGCACCACCCGGTCGGCGCCTTCTCATCGCGGTTCCTCGACCGTGAACGTGGTAGAGGCGGGAAGCGGGGGGGCGTACGATAAGGCCCGGATGTCCGAGGAAGGAGATGACCTGTGGGACAACCGAAGTCTAGAGGGGGTCTCGACGTCGTCACCGCCGGAGAGACTATGGTGCTTTGCGTCCCGCCGCGGCCGGGCCGCCTGCGACACGCCGGTAGCCTAGAGCTCAAGATTGGGGGCGCCGAGTCCAACCTCGCCATCGCGCTCTCCCGCCTCGGCCTCTCCGCCGGGTGGGCCAGCTACCTGGGCGACGACGAGCCGGGGCAGCTGGTGCTGGACCGCATCCGCGCCGAAGGGGTGGACACCTCGCAGGTGCGCCGGCTGGTGGACCATCCCACGGGCCTCTACCTGCGTGAGCAGGTTGGAAGGGAGGCGCGTGTCTACTACTATCGCCGGGCATCAGCGGCCTCCACGATGTCCGCCGAAGCCTTCGACCCCGAGTATTTGGGAGACGCGAGATTCGTTCACCTGACCGGCATCACTCCTGCCCTCTCCGACGAGTGCCGCGACTTCGCCCTGTGGGCGGCGCGGCAGGCCCGGACGTCTGGGGCGCGTGTTGGCTTCGACGTCAACTACCGCTCTAAGCTCTGGGGGGCGAAGGAGGCCAGGGTGTTCGCGGAGGATATCCTGCCCGAGGTCCACCTGCTCTTCGTAGGGGACGAGGAGGCCCGCGCCCTCTGGGGCCGCGACGGCGAGGGGTTCGTGCGGGAGCTGGCGGAGCGAGGCCCGGAAGAGGTAGTACTCAAGAGGGGCGGAGCGGGAAGCCTGGCCTTCGTGGAGGGTGAGCTCCTCGAACACCCAGCCTTCGAGGTGGCGGAGGTCGACCCCGTGGGGGCCGGCGATGCCTTCGCCGCGGGATACCTCGCGGGCCACCTGTGGGGGCTGTCAGCGGGGGAGCGCCTTCGGGTGGCCAACGCGATGGGCGCGATGAGCGTCGCGACCCTCGGAGATTACGAGGGACTGCCGGACGAGAAAGAGTTGCGGGCCTTGCTGGGGGGCGAGAAGCCGCTCGGTCGATAGCCAGGCGGGACGTGGTACCTTGAATACTAGAGGGGCTTTACGGGAGGTGCGAGAGTGAGAGAGATAGGTGGAGTGTACGTCGCCAACGTGACGCCGTTCAAAGAGGACTCCCTCGCGGTGGACACGGAGGCCTACCTGTCCCACGTCTCCTGGCTCGCGCAGATGGGTGTGCGGGGTGTCGTGCCCTTCGGGACCAACGGCGAGGGACCTTCGGTGACGCTAGGCGAGAAGGTGCGGGTTTTGGAGATCCTGTTTCAGCGTGGGCTCGGGATCCAGATCATCCCCGCCGTGATGCAGAACAATTTGCCGGAGACGCTTGAGATGCTGCGTTTGCTGGAGGACTATCCCGCTACGGCCGTCCTGATCCTCCCGCCCTACTACTTCAAGCCCGTGGAGCCCGAAGGGATGCTGCGCTTCTACGAGTTGGCGCTCAGGGCGACAGGCCATGCTGCCATCCTCTACCATATCCCCAAGTACGCCGTCCCCGTTCCCGAGCGGGTCGTAAGTGAGCTTCCGGTGTGGGGCGTGAAGGACTCGGGCGGGGAGGAGGGCTACGCCGAGGCCGTTCTGGGGGCGGGCAAGGGCGTGCTTCTCGGTACGGAGGACGACCTTTGGCGGCGGCTCGGGACGGGTGCGCAGGGTGCGATCTCCGCCCTCGCCAACTTCGTCCCCGAAGAGGTCCTCGAGGTGTACCAGGCGGCCACAGAGAACGACGAGGCCAGGGGCGAAGCCCTGTCGGAGGGTCTCAAGGAGGCGCGCGCGATGACCAAGCAGTACGCTTCCCCCGCGGTCCTCAAAAAGCTCGCCGAGGCCCGGCACGGGGTGCCCATGGGAACCGTGCGTCCCCCCTTCGTGCCCGTCCCAAAGGACTACGACCCGGAGGCGGCGCTGGCGTGTTCGCGTTCGGAAGCCGGCGGTTGAAGACCTCGAACGTCGGTGTCTTTGTCAGCGTCCGCGCAGGACCGTGATCCGGTCGTGAAGGAGCGCGTGAGCGTAGAGTTTCGTGGCTGCTATCCGATCCTGGCGACGCCCTTGTGTCCCGGTGGCGAGATAGACGAAGAGAGCGTCGTCCGGCTCGTCCGTCATCTGCGTTCGGTCGGGCTTCCGGGCTTCACGATGTTCGGGCTGGCTAGCGAGTTCTACAAGCTCTCGGATGCCGACCGGGAGGCCCTGATCGAAGCCGCCTTCGACGCTCGGGTCCCGGATCAGACCGCCATCGTCTCCGTGATGGCCCACAGCCGGGAGGTCGCAACGAAGCAGGCCCGGCGGGCCGAGGAGGCCGGCGCCGACGCGCTCATGCTGTTGCCGCCGTTCTTTCTCGGACCGTCGGAGGCAGACTCGCACCGGCCTGTGCTGGAGGTGGCCGCGGCGACCTCGCTCCCGATCATGGTCTAGTATGCCCCAGCCCAGACGGGGATGAAGAGGACCGCCGACTCCTTCCTGCAACTGAACCGGGAGGCGCCGAACGTTCGCTACGTGAAGGTCGAGGGCGCGCCGCCGGGACCCTTGATCTCAGCGATTACCGCTGGCTCCGGCGGCACGATAAAGTGCTTCGTCGGCTACGGTGGTCTGCAGTTGATCGATGACTGCAGCGTGGCGCCGTCGGCGTCCAGCTGGCCCCGGGCGTCGCGGACTACTACCCGCACATCCTGAAAGCTTTCGATACAGACGACCTCGACGGCGCCTACGACCTGCACGCGGATCTCCTCCCGCTCGTCAACCTGCTCATGCAGGCCATAGAGCCGCTGAACAAGTTAGAGAAGATCATCCTTAAGAGGCGGGGCATCATCGCCCACGACTACTGTCGGGCCGCGAGCTACGAGCCGGACGACCTCGTGCTCGCCGAGCTGGGTCGCTTCGTGGACCGTATCGCCGCCAAGTTGCACCCTTCCGTACCGTAGTCTATGGAGCCGTCGGCTTTCAGCGGTCAGGAAGGGAGTAAGAGCCCCGACCATCCATTGAGAACTCCCACATCCCGAAGGTAAACCTCTACCGGCTGTCGAAGGATGCCTTGAACGGATCGTAGTGCTGGCCGAAGAACCTTCATAGGGCGCCGTAATGCGAGCCGATGGCCGCCATGGCGGCCGCACGAACGGGGCTCGACCCCCACCCGTCTCTTGCGCATGTCGCGCTCTTTCACGCCCATCACGGCAAGTGCCCCTCGACGAAGGAGGCGACGCCGAATACTGCGAGCCCCATGAGAAAAGCCGGCGCCTGCCCTAGAGGCCCTGGCCCGGCCGCCCAGGAGCGGGAGGCCGCCGAACGTGAGGGCGAAGCCGTTGAGAATCCACTGCGCGCCAGCGTTCGAGTACCCCAGCTCCTGCCTTATCGAGGGAGCGCTATGCTGACGATGATGGTGTCGGCCACTGCTATAAAGGCAGCGGCGCACAGCAGGAAGCGCGCCGGACGCCCGCGCCTCACGGGTGCCTCGGGGCCTCCAGCCTCTCCCACACAGCGCGCCAGGTCTCTTCCCGCTCTAGTGTGACCGCGAACTCGAAGAGCTTGCGCGCTGCCCTAGCCCTTGTCCACGCCAGCGGCGAGGTGCGGTCAGACGCTCCGACGACCAGCCGGCGTACCTCGGCCTCCGCCAGCATTTGGGCGTTCCTCTCCCGCGCTAGCTCCACAATCCACCAATCGTGCATGCCGCCCATCTCCCTCTCTCGCCTACCATGTAAGGGTACGAGGCAAACAGGTCACGATCCTTCCTGATAACCTACAGGTCGGCGAGGTTTTTTGGAGGTGCAGAGCGGGTGTACGGCTACCGTCCGACGACGAGGCTGCTCTCGATGCTGGAGCTTCTGCAGGCGCGCGGGAGGATGGCCGGTCCCGAGCTCGCCAGAAGGCTCGAGGTCGGCGAGAGGACCGTGCGCCGCTACGTGGCGATGCTGCAAGAGATGGGCGTGCCCGTGGAGTCCGAGCGGGGCCGCTACGGCGCCTACGCCCTGGGGCCCGGGTTCAAGCTGCCGCCGATGATGTTCACCGACGAGGAGGCTCTCGCACTGGCGCTGGGGCTGCTCTCTGCCCGCCGCCTCGGACTCTCCGGTGCCGCCCCGGCGGTCGAGGGCGCTCTGGCGAAGCTGGAGCGGGTGATGCCCGACGCCCTGCGCGAGCGCGTGCGGACGTTCGAGGAGGCCGTGGTCCCGGCCGTCGTCGCGCCCTCGCGCCTCCCGGCGGGGGAGATCGTCGTGACCCTCAGCGCTGCCGTGCAGGAGCGGAGGCGGGTCTGGATGTGCTACCGGTCGGGGCTCTCCGAGGAGACAGAGCGCGAGGTGGATCCCTATGCCATCGTCCAGGGCGAGGTCTACTGGTACGCCCTTGGTCACTGCCACCTGCGGGACGGCAGGCGGCTCTTCAGGCTGGACAGGGTGCTCGCGGCCGAACCGCTCGCGGAGACGTTCGAGCGCCCGCCCGGCCTCGACACCCCCGGGCGGGTACTGGAGTCGCTCGCCGACATGCGGGAGGATCGCTGGTCCGTGGAGGTGCTGCTGGAGGCGACGCGAGAGGAGGCGCGCGAGCAGGTCCCGACTATGGGCGTATCGCTCGAAGAGGCGCTGGACGGCGTTCTTATGCGCTCTTCGACCTCGGATCTCGGGTGGATGGCCCGGGTGCTGGCCGGGCTCTCATTCCCTTTCGTGGTTCGCCGCCCGCGCGAGTTGCGCGAGGCGCTGCGAAGGCGCGCGCAAGAGGTCACCGCGCTCGCGGCGCGGACCGACGACCGGCGATGACGCGACCCGCGGAGCCCGGGCCGGCGAAGGGACGGCGGGACCGTCTTAGGACGCGGGCATCGGGGTTGCGCGGCTGAGCGATAGCCCGCTCTGGGAGGCCAGGATCGTACCGGAGTGCGAGGACTGAGCCCGCCGGAGCGCCGCCGCCGGCCACTCGTCGATCGCCTCTTCAAGCGCGGCCGTCTTGACCACGAGCTGCCGGGTGTCGACGAGCTCGCTCAACCTCTCTTGCTGCTCTAAGACCGTGTTCAAATCGACCTGCAGGGCCCAGTTAAAGGATGCCCACACGGTGCGTCCCTTTCCGGCCTCCTCCTCGAGGATCCGTCCGAGCGCCTCCTCACGCCCATCCAGGGGATCTCCCTCTGGCCTCATGAGCAGCCGTCCCTCCCGCTCCAGACGCCCGACCTCAAGGCCGTTCTGCTCCAAATGGGCGCGCAGCTCGTCTTCCGGGTCCTTCTCTCCACCGTAGAATTTCACCAACAACCCGCCTCGCGCCTCGCCGACCTGGAAGAAGGCGGCGTCGAGACGGCGCAAGATGTCGGCGTTCTGGGCGATAGCCAGCACGTTGTCCGGCACCTGCAAGAAAGACTCCAGCCGTCTGACGAGCGTGGCCGGGCGCTCGCTCCGCTTCAGAAAGTCCTCCAGGACCTCCCGCCTGATGCGCCAGTGCTTGCCGACCTTAAGGCACGGCAGCGTCCCCTCGCGGCACCAGCGCCACACTGTGGTCTCCTTTACCCCTATCACCTCGGCGACATCCTCGGCGCCCAACAACTCTTTCTCCGATGCTCGCACCACTTTTACTCCGTTCCGACGTCTCTCAGCGCATCCATCTTACTCCTTAGCGTATTCTATCCGCGTTCAACTTACTTTTGTTTATATGATCATTCTTTGAGCGATCATACCTTATTTTAATTGACTTTATCTGACGATACTCTATACTACCGTAAGCAAGGACACTGAGCGGGGATCGAGCGGCAAGGATGCCCGGCGACCGAAAAGGGGTTACATGAGCGGCCGGCAAGCGGCTCCGAAGGTACACGCTCGCGAGAGGGATACCGGACTAGAGTGCACGCAGACTAAGAGGTTCTCCAAGACGAGCGAGTTCTTCGTCTGGGTGGCGACCGTGGTCGGAATTTTGATCGCGCCCTTGATCGTCGACACAGCTTCGGGGCGGGCCCCACGTGGGGAGACGTCACCTACGCCTCGGTTGGCTACATGATCAGCCGCGGCCTTGCGAAGGCCGACTCGAGGGAGCCCAGCAGAGACAAGGGATGGGTAGATTTGGAAGCGTCGCCGACCGGGCCGGGTTTACGCCCTGGTCCTCGTCGAAATTTCCCGAGCACAGGAGGAACCCGTGGGTAGTGTATTCAGGAAAGTTCTGATCCTCGCAGCACCTTTCATCTGGCGCAAGTACAAGGAGCGGCGTAGAAAGAACGGGTAGTACGCCGGAGAGGGAAGGAGACGGGGTTTGCGTGTCCCCGGAGGATGCTTGTTCTGGGTGTTGGTCAGCGTGGTCTTGAGCGTAACCTTGACCATTCTGGTTAACCTCGTTCTGATGCTTTGAGCGGAGGAAGGACCTCGTCGGTTGTTGACGAGGTAAGCACGAGTTTGGGTGGGTTCGAGGGTTCGTACTCGGGCCTAGCCGGGCAGCGATAGACCAGCGGGATACGGATAGTGGCAGGCGATCGGAAGGAGAAAACCGTGGAGCAGAACCCAATCAGTGCGACCGGGCAGACCGGGAGCAGCAGTCAGGGAAGTCAGGTTACGGAGCAGGCCAAGCAACAGGGGCAGCAACTCGCCCAGCAGGCCCGCCAACAGGCGGGTGAGCTTGCGAACCGGGGCGGCGAGCAGGTCAAGTCCCAGCTCGAGACCCAGAAGCACCAGGTAGCCCAGAGGATGACGCCCATGCAAATGGCGCTCAGGGAGACGGCCCAGCAGCTGCGCAAGCAGGGCCAGGGACCGGTCGCCCAGTACGCTGACAAGGCCTCCGACCAGGTCGAGCGGTTCTCCGGATACCTGCGCGAGACGGAAGTGGACGAGATGGTCGACGAGGTGCGGGGCTTCGCCCGCAGCAGGCCGGCTCTCTTCTTGGGTAGCGCCGCCTTACTGGGCTTTCTCGGCACCCGCTTCCTGAAGAGTTCTTCGCAGAGAGGGACTTCCGCGGGACAGGGATCCGGCGCGAACGGCACGGCGATCAGCAGCGCGACGGTAACCCATGGAACAGGAGAGCCCGCTACGGCACTTCCTCCGGGTACCGTGGCAGGGTCCCCGACGGCGAGACGGACCCCGATGTCCGGGCAGCCCCTGAGCGAGGGGGACCGCCCGCAGACCCCCCGGGTCCTTTAGGAGGGGTTGATGCAGGGCAGGGACAGTAAGAACGACCGCTCGCTGGGCGAGCTCTTCTCGGAACTCGCCCAGGACACCTCCACGCTGGTGCGCCAGGAGATGACGCTTGCCAAGACGGAGATGAGCCAGAAGGCCTCGCGGCTCGGCAAGGACGTGGGTTTTCTGGCCGCGGGTGGCGCCGTGGCCTACGCGGGGCTGCTGGCGGTACTCGCCGGGATCATCGTTTTGTTGGGGCAGATAATCCCCATGTGGCTCTCGGCCCTGTTGCTCGGGCTCGTGGTGGCCGGCGTGGGCTATGTCCTCGTGAGGAAGGGCCTCGAAGCCCTCAAGCGCGAAGACCTGGCACCCAGGCAGACAATCGAGACAATAAAGGAGGACCAGCAATGGGCCAAAGACCAGACGAGATAGGGCGACGCGACCCGCTAGGTGCGGGCGACAGGGTCACCCAGCCCCTGGCGGGAGAGACGGGGTTCGACCCCGCAACCGACGCTTTCGAGCCGGACGCGATAACCCCGGACCCCGCCCTCCGCGACGAGTCTGAGGTCGACGAGATCGAGATCACCAGGGTCGAGATAGAGCGCACCCGGGCCGGCATGAGCGAGACGGTCGATGCCATCCAGGAGAGGCTCAGTCCAGAGAACCTCAAGGAGCAGGCCAAAGACAGGGTTGAGCAGGCGAAAGACAGGGTTAAGGAGGCAACCGTGGGGAAGGCCCAGGAAGCGGGCTCCGGCATAGTAGATACCATCAGACAGAACCCCCTGCCAGCGGCGTTGACGGGCATCGGTCTGGGCTGGCTGTTCGTGAACGCCAGAAAGCAGGGCTCGTCCCGACCGCCTTATCGAGACACGGTCTACCGGGATGCGGCCTACGTCGAGGGCTATCCTCCCACCAACGAGTACGCTCCCGCCGCCCCCGGCTACCCG
>DASQVA010000113.1:0-7572 GCA_035641035.1 Rubrobacter sp. | reverse complement strand
TGAGGAATCCCCCGCCCTTTGGGAAAGGAACACGTTCATGTCAACTGAAGAAAACAAAGCTCTAGCCCGCCGTTTCGCTGACGACATCATCAACCGGGGCAACGTGGACGTGGTGGTCGAGGTTTACGCCCCTGACTACGTCGACCACGACCCCGCCATGCCCGAGGACGTACACGGTATTGAGGGCGCTAAAGAGAATTACAACATGATACTCCGTGCCTTCCCCGACCCACAGGTAACCATAGAGGACCAGGTAGCCGAAGGGGACACGGTGGTAAGTCGCTGAACGATGCGCGCTACTCCCGCCCTGTTCTCCCTTCAGGTGTTCGCGAACTCTGGTGGAAGTCTACGGTTGGGGTCCTCGATTCGCTACGAGCGAGTTCGCGAAGCCAGGGATAGCGAGAAGGCCGTGCGGCGCTCCACGAGGCGTTCCGGTCCTCGCGAAACTCGATGACGACTTCGAGCGGGGAGACCAGGAGCGGGTGTGGACTATCTTGGGAAGAGGTGATCTGCGGCACGAACAGCGTGGCCACGTAGAAAGGTGGTCCGGCAGCTCCAGTATTCGTGCCTCGCCGCTCTCATCTACGCCACTCGCACGAAGGCCGCCCTCTTCTATGAGCCCCCGGCGATCTAGGTTCAGCCCGAAATCGCAGCGGTACTCTTCCTCGGCTTCTACATCCAGCCTCATTCGCGTCGGGGAAGACAACGGAACGCCCGTATGGCGCACACCCCTATCCTAGGCGAAGCCAGGCGCGCCACTGATACAATCCATGCCAGGCTGATGCAGAGCTTCTACAAAGAGATAGTCCTCAAGCACTTCCAGAGGCCGCGCAACCGCGGCGAGATCGAGGGCGCGCACGTAGAAGAGCATCTCAACAACCCCCTCTGCGGCGACGAGGTGACAGTCTACGCCGTCTTCGACAGGGACAAAGTGTCCGACGTGAAGTTCGGCGGACGGGGATATTCCATCTCCCAGGCCTCGGCCTCGATGATGACCGAACGGCTTTTAGGCAAGAGCTGCGAAGAGGCGGAAAGGGAGGTCAAGAGCTTCAACGCCATGATGGTCGGCGAGGAGGAGTTCCCGGAGATGGAGGACCTTGCGGCGCTGAAGGGCATGATCCAATACCTCTCCCGCATCACGTGCGCGACGCTCGCCTGGACCGCTTTCCAGCGGGGGCTCGAGAGCGAAAAGTAGGCCAGTGATCTTCCGCTATCCGAGGAGGCTCCATGCTGATCGAAGGTAGCTGCCACTGTGGGGCCGTCCAGTTTCGTGTCGAGTCTCCGTCGCCGTACCCGTACTTATATTGCTATTGTAGCATTTGTCGCAAGACGGCCGGCGGTGGAGGGTATGCGATCAACCTGGGCGCAGATGCGAGCACCCTGGAGGTCCAGGGGGAGGAACACACCTCAGTGTACCGGGCAAGGATAGACGACGAGCGTGACCCGAGCCCAGCTGAGTGGCACTCCTGCGGGGTGTGCGCGAGTGCGCTCTGGGTCTTCAATCCACGCTGGCCGGAGCTGGTACACCCCTTCGCATCGGTCGTAGATACTCACCTTCCGAAGCCTCCGGAAAAAGTCCGCATGATGCTGAACTACGCGGCATCGTGGGTCGAGATCCCCTCGGAGAAAAACGAGCGCCACTTCCCCGAGTTCCCGGACGAGTCACTCGCCGAGTGGCATCGTCGGCACGGCCTGACGTAGCCAGATTACCGGTCGAAAGAGCGGTCCAGCAAGAGGGTCCGCGAGTCCAGCAAGGCCGCTACGGCCTCGAACCGATCCATGATGGCTCGCTTGAGCCGGACGCCCGGACGCTCGAACAGGTTCAGTTCTACTTCCATTAGCTCCCCGGAGAAGCGCGCGATCCACGCCCCGGCCGCCGACCCATTCACCAGCACCACGCCGAGACCGTCCCCAGCCTGAGTGTTAGACACGCTCTTGCGCGTCGGGGTGGACGAAGCGTTGACATGTGTCCGGCGCGTAGCCCGTGGTGTAGTAGTCCCACTTTGGGAGCAGGTCTATCACCTCCGCCCCTGGACCTTCTGCCGCCTCGAAGCCTTCGAGGTCGCCGGCAGGCAGCAGGTAGCCATCGCCCAGTTCGACGGTCTCGACCGTGGAGAGCGCCACCGAGGCGCGTCCCGCTGGTACCCCAGCCCACCAACAGAAGTCCGCGGCGGGCGGGACCGAAGGCGCGCAGGTACTCCCCGGCGAGCCAGGCCAAGGCCTAGCCCGGGCCTGGCTCCGGCATATCGCCTCGGATCCAGGGCTCGGTGGCGACAAGGCGCCTCGGATCCAGGGCGCGGCATCGGGTAGAGCTGACTCGCGAGCTGGCGCCAAGGGCGCATGCGCTTGTGTTGGTCGCATGCCGCGCGGAGCGGCTGGAGAGTCTCAAAGACGAGCTCACAGTCAAGCACCCCGGTCTCGTCGTGCGAACGGAACCTTGCGATCTCTATGATCCCGCGGCTGTCGACGCGCTATCCAAACGCCTGTTGGACTCGTTCGGAGCGGTGGACGTGCTAGTAAACAACGCAGGGGTCGGACTCCAGGGCCTCTACGAAGTGAGCGACTGGGAGAGGGTTCACGCGCTGATTCGGTTGAATGTCGTCGCCCTCGCCCTTCTCACTCGGCAGCTTACGCCCGCGCTGGTCGCACGCCGCAAAGGAGGCGTCCTCAACATAAACTCGGGCGCCAGGGTCGCCATCATGCCCGGAATGGCCGCTTATGTCGGTGCCAAGCACTTTGTCACCGGCTGCACCGAGACGTTGCGTGCCGAGCTCGACGGAACCGGCGTCGTCGTGTCCCAGGCCCTGCCAGGTCCCGTAGAGACCGGCTTCGACGAAGCCGCGGACCACTCGGCGCGCTGGACCGGCTCTTCAGGATCTCAGCTGCGCGGTGCGCTCGAGAGGTGGTACAGGGCTTCGAGCGGGGACGGTCCATGATCTTCCCCGGCACGGCGTACAAGGCGGTGATGACACTGCAGGGGGTCTTGCCCCGCGCTCTGCAGCGACGGGCCGCGTGCTCTCAAGGGCGGGGACTGCGGAAAGCGTCGGCGTAGTAGCGTCGCGTTACGGCGAGAGGGAGAGAACCTATGGGCGGCTTCGCCAAAACGATGAACAAGACTCCCGGCTGCGGTCGCGCTCACCGCTGCACCCTCTCACAGCGGGTTTCAGTGAACATGACCCACATTGCATAATGCACGTGTGCGATCTCGATAAGAGGCTTGCCTGACTGGCCGGAGTAACCTCGACCTGCGGGTAGGTCAGTATCGATGCAACCCGCTGTCATGAGCGGCAAATACCTGCTGCTCTCCTTCATGGGGCGCAAGACCAGAACGAAGTATACGACCCCCGTAGCTTACCTCCGCGAGGGCGATACGTTCCTCATGACCACCGACAGTCCCTGGTGGGAAAATTTGCACGGCGGTGCGCCCGTGACCCTGTGGGTAAAGGGTCACGAGTACAAGGGGATGGGAGAAGCTGTCACTGACGAAACGGAGGTCGTCTGCGTGCTCGGCAGGTTCCTCGAGGCGCAGCCCGGCTACGCCAAATACGTCGGTCTGAAACGCGGTGCCGGCGGCCGGACAGACCGAGCCCAGATAGAGAGGATAGCCCGAGAGAGGGTGGTGCGAGCACGACCGATCTACACTTAGGGAAGGGTCGGGGACCGTCGCACCGCCTTTAGAGAACCTCTGCAATTCATCGTCACGATCGTCACAGCCGTCACACTGCATATCTCTAGAGGGTTTCTCCGTGACGGTCCTTTACTAGGAAGCGCCAACTATCGTCACAGACAAAAGTCCTTCTCTGTGCGGTTCTCTTAGTGGTGTGACAGTCGTGACGCTTGTGACGGTGGTTTGCGAAGGTTTTCTTAGCAGGGACCATCCGCGCTGACCTCCACGCCCCTTACCCCTCGTACTCCTTGATGGGAATTGCTCTCCAATTAAACTCCTCGCCGGACATTCCTCTCGCTCCTTTCCCCGGCAGAGACGCCCGTGTTCTAAGCAATATCACAGGCTAGTTCGAGGTGGGCTTCTACAGCGGGAAGTGGTCGAGGCTGATAAGGCCGTGCATCTAACCCGAGAGCTCGACCTGCGCCGACCAGGTCACTATGTAACATAACGGACGAGGATACACCCGAAAAAGCTGGGACGCTCCATAGCAACGAGGACCGTCCCAGCTATCCGTCTACGATACTCGGGCGAGCCTCTGGCGCGTCTCGTCTGGGTCCATGCCCGATAGCCTCAGGAGATTCTCGCCTAAGATCTTCCGCTTGGCCTGTTCGGTGAGCTGCGGGTAGCCGTAGCCTTCCATCAGGTCCTGCGGGATCTCGAAGTTCCAGAACGCCTCGAGGGCCCATTTGGGGTGCCAGATCGGGGTCTCGGAGCCGTAGATGATCTTGTCCTCCCCGCACCAGAACATGAGCTTGCCGATCCACTCGGCGAACTGTCTCGGTGAGCGCACGACGAAGTTGATGGTCGCGGCGATGGAGGCGTACAGGTTCGGGTAGCGCACGAGCTGCCAGCACGTCTCGTCTATGAAAGGCAATCCCACGTGGAAGATGACGAAGTTTATATCCGGGAAGTTGGCGGCCGCGCCGTCCATGTCCCACGTCTGTGTGGCTTCTATGGGCTGAGGTCCTAAAGGTACACCTTTGTGGACCCCGACCAGGTTGATCCCTAGCTCCTGTGCCTTCTCGTAGATGGGGAACGCCACCTGCGGGTCGTCCATCCGCCAGGGGAAAGGCTTGCCGTAGTCGTAGCGGACGTTGTAGAACTTGAACGCCTTCGCCCCGTACTCCTTGACCTGCAGCTCCATCTGGTCCAGAGCCTTGCGGCCCTCAAGCGGGTTTACGGTTCCCCAGAACACAGTCCGCTCCGGGTTCTCCTGCGTCAGCTCCACGCAACGCTCCCAGGGGGAGAGACCGTCGTGGAACAGGTCGGTGAGGGGTAGAGGCATGGCGACGAGCATGTCCGTGTCTGACTCGTCAAATACCATTCGGCTGATCTCCGCAGTGCTCCACTCCTTGAGGAACTCTTCGGCCGGAAGCTTCGGCTCGTTCTCCGGCGTGAGGACGTTGTGGAAGGCGAACAGATGCTGGCGGAACAGCTCGCCAGCGTTCCCAAGAACGTTGGAAGGGTCGAAGTTGAACGGGTGGGCGACGCAGTCGAAGACCAGCACGTCGTCTCTGATCATGCGCTCTCTCCTCTCAGGCGCGCCTCACGTAAACGCGCTTCGCGTAAGGGTGCGAGCTTCTCTAGCGGCATCGTCAGCTTCTCGCGAGCTGGTTTGCTCAACCTCTCCGGCGTCCACGTCGGGTCCCAGACAACCTCCACGTCGACGACCTCCACCGTAGGCAGGCCCCCGACCTCCTCCTCGACCATCTCCAACAAACGAGAGGCGAACGGGCACCAACCAGTGGTAAGGACCATTTCGATTCGCACCCGCCGGGCATCGATGTCGATGGACTCGATCAAACCCATGTCCACCACGCTTATCTTCCGGTCCTGGCAACAGGGGTCGTAGCAGTTGTCCAAGGCCCGGATCACCGCCTCCCTACTTGGGGACGCACCCGTAGCATGACCGACCACCTTCTCCACGCTCCTCCTCTCCCGGAGGCCCCACGCCTCCATCTAAGAACGATAGTAGCAGCCTACTCCTGGGGGATCCAGCGTCAGCCACAACCGCTTTAAAGCGCACACCTGCTACGAAATACCCTGCGCCCGAAACGGGCCGACGTAGCCCAGCAGGTAGAGCAGCTCGCTCGTGATGAGCAGGTCAGCGGTTCGAGTCCGCTCGTCGGCTCTTTGTTTCACCTGCAAAAAGCACAAAAACAGAAATTCCCCGATGTTCGCGTCGGGAGTTTGTCAGCAGTACGTCAGCAGTACGTCAGCAGTAGACTTTCCCAGAGCCTCGTCCCTTGCCTTGGCGTTGTACAAGTGGTTGCAGGGTACAGCAGGTGGCGTGGGCGACTCCTCTGGCATTGACCGTCTGACCGATGTACCCGGGTTTCAACGGGTGCGGCACCGTCGAAAAAGCTTCGCCCGAGTGCCGAGAAGCCGAGTTCTAAGAAGTTGCGCCGGTCCCCTAACCCTCGTCGCTGCCGCGTCGCAGCGTGTAAAAAAGTCCTGCGGCCAAGAGAATAAGAGCGCCCCCGATGATTAGCCAGGAGACGGCCCCGTCCCGCCCGGTGGCGGCGGTGCCCGCGAGGACGACCACCGCGACGGCCAACAACGTAGTGCCCCGGCTGCGACTATTATCTCGGTTCATTTTCTACTCCCCTCGTCCGACTTACTACGCCTTCGACGTCTGCTGTGTAATTCTCTGGCGAGAAGAAGGCCATGATCGGACTCCGATGGTCGTTTGCGACCCCGGCTTTTACTCTCCGCTCGGCGACAAGCTTCGCAGCAAGGTATGCACGATACCCTCCACGAAGCCCTGTTCCCCCTCCGCGGGCACGGCCTCCCCGAGGTAACTCCGGAAGAACGCCCGCTGGTAGCACGCCCCGAGGAGCATCGCCGCCGCGGCTTCCGGATCAGCGTCCTCGCGCACCCGCCCCAGACGCTTCTCTGCGTCCAGGTAGGCCGCCAGCGCCTCGTTCACCATCCGGGGCCCCGCTCCCCTCTCGTGGATCCCCTCCCGGTGGCGGGCCAAAAGTCCCGGCTCCGAGAAGATCGAGGCGGCCATGGGCACGATCTCCCCGTAGAAAGCGAGCGCCGTGCTCGCCACCTCCTCCAGCGTCCCCCGCACCGTGCCTCGCCCCACCCGCGCCGGCAGCCCCTCCACGAGGGCGAGGAACGAAGGGATGCGTTCGACGAGTACGGCGAGGAATAGGTCCTCCTTGCTCTCGAAGTGCTTGTAGAGGGTCCCCTCGGAGTAGCCGGCCGCGCGAGCGATCTCCTTGGTGGTGCTCCTCGCGAGCCCCCTCTCGCGCATCACCCTTTCGGCGGCCTCGACGATCTTCTCGCGCGTCCCCAAGATTCTCGGTCCTTCCGCTTGACGGTGGGTGAGTGCTCGCTTATCATACCAGCATATCGATAAGTGAGCGCTCACCCACTAAATGAGAGGAGATCAAGATCGAACCCTGGATGTTCAGCATTGCAGTTCAGCAAAGACACCCTAAGACACTCGGAGGAGAACAATCGTGTTAGGAGGAGCAATGACGTCACCCGTCCTGGTCACCGGTGGCACCGGTACGCTCGGGCGACACGTCGTAAGGCGCCTGCGGGGCGTCGGTCGCCACGTGCGGGTGCTCAGTCGGAGCAGCCACGAGCCCGAGGACGGCGTCCGGTTCGTGACCGGCGACCTGGCCACGGGCGAGGGTATCGAGGCCGCGGTGGACGGCGTCGAGACCATCGTGCACCTCGCGGGTAGCGCCGAGTGCGACGAGGACAAGGCCGGCAACCTGGTGCGGGCGGCGTCGCAGGCCGGTGCGCCTCACCTGGTGTACATCTCGGTCGTCGGCGCCGATCGAATCCCGGTCGAAAGCGGTCTCGACCGCAAAATGTTCGGCTACTTCGCGTCCAAGCGGGCCGCGGAGCACATAGTGGAAGATTCGGGTCTGCCGTGGACGATCCTG
>DASQVA010000112.1:0-7650 GCA_035641035.1 Rubrobacter sp. | reverse complement strand
CCGCGTCTTGAGCGGCCTGTCCGGTTTGATGGGTAGCCTGTCCGGCAGCGTCCTGTACCTGCTGGGCCGCGCCTCCAGGGGTCTCCTGAGCCTGCTCCGTAGCCTCCTGCGTTTGGTCAGCCGCCTGTCCAACGGTGTCCTGTACTCCTTGCGCGGCCTGACCAGTCTCTTCCGCAGCCTGGTCCACTGTCTGGTCCGCCGCGCCCTCGGCCTGATCCGCGACTTGCCCTGCCTGGTCCGAGGCCTGATCGGCGACGTCTTGGGCTCCCTGCGCTGCTTCGCCCGCTTGTTCCGTGGCCTGCCCGACAGCGTCGCTCGCGCCTTCGGCTGCCTGTCCCGCTGTATCTCCCACTCCCTGGGCTGCCTCGCTCGCACCCTCGGCGGCCTGTCCGGCTCCCTTGCCAGCTTCCTGGGCCGCCTGGCCCGCTCCTTCTCCAGCTTTTTGAGCTGCCTGTCCCGCACCCTCTCCGGCCTCTTGCGCAGCTTGCCTGGCTCCCTCGCCGGCCTCCTGGGCAGCCTGGCCGGCACCTTCGCCCACTTCGCCGGCAGCCTCTCCCGCTCCTTCACCGACCTCTTGCGCGGCCTGGCCGGCGCCCTGACCGACTTCTTGCGCAGCCTGGCCGGCGCCTTCGCCCACCTGCTGGGTGGCCTGGCCGGTACCTTCACCTACGTCTTCCACGGCCGAGCCTGCGCCGGAACCCACGTCTTCGACCGCCTCACCCGTGCTTTCGACCGCCTCGCCCGTGCCCTCGCCTATGTCCTCGACGGCTTCTCCGGTGCTCTCCACGGCTTCTCCGGCTCCCTCACCGACGTCCTCGACGGCAGAGCCAGTTCCTTCACCGACGTCCTCCACAGCGGACCCCGCGCCTTCGCCTACGTCCTCCACGGCGGAGCCGGCACCTTCGCCTACATCCTCGACTGCGGCGCCTGCGCCCTCTCCGACGTCCTCCACCGCCGACCCTGCGCCTTCGCCAACGTCCTCGACCGCGGAGCCGGTCCCCGCGCCAACGTCCTCGACCGCAGAGCCCGCCCCGGAACCCACGTCTTCGACGGCGGAGCCTGCTCCGGAGCCGATATCCGCGACGGCCTGGTTGGCTCCTTCGCCGACCAGTTGACCAGCGCCCTCACCCACGTCTTCGACGGCGGAGTTGAGCCCCTCGCCCACCAGATCTCCGGCGCCGGACCCGATGTCTTCGACCGCCGAGTTGAGCCCTTCGCCTACCAGGTCTCCCGCACCAGATCCTATGTCCTCCACCGCGGAGCCTGCGCCGGAGCCTATGTCCTCCACCGCCGAGTTAAGCCCTTCGCCCACCAATTCACCGGCGCCGGACCCGATGTCTTCAACGGCGGAGTTCACACCTTCGCCCACCAGCTGGCCCGCGCCGGAACCTACGTCTTCAACGGCAGAGCTCACGCCTTCGACCAGCTTCTCTATGATCTGGGGGTTACGGTCTATGGTTGTCAGGACTCGGTCAAGGATGGCCGTGACGTTGTCCAGGCGTACCTTCAGGAGGGCCTGCGCCTCGACGCCCTTTATGACCAGCTTGACCCGGCCTAGGTACACGTCGGCCCCGACCGAGAGCTCTACCAAGTCGAGCACCTTCGCGTGCAGCGAGACCTGCGCCCGCAGGTCGTTTAGCTCGAAGTTGATCTCGTCCACTTTCACGACCGGGACGTCGAGAAGCACGTCGGGGATCTTGCCGTTCATGACGGCGTCTTCGTCGTCGTACTCCAGCGTGTAATCCGCATATGCCTGCTCCGGCACCGTCCTGTCACCGGGTATGTTGTTCGCGAACCTGTACTCCTCGTTTTTCTGAACCGAGGTACGGGGGTCGTTCTTGCGTACCGGGGCGTTGGGCGCGATCTCCTTGGATAACGCCTCCTCGTTGGTCTCCGGCGGCGGCGCCTCGTTACCCTGCTGCCCTCGCTGCGTCTGGCCGTCCGCTCCCTGATCGTTCGACCACTGATCTTGAGCCTGCTGCTGGCCCTGGGCTTGCTTATCGTCCGACTGTTGCGTGTTGGTCGCCTGATTTGCGCTGTTAGGTGCCACCTTACCGATTCCTCCATAGCCTGGACGATTTATTACTTGCATCCCTATTATGCCACACCTTGATCGTGCCCGAACTGCGGCTACGATCCAGCCGTAGACACTCTCCGTGAGGACTATCCGTAGGATCCGTAGAAACTCTCCATAGGAAGAATGTGGCCTTTGTTTTCTTAGACGCAGGGGTACGGCTTGCGGTTACGCCCGAGGTCGCCGGATTTTGTTGCGGGCGACTCGGGAGGCGTCCTAGGAATGAGTTAGGCGAACTTTTTGTACACACCGATGTTGGTGGTGTCGCGGACGCCGAGGGCTTCTTTGAGTTCGCCCAGGGTGGCGCCGCGACGGAGCAACCTTACGGCGAAGGTGTGGCGAAGGATCATGGGCGAGACGCGCCACATCCCGACCTGGTCGCAGCGCTTCCAGATAGTGTTCTGCACCGCCTTGGAGGTGGTGACGGGACGGGCGGCGCGGCCGACGATCAGTTCCAGCGTCTCGTCTTCGCGCATCCGGAGGTAGCGGCGGAGGGCTTCGACCGTCTCGGGCGAGAGGCGGCGGGCGCGGGGGGCGAGGTGGGAGCCGGGGCCGCCGAGCTGTACCTGGGCGGCTTCGAGATCCACGTCGCTCCTGAGGAGAGTGCGGACCTCGCTCACCGTGACGCCGGTGTCGAGCATGAGCCTTATGACCGCAGCGTCCCTGGCGTCGTCGCGGGTGTTCAGGGGGAAGGAGAGGAGCTGGTCGGCCTCTTCATCTTCGAGCAAGACGATCCGCTGGTCGAGCGGCTGGTGCATCGGCTCTATGGGGTCGAAGTCCAGCTGGGCGTCGGTCGAGGTCCTCGCCCAGTCCAGGAAACGCCTGACGGCGGCGTCCTTGCGGTAGACGGTGAAGCGTTTGCGGTTTCCTTCAAGGAGATGGTTGCGGAACTCCATCACGGCACCCACGCTCAGACCCTCGACCTCTATCACGTCTCTCTCGTCGAGAAAGCGGGCGAACTCGCGCAGGTCGGCCTGGTAGAACTCGGCCGTGCGGGGGCTCGTGCCCGGGTCGTCGGCGAGGTGCGCGGCGAACTCCTCGATCAGGACGTCTACTTTCACACTTGCCATTCTAACGGTAAAAGGGGCAAGCTTGGTATACTGCCTCGGGGTGATCGGTATACCAAAAGCGTCCTTGTTACTTATCCCACTCTTGGTCCTGGGCCTCCTCGTCCTCCCGATCGTACCCGAGACGGAGATCGCGTCGGTCGAGCTCCGCACGGCGGAGGTAGAGAACACGGGCACGCTGCTCGGCAAGAATTCCCCCGAGCTCGAGGCTCCTCCTGAGACCCCGGTACCCCCGGCCGGGACGAACGCGGCCAGAGCCATGACACTCACGGTGCCAAAGCTGGGCCTGAAGGACGTGGCGGTGCCGACGGGCTCCGGGCAGGCGAAGCTCGACCGGGAGGGCATACTGCGGCTGCGAGGCAGCGGTCTGCCCTGGCGAGAGGGCTCAAATACCTTTATCGTCGGCCACGCCCTCGGCTTTCCCCAGACCAAGGTTCCCTACGCCTTCTACCAGCTGCGCGAGCTGGTACCAGGGGATAAGATCTTCTTCGAGGTCGCTGACGGACGCAGGTACACGTTCAGGATGTACGACCGCCTGACCGTCAAGCCCGACGATTTCTGGGTGACCTACCCCGTGGAGGGCAAGACCACCGTCTCGCTCCAGACCTGCACTCCCATCCCAACCTTCGAAAACCGCCTCATAGTGCGCGGCGAACTGGTGAGCTAGAGCCTCGACCGAGGAGGTTTGGCGCTCACCCGCTCCTCCTCATCGCCGTACCTGCGGGAGTCGCTTGAACTGGGCAACGCGGAGCTTATTTTCCGCGCCACCCTGCCGCTTGAGGGGGGAGGGGTCCTCGTCGTGATCGCGAGTCCCGCGAGGAGGCGGGTGGAGAAGGGCGAGTAGCGCCCGCTCCGAATTTCTCGCGGAATCGGTACACCGTGTAGCGTACGACGACCTTCCACGCCTTCCGGCTTTGCGCAAAGCGGTCTTCCGTGAGGCGGGCGACCGCCTCCCCCAATAATTCGGCGACCCACCCGGGCCTTGTCCATGCCCGCTTAGCTCGGCGCTCCACAGCCGTCTTGCCAGCGCGAACAGTCGATAAGCCGACCGCCGCCACGCGTGGCCGCCGAACAACGTGAAGAGATCGGTGTCTCCAGGTTCGGCATCCTCGCCGCGGTCCTCGCCCGCGGTTCCGACCCGCGTGGCCGCCTCCCGGACAGCCCTCTCCTCGAGGGCTTCGATGCCGACCGCAACCTCCTTATCCCGTCGAACGCGATCTCCCTCGCGAAGGACTGGACTGAGACTGCCCGTGCGAAGGACTGGACTGGTTCAGCGGCTTCTTCACCTGCGACTCCGGCAACTGCGCGACGTTAAGGCGAGCCAGCGTCACGGCGGCGGCCCGCACCGCCAGGTTCGTCCCCTCGGCCAAACCCGGCTGCACGATAATCGCCCGCCGGGCCAGATCTTACGAACGATAAAGTCGCCTGCAGCGCGCGGAGCGCCTTCGGGACGTGCAGCACGTCCACGACTTCCTCGGCGAACAGCATCTCGAGCCGCACGACTTGCCCAGGCGCTTCCCAGCGGAGCAGCGCGACCACAGGATCGGCGCCGAGCGCGTCGCGCGGAAGGCGCACCGCGACGTCGGCGTTGCTTTCAGTTTCCTCCTTCAACTAAATGTTGTCCTTGCTGCAGCGGCAGGCCTTGAACGCTCCGATGGCCGCCGGCAGACGCCGAGGGACTCGCAACGATCGAATCATCTGCAACGGCGTTACATCGACGACGCTCTAGGCTTCTTCTTCGCTCAAAACGTGCTGGTGGGTGGGGAGAGAACGATGAAGGACTATCGAAAGAAGCTCGAACTCTCCCAGCGGTAGCTATCTTAGAGAGGACGGTGTGGGGAGGTAGATACTCCACACCTCCGTGGACGCAGTCGCCCTGGAAGCTACATCATCTACCTTGGAGACGGCCAACAGATGCCCGACTCCTCCAGGATGAACCACCTGGCGATCCTGAGGAGCTCCTTTGAGAGCGTCCGCAGGAGGATGAAGATTCCCGCACACCGCCCAAGGCCTCGACGAGGTAAGCGTCTACCAGAGAGCACCCAAGCATTCTCACCCCTCACCCACACTAAGTCCACGCTCGCAAGAGCACTGCGGCCCCAAAATACTCCCACATAGTATTTCCATTGGCGGCGCTTCGAAACCTGCGCCTAGATGCAGGCCGCCGCCCACGTTAAGCTAAAGATCCCTCCGAAGTAATCCTGGCAAAAATCGACCGAGGCTTGAATCTGGTTACGCTACGCGCGGCCCAACCGTGTTGCGTCAACGTCGTATTTGCCCGATCATGTGATTATATGGTTGCTGCTATAAGCTAAGCGTATCTGCGGGGCACGGTTGCGAAAGATAGCATTCACTAATGCGAAGGGCGGAGTCGCAAAGACCACGACGTGTGTGAATATAGGCGCGGGGCTGGCCCTGGCGGGCTACCGGACCCTCCTCATAGATTGCGACACTCAAGGGCAAGTGTCCAAGAGTCTTGGCATCCAGGCGGGCGAAGGGTTGGCGGAACTCGTGCAGGGCGACGCAGGCCTCGGGGACGTGCAAATCGAAGCTCGCGAGAACCTATTCGTGATCGCTGGCGGGGGGGCGCTCTCCGGCGTGAAGCGCCTAATCTCTCGAAGGGATATGCGGTCCGAGTCGGTGCTGAGCGAAGTCCTCGAAGACCTCCGAGGTTACGACTTCGTACTGCTGGACACGGCGCCCTCGTGGGACGTCCTCAACGTCAATTGCCTCTTCTACGTCGAGGAGCTCTTGATCCCGGTCTCGATGGAGGTGCTGGCCCTGCAGGGGATAGGCGACTTCCTGGGCCGCGTGGATCAGGTGCAGCGCTACCGAGAGGACCCGCTCATACGGAGCATAATCCCTACGTTCTACGACGGTAGGGTGAGTAAGAGTGCCGAGATCCTGGAGCAGCTGGAGCGCTACTTTCCGGGTGCCGTCTGGCCGGCCGTGCGTTACAACGTGAGGCTCTCGGAAGCGCCGGGCTTCGGTCAACATATCTTCGAGTACGCGAAAAAGAGCAACGGGGCCGCCGATTACGCCCGTTTGGCGCAGCGGCTCGCGAAAGGGGCGTGAGCGAAGGCATGGGCCACAGGAAAAGAGTGCCCGAAGACCTCATGGGAACCATCCTAGGTGAGGGTTCCGGAGACTTTGACGGGGAAAGAACTTTTTCGGAGTCTCGCAGGTCGCACGGGGCTGATCAAGAAACTGGCTCGCGTTCTCCCGTGGCTGAAGGCACCGTCTCTTGGGAGGAGCATCCAGAGCGGGTTGGTGTCACGTTCAATCTTTCCAAGCAGGTCAGCACGGAGCTGGACAAGCTCCGGTTCGAGCTTGAGCTAGAGGAAGATGTTCACCCTTCCAAATCCGAGATTGCCGAGGTAGCACTTCGGATCGCCGTAGAGGATGCACGAGGGAGGGGTAGGGAAAGCGAATTGGTCAAGAGGCTAAGCGTGCGGCACGCGGCTCAGGCCACGGGCGCAACCGACGAAGGTGGACTCACGGCCCGGCGCAGCGTGGACGATGCCGGTTTCATCGTCGAGACCACCTACGACGAGAACGGGGAGATCGTGGACGAAGACGTTGTCGCTAGCGTCGCCGAATTGCCGGTGGAGGCGGAATACATGGACGAGAGGGGGAGGCTGGTGAGCTTGGCAAAGGACGAGTTGGGAAACGCCTTCGAGCAGATTATGGACGAGGAGTTCAACACGCTCGAGACGAGGTTGCTCCTAAGCGCGGAGTGAGACACCCGGCGGCGAGAGACCGTGATCGGTATTCGCTAAGCGCGCTCGCCGGGGCCGAAACCCGTGGTCCTTTAGGTGGACCGGGCGGGCTTCGATCCCGTCGGCCCTCGCACCTGTAAAAGGTGCGTCATACAGCAACGATCAAAACAGTTGACCCGAAGCACGATATCCGCAGTGCTCAAAGAAGCGTCTTGCGTCTGGGGCCGTGACTGCACCGAGCGCCTTACTCATAGCCTCAAAACTAGCGCTTCCCGACTCCTCCTAGCCTCCGCCTTACGCAGAGAAGACCTTTGAGCTTCGAGAAGGCCTCTTCGATGGGACTGAACTCCGGTGAGTAGTACGGCGGCAGACAGAGTAGAGCTCGCAGCCCGTGCTCTCGAGGAGCTCTCTGATCCGCTCATCCTTGTGGTCCGAGAGGTTGTTCATCACCACCACCTGCTGCCCACACCGAAGGCTCGGGACGAGAACTTTCCCGATGTAGGCCTCGAAGACGGCTGCAGTGGTCGCGCCTTCCACTGCCAGGCAAGGTCCCATACCCTCGAGCGTCATACTCGCCAGCAGCGTGGTGTTGGGCCCGCGGTTGCGCGGCACCGAGCAGCGGGCCCTTGCTCCTCTCTTTGAGCAGGCGTAAAGCGGGTGAAGAGAGACATAGGTCCCCATCTCGTCCACGAACACTAGCCGCTCGAGGGCGATCTCTCGAACGAGCGTCACCCTCCAGGCGGCCCTTAGCCATTCGTCTCGCTCCCTCGCCCCCACAGTAGTCCGTTTT
>DASQVA010000111.1:0-16282 GCA_035641035.1 Rubrobacter sp. | reverse complement strand
CCCTCGATCTCGAAGGTGTGGGCCCGGTGGCCCAAGACCGCGACCTCGCAGGCGGCGTCCGTCTCAACCCAGACGGTCGACTCCGTCTCTCCGGCGTAGCGGAGCAGCGGGCCGAGGACTAGTTCGGGAGCCATCTTCCGTTCTTACCCCTGTGTTCGGATATCTCACACGAAGCCGACGAGCCGGGCCATGATCGGGATCAGGAGCACGATCAGGATTATCCCAATGATGTCGAACGATATCCCCGAGCGGACCATCTTGGTTATCGGGATCATCCCCGAGCCGTAGACGACGGCGTTCTGCGGCGTGGAGACGGGCATCATGAACCCGAAGGAGGCCCCGAAGACCGCGGCGAGCGCCGGGATCACAGGGTCGAGCCCCGCCGCAGCGGCTATCGGTATAACTATGGGCACGACTATGGTGGCGCTCGCGGTGTTGGATGTGGTCTCCGAGATGACGATGGCGATCAGCGCAGCGACCGCCGAGACCGCCAGCAGGCTTGTGAAGCCGAAGATGTCAGCTATGCCGTTGCCTATGGTCTCTGCGAGTCCAGTTTCCGAGAGCATCGTCCCGAGCACGATGCCGCTTCCAAAGAGTAAGATGGTGCCCCAGTCTATCCTGGAAGCCTCGTTCCAGTTCATGGTGAAGCGCCGCTCGGCCCAGTTGATCGGCAGGATGAAGAGGAGTACCGCGCCGATGATAGCCACGGTCCCCTCGTCGAGCCTGCTGCCTACCAGGCCGTACAGAGATGCTTCGTCGCCGAGTACGAGAGCGAGGAAGCCGGGGAGCATCCAGAGGGTGACGGCGACGCCGAAGGCTATAAGGGTGTTGCGCTCACCCCTCGAGAGCGGACCGAGCTTGCTGCGCTCCTCGTTGATGTACTCTCCGGCGCCCGAGAGCCTGCGCACCTCCGGACGGTTGAGGAGTATCAGGATAATGCAGAGGGCTATGAACATGAGAAGGCAGATAGGCAGCGCAGCTAGAACCCAGTCAAAGAAGGTTATCGTAATGTCGGTCTCCTCCTCGATAAAGCCGATGCCGATGAGGTTCGGCGGGGTGCCGATCGGCGTGAGGAGTCCTCCTACACCCGCGCCGTAGGAGATCATGAGCATGAGGGCTGTCCCGAAGCGCAAGCGGCTCACGTCCCTGTCGGTGCCGGCCTGTTCCTGCACCAGGCTCCCGAGCGCCCCCATCATGCCGAGTCCTATCGGCAGGAGCATAGCGGCGGTCGCGGTGTTGGAGATGACCGAGCTCAGCAACGCTGCGATGGCACCGAAGGCTATGATGACCCCGTAGGTCGAGCCGCTTACCCCCGGAATCGAGAGTATCCGGAAGGCGAACCTCCTGTCGAGGCCGTGGGTGACCATCGCTTGGGCGATGATGAACGCCCCGATGAACAGGAAGATGATGTCGGAAGCGAACGATCCGTAGATGATGTCGGCCGGGGCGTCCTCGGCATTCGGGCCGAGGTCCGGAACGTTGAGCAATACAGCGAGGGCCAGCGCGAGGATCGCCGTTGCCGGGATGGGTATGGCCTCCGACAGCCAGTAGATGATGGTGAAACCGAGTATGGCGGCCAGCGTCTGCTGGTCGCGTTCCAGCGGCAGCGGCAAGAAGTACATTATGAGCAACACCACAGGCCCGAGAAACAACCCTATCGTCTGGCGCGCCTTCTCGAACCTCTGCTCCGCCGGGGTGAGTACCTCCCGCTGCTCGTCGAGCGTCTTGTAAGTGCCGCTCGGTCTTACGTCTTCGGTCACGATGCTCCCTCCCTCACGCGAAACATGCGTCCCTAACCTGTGGCGCAGTATAGCGGTTCCGTAGCCCGTCTTGCCCGAAGTGGGCGCGTGGGGCGCGTGCCGGATCGCCGACCGCGGAGCGTGCTGTAAGATGCTTTCGAGAGGACGTTCGTAGAAACGTCTAGAAAGACTACATGGGCCAGATAGAGTCGCTCATCTTACTGCTCGGGGCCGCGGCGCTGCTCGCGCAGCTCGCCCGCGCCGCGAAGGTACCGTATCCGATCTTCCTGGTTCTCGGTGGGCTTGGGCTCGGCTTCGTGCCGATGTTGTCCGCGGTGGAGATACCGCCCGAGGTGATCTTCGTTGTCTTCCTGCCCCCGCTCCTGAACGCGGCGGCCTTCTCCTCCTCGCCGCTGGACCTGCGGGCCCACCTCCGGGCGATCACGCTGCTGGCCGTGGGCCTGGTCTTCGCCACCACCTTCGCGGTCGCCACCGTGGCCCACTTCGTCATCGGGTTCTCGTGGCCGGTGGCGTTCGTGCTCGGGGCGATCCTCTCGCCGACCGACCCGGTGGCGGCGGAGGCGATCTTCCGCCGCCTCGGCGTCCCCGAGCGCGTGGGCACGGTCGTCGGGGGGGAGAGCCTTATAAACGACGGGACGGGCCTCGTGGCCTTCCGGGTGGCGGTGGGGGTGGCGTCGGGGGCGACGGCCTTCTCGTTCGCCGAGGCGGGCTTGAACTTTCTCCTCGTCGGCGGGGGCGGCATAGTCGTCGGCCTGCTGCTCGCGCTCGTCATCCTGCCCCTCTGGGCCCGCCTAAAGGACGCCTCGATCCAGATAACCTTCTCCGTTCTTATACCCTACGGGGTCTACATCCTCGCGGAGGAGGTCCTGCACGTCTCGGGCATCCTCGCCGTGGTCAGCTACGGCCTCACCCAGGGATGGAGGGCGCCCAGGCTCTTCGCCGACGCCTCCACGCGCATACAGGGCACCGCTTTCTGGTCGGTGCTGGTCTTCGTCCTGGAGGCGATGCTCTTCGTCCTGCTCGGCCAGCAACTCCCCTCCATTCTTGGGAACCTCGGTGAGTACACGGTCGCGCAGGTCCTGTTTTACGCCGCGCTCGTCTACCTGGCCGTCCTTGGCGCGCGCTCGGCGTTCTTCTTTACCGTGCCCTATCTCCACCCCCTCTTCGACCGGCTCTTTCGCAGCAGGTACCTGCGCGCCACGTGGCGGGAGTACCTGGTGATGAGTTGGAGTGGGATGCGGGGGGCGGTCTCCCTGGCGGCGGCCCTCACCGTACCCCTGACCACCGCGAACGGGCAGCCGTTCGCCGGGCGCGACCTGCTCCTCTTTATCACCTTCGCGGTGATCCTCGCCACGCTCGTCTTGCAGGGGCTCACCCTGCCCTTCCTGATAAGGTCGCTGGGCTTGAGGCAGGACGGGGACGCCGGCAGGGTCTCCGAGCTGCGGGCGCGCCTCAGGGGAGCTCGCGCGGCCCTGAGCCGGCTGGAGCAGATCTGTCGGGAGAACGGCCTCTCCCCGGACAACGAGGACCGCATGCGCGAGTACTACGGGGACCGAATCCTACGTTACGAGGCTGGTATAGAGGCCGGCGGCGCCACCCGAGAGTACGACGAGAGCTCCGCGTCCTGGCGCCACTGGCGGCGGGATCTCATCGAGGCCGAGCGGGAAGCCATCATCTACATGCGCGACGGGGGTGAGATCAGCCCCGAAACCATGCGCCGCATCGAACGCGACCTCGACCTGGAGGAGTCGCGTATCGGCGGGTAGAAAGAGCCGGTCAGCATTTCACCACCCTTCGGCTGACACCTTTGCTTTCGGCATCTCGATCGGTCAGGAGAACCCGTTACCCTGCTCGCTAGTCGCCTCTACCCGGGGACGGAGGCGTCGACGAGGTGGTCCACGACGCCGCTGAGAGAGCCACTTTTCTGGAAGGCCACCCGTTGCAGCTCGGCCCCGGATCCGCGGTCAACTATCTCCAACACGCCCTCTAGCTCCGCCTCGCAGCGGAGACTCTGGGAGAGGGGGCGCAAGTCCTGCACGAGCGTGCGGGCCATCTCGCGGGCCGGGACCGCCTGGCCGGCGGCGAAGTCGTAGAATGTGGCGTCCATGCCGTAGCGCACGGCGCGCCATTTGTTCTCGCCGGTGAAGGCCGGGTCCTCCGGGGCGCCACCCGCGTTCGCCCCGGCGTTCGTCACCAGGCACTGGACGAGGGCGGCGAGGGCCGCCGTGTGGGCGGCCTCCGTCTGGACGTCTGGGGCGCGCAGCTCGACGGTGCCGAACTTCGGGTGGGGCCTGGCATCCCACCAGCACCAGGAGTAGTCCGGGACGCTGCCGGAGGCGACGAGAACCTCGACGTGTCGCTCGAATCCCTCCCAGTCGCGGAAGGCCGGCGGTAGTCCCGAGCGGGGGAACATCCCAAAAATTTTAACCCGTGTGGAGCACAGCCCGGTGTCCAACCCGCGCCAGAAAGGGGAGTTGGCCGATAGCGCCACGAGGAGCGGCACGCGCCGGGCGAGTGCGTTTACGGCCTGGATCGCCGTGTCTCCATCCGGGACGGCCACGTGAACGTGCAGGCCGTAGATCGCCTGCGTCCTCGCGACCCAGCCCATCTCCTCCTCGACCCGCCGGTTGTGGTCCCCTTCCGTGAGCGGTTGCTCTGTCGGCTCGGAGAAAGGATGGGTGCCCGCTGCGACGAGTTCCACCTCGCCCTCTCGCGCAAGCCCCCGGACTTTCTGGCGCAGCCCTGGTAGCTCGCGGGCGAGGTCCTCGACGGTCTCAAAGATTGGGGAGAGCATCTCCACGCAAGACCGCGAGAGCTCCGAAGTGATGAGATCCGTGCCGTTTCCCGCCTCCAGCACGGCGTCAACGGCCGGGCTCAGGGCGCGCGATCCGGGATCCACCAGCTGAAACTCCTCCTCGACCCCCACCGTGTACGACGTCGTCGCGCCGAAACCGCTCTCCATCCGCTTACTCTAGCAGGCACCGGTGTAAAAGCCCTTTAGGAAAGGAGGCAAGCGCGTTGGAGCGGCGGGACTGGAACCCGCGCCGGGCAGGTGTTCGGAGCGTTTAAGCCTACCTAGTTAGGGGCTTGCTGCGGCCCAGGGCGACCTGAAGGCGGTGTGAGTTCTCCAGGTCGCGGACGGCGTCGAAGAGTTTGCCCTCGGGGACGGTGTCGTGCCAGCGTTCGGTCCGGTAGCCGTAGCGGCGCTTGAGCTCGCGCACCGAGTCCCCGGTGTAGCGGAGGGCGTAGATCAGGCGCCGGGGCCCATCGGGCTTGCGCGGCAGGAGGCTCTGTCGTCCCTCGGTCCACCAGGAGATCTCGGGCAGCGGTTCGGCCGACATCAAGATCAACTGCGTCTCCCACTCCACCTTGAGAGCGCCCATCTCGAACGTGCTGGGCAGCACGCTCAAGGGTCCCAGAGAGAATGAATCTCCCCCGTGAAACCCGAAGGTGCGCCCGAGGCGCTCCTTGTGTTTCCCGTCGGACATCCGCTCGTAGCGGGAGCGCAGGGCGAGTAGCTGCTCGTCGGAATAAGCCCGTAGTCCCCCGGCGGTCGGCCGACGGGGATCAAGGCCTCCCCGGCGCAACACGGCGGAGAACGCGGCGTAAGAGCGCCGGCTCTTGAAGACCCAGAAGAGGTATCCACCGGCGGCGAGCGCGACACCCGAGAGCATCGTCGCATAGAAGACCTCGCTTGGGACCTCCACGAAGTAGCCCTCGACCGAGCGAGGCGCGAAAAGCTGGTAGAACAGGATAACGGCGGTCGTGGCGGCGACGAAGAAAGTGAAGCCTACCAGGGCGAACGCCCCGAACCTCCGGATGGGCGGGGAGCACGAGGCGGCCAGGGCCTCCCACGCCACCCGCTCCTCGTCGAGCTCAAACGACGCTGTTCGAAGCTTCTCCACGAGCCTAGTATAACCGCATCCCACGGGAGTGAGTTGGGTGAGAGATCACCTGCTGCGCACCTGCGGCGCCCCGACCTGAAGACCCCGCTCCCGGTCCCCATCCGGGTCCTGAACTCGCGCGGCCGCGAAGGCGTGTACAGTATAGAAAACCAGGAAAGGTTCCCGAGTGTCCCCGCCCCACGAAGTACCGAGCGAAGACCGGGGGAGACCGACCCCGCCGCGAGCCGACTACGAACTCTACCGGCACAAGGCCGCCGAAACCCTCAAGACGAAGGGTTGGCACGGCCTGTACTGGGCCCGCCGGACGGAGAGCGGCGACTACGAGATCCGGAGCGTGCCGACCTCGCTTGGCGAGCCATTCGCGCCGGGAGGGATCATGCCCCGTGATGGCTTCGAGAGGCTCTATGAGAGGGTGGACCCCTAGCAACGCGCTGCGCGTCGCTTTCGCTTCTTCCGGCGCCGGCGGCGGGCACTCGCGGGCCGCGAAGGCCCCGTTGCGCTTGATGAGGCACGCCGATCCCGCCGTCGTTCACTACAATAACGGGATGAGCATGAAGGTCTACAAGGCCGGACGACGGGCCGATTACGGCGAGAGGAGACGCGGGGTTCTCGGGCCCGTGCTCCTGGTGTTGCTGGTCCTGCTCGTCCTCGCGCTCGCCTACGCGCTTCTGCCGGTCGGCGGGCGGGCGGTTCTGCTGGGGAGCGACGCGCGGGCGGGGGAGGTCTCGCGCTCTGACACCATCGTGATAACGAAGGCCGGCGGCGGGATGCTCGCCGTCCCACGCGACACGCTCGTCCAGATCCCCGGCGTCGGGGAGGATAAGATCAACGCCGCCTTCGCCACCGGCGGCCCAGAGCTGGCCGTCGAGACGCTCGAGAACCTTACCGGCGTCCCGATAGAGAACTACGTCGTCGTGAACTTCAGCGGGGTAAAGGACATAGTCGACGCCATGGGCGGGATCACACTCGAGGTCGACCAGCCGATACAGGTCGGCATCGAAGGCCGCCGCGTCTCCATACCGGCCGGAACGCGAGAGCTGGACGGGCTAGAGGCGCTGGCCTACGTCCGCTATCGCGGTGGCCCTACGGCGGACATAGGAAGGATAGGGCGTCAGCAGAAGTTCCTGCGGCAACTGGTCCAAGAGGCCGCCTCGCCCGCCAACCTGCCGCGCCTCCCGGCCACGGTGCGGGCCATCTGGGGCAACATCGACACGAACATGAACCCGCTCGAGGCCGCCCGCTTAGCCATCCGCACTCGCCTCTCCGGCATCGAGAGAGCCGAGCTCTACCCCGGCACCCCCCAGTACATAGGTGGCATCTCTTACTGGGTCCCGGACGAGAGCGCCGGGGATGAGGCCGTGTCGCGGACGATAGAGTAGTTCAAGGAGCCACTGTGCGTCACTGCCCCCACATGTACATCAGGGCAACGCTGATTACAGCGACCACGACGATGACCCCGAACCCCAGTGCCAGGGTTCGATGGCCGGTGGCCACCAGGGCCGCAGCGGCCGATGCCAAGACCAGCGCCTGAAGGACCAGTACCAGGGCCTCTGGCAGTGCGACAGACACCCGAGAGGATAGGAACGTGCCTTAACACGCCCGCGGCCACGAGCGGAGCGGCGAGGGGGATCTTCGCGTCCGCTCCGCCGCCGGTCTTGAAGCCCCGTTAGGCCAAGGCGCCCAGGGCGCACAGTCCCAAGAGGAAGTGCAGGGGCCGGTTGCCCTTGATCAACCTCAAGCAGCGAACGGCTCTCCTAGTTCACGCGGGCGAGTCGCCGCCCAGACTATGGACGACTTGCGAGAGCGTTCCACCCGCGAACTCCCAAGGGCCGGATTACGGGGAGTAAGTCGGTCCATTCGCTCCGATGGGCTGCGGGTCTGTTCGGAGTAAGCGTCTTGGTTCCGACTTGTCGGTCTCATCGTACGAAATCCTGCTGGAGGCCGATCGCACCCTCTAGGCGGCCTGCTCCTTGGCGAGCTTGCTCTGGCGGTCAATGAGGCGGTCGAGCCAGGCGGTGCGGGGATCTCCGTCAGTGGTGCGGCCGGCGTTAACATACCAGTTGAGGGCCTCGCGGTGGTTGCCGAGGCGGCGGTTGAGCTCGCCGACGAGGTAGGTGGTGACGGAGAGCTCGCGTCCGACGAGGTCGTCTCCTTGCAGGGAGCGCATGAAGTGGCGGACTGCCCTGAGTTGAAAGGTGCTCTCGAAGGGGCGTTCCTGTTCCTTGCGGCACACCCAAGATGCGCGCAGGCAGAGGTCGCCGAGCTCGCGGGGCTTCAGGCCGCGCTCCTTGCCGCAAACCTCGGCGGCGTGGAAGGCGAGCCAGGGCGGTTGGACCCTGCGGAAAACCTTGAGCAATCCGTCCTCCTTCAGGCGCTCCCCGATATCGTAGCGCTCGTCGAAGGTCAGGTTGAGCTCATCGAAGTCCTCCCCGGCGGCGAAAGAGCACGCCGGGCACATGGTTACGGCGCTCCGGATCAGGCGCGCCCCGTCGGAGGGGCGGCCAGGGATCTTGGGACAGAGGTCCGCCTCCCTGCCGACGGTAACGTAGGTGCTGGCGTAGGTAGCCCTGAAGACGTGGTCGCAGATGGGACAGATCACGTGCGCTCGCCGGAGCTCACCCACGGGCATCCCAGGCCTCGCGTGGCCCACGACCGGACCGTGTCTCGGAGTCCTTTTTGGGGCTACCCTCGGGGATCAAAGCGCCCCTGAGTTTACCATAGCTACGCGCTCCACCGGTATAATCTCCCCCGAAACCGGCTAGAGGGAGGCGTCCGTATGGACCAACGCAAGAGCGAGGCCGAGGTCGCCCTGGAGCTGATGCGGTTAGTCCTTGAGCAGGCCGGCAGCCGACGCCTCTCGCCGACCCGCAGCCTCGCCCTCTACCACCTCTGCAAGGAGGCCGTCGCCTACTCCCCCGAAGGCTCCGTGACAGCCGACTACCTTGAAGACAACCTCAAGAAGTTGTTGCAGTAGGCATCAGCCGTCAGCTTTCGCCAAGGTAGAGCCGGGGCGCCCAGTCTTGGACTACTTAAGGTAAGCAGGTGGACGCCCGCGTTCTGCAGGTGGATCGCCACGGCGTCGCGGGTGGTGGCCGGGTTGGCGGCGCAGGCCCATATCTCGGCTCCGGCGCCCGTGAGGGCGTCGAAGTAGGGGACCATCTTGGGGTCGAGGTGGCAGACGACGAGTACCCGCTCGCCCCCGAGCGGCGGCAGGAGGGCGGCCCGCCGGGTAGCCGGGGTGAACTCTCGGAGCCACTCCAGCTAGTGGTCCAGGCGCCGACACTCTGACCCACCGAACCTACCTCCTTTGCGCTGGTCTAGGTTACTCTATATGATGCCGTAAACGATCGGATAAACGGAGGGTCGGCCGCCCGGGGGCTCGGAAGAGTGGCGGTCTGAAAACAGGAGGTCCCGTGCGCAAAAGATGGAGTTTTATCTCTGTAGCCATGATTCTGGCGCTGGTGGCACTGGCCGGCTGCGGGGGTTCCGGCGGCGGTCAGGGAGGTGGCGGGGGTGGCGGAGCCGGAGGCAGCGCGGAGGTGCGCCCTGCCCTCGTGCTGGACATCGGGGGCCTAGGCGATCAGAGCTTCAACGACTCGGCTTTCGCTGGGCTCCAGAGGGCCAAGAAGGACCTCGACGTGCAGACGGAGACCCTCGAGTCGAACGCCGCGACCGATTACGTCAACAACCTCACCCAGCTCGCCGACAGCGGCTACAACCCAGTGTTCGCTATCGGGTTCCTCATGACGGACGCGGTGAACGAGATCGCGCCCCAGTACCCTGACACCAACTTCGCCATCGTGGACTCGGTGGTCGAGCCCAAGAACGCGGCGAGCCTGGTCTTCAGGGAGCAGGAGGGCAGTTACTTGGCTGGCGTGGTCGCCGGGCTTATGACCCAAGAGAAGACAGACTACACCAACCCCGACGACAAGGTCGTCGGCTTTCTCGGCGGGCAGGAATCGGACCTGATCGGCAAGTTTCAGGCTGGCTACGAGGCCGGCGTGGAGTCGGTGTGCCCGGACTGCGAGGTCCTCGTGCAGTACGCGGGCTCGACCCCCGACGCGTTCAACGATCCGGCTAAGGGCAAGGAGATCAGCCTCCAGCAGATAAACGAGGGCGCGGACATCATCTACCACGCCTCGGGGGGAACGGGCGCCGGCCTCTTCGACGCGGCCAAGGACCAGGGCATCTTCGCCATCGGTGTGGACTCCGACCAGGCCAGGCTCGTCCCCGACGCGCCCATCCTCACCTCGGTGATCAAGCGCGTGGACAACGCGGTCTACAAGGCCATCCAGGACGCTAACGACGGTAAGTTCCCCGGCGGCGAGGTGATCGACCTGGGCCTAAAGGAGAAGGGCATGAGCCTCGCCCCGTTCGGACGCTACGACGGCGATGTCCCGCAGGAGGTAAAGGACGAGGTGGACAAGGCCCAGCGGGGCATTATAAGCGGCGACATAAAGGTCCCCGAGAAGCCACAGCAGTAGGGAATCAGAGGACTTCGGGTTGGCCGAGGGGCGGACAGGAGAGGGGAAGACCGGGGCCACACGGGAGGCTCCAGTCGTCCTTGAGATGAGGGGATGCACCAAGACGTTCGGGCCCGTCAGGGCCAACGACGATGTCTCCATCACGCTGCGCCGAGGCGAGATCCTGGGTCTCCTCGGCGAGAACGGGGCCGGCAAGTCCACCTTGATGAAGATCCTCTACGGCCTCTACTCCCCGGATTCCGGCTCCGTCTTCGTGGACGGCGAGGAGGCGAAGATACACGACCCGAAGGACGCGGTAGCCCGCGGCATCGGAATGGTTCACCAGCACTTTACCCTGATCCCACCGCTCACTGTAGCTGAGAACATCGTCCTCGGCGCCGAGCCGCGCAAGGGGGCCACCTTGAACCTAGCGAGGGCCGTCAAGGACACGGAGGAGCTCTCCGACCACTACGGCCTGCGGGTCGACCCCAGGACGCGGGTCGCCGACCTCTCGGTGGGAGAGCAGCAGCGGGTGGAAATCCTCAAAGCCCTCTACCGCGACGCCCGCATCCTGATCCTCGACGAGCCGACCGCCGTCCTGACACCCCAGGAGACCGAGGATCTGTTCTCCGTTCTCCAGGAACTAGTCGCGGACGGACTCTCCATCATTCTCATAACCCACAAGCTCGGCGAACTCATAGGTGTGGCTGACCGCATCACCATCATACGCGATGGCAAAGTGGTGGAGACGGTGGACGCCTCCGGGACAAACGAGGGCGAGCTGGCCCGCCTGATGGTCGGCCGCGACGTCCTGCTACGCGTGGAGAAAGGGGCGTCGCAGGTCGGGGGGCCGCGCCTCGCAGCGGAGAACCTTATCGTCCGCTCCGGCACCGGGTCGAAGGCGGTAAACGGAGTGAGCCTAGAGGTGCGGGCCGGGGAGATCCTCGGCGTCGCTGGCGTCGACGGTAACGGCCAGACCGAGCTGGCCGAAGCCCTGGCCGGGGTGCGGCCCGCCGAGGAGGGTAAGGTCAGCCTCGACGGCGAAGACGTGACGAAGCTGGGCGCGAACGCCCGCCAAGAGCGGGGCCTCGCCTACGTGCCAGAGGACCGGGGGACCAAGGGGCTCGTGCAGGACTTTACGCTCTACGAGAACAACGCCCTGAAGACCTACGACGAGCCGCCTTACTCGAAGTGGGGTTGGATCTTCCCCAGAGCCATGCGTCGCCGCGCCGTCGAGGCCCTGCGGGCCTACGACGTGAGGCCGCCGGACCCCGACGCCCGCGCCGGCTCCCTCTCCGGCGGTAACCAGCAGAAGGCGATCCTCGCCCGCGAGCTCTCCGGAGACCCCGGCGTCGTCATCGCCGCCCAACCCACCCGCGGCGTGGACGTGGGCGCCATAGAGTTCATCCACCGCCGCCTGCTGGAGCAGCGAGCGCAGGGCAAGGCTATCTTGCTCATCTCCCTCGAGCTCGAGGAGGTCCGCTCCCTCTCCGACCGCATCGTCGTGCTCTACGCGGGTAGGATAGTAGGCGAGGTCGGTCCCGACGCCACCGACGAGGAGCTCGGCCTCCTCATGGCCGGGCGGGAGGTGGAGCAGACCGCGTGAGCCTCCGCCGGTGAGCGAAGACCGAACACCCCGAAGCCCAGACGAAGCAGCAACCCGCGGCTCGGCGCTGCGCCGGGTTCTCATGAACGCCGGAGGGGCGCTGGTCTTCCCCCTGTTCGCCATCCTCATCTCCTTCCTCATCGGGGCGGTGATCGTGCTGGCGACAGGTAACAACCCCCTGGCGGCCTACGAGGCGCTCCTGCGCGGCGCCGTCGGCTCCCCGACCGCCATCGGCCGGACGTTGCTGGGCGCGACGCCCTTGATCTTCACCGGCCTCGCCGTGGCCGTGGCCTTCCGCGCCGGCCTCTTCAATATTGGGGGCGAGGGCCAGCTCTACATCGGCGCCATAACCGCCGCCTGGCTCGGGGTGTCCCTGGGCTTCCTCGGCCCGCTCGGGATAGTCCTAGTCCTGCTGGCCTGCGTCCTGACCGGTTTCCTGTGGGGGGCCATACCTGGCTTCCTCAAGGCGCGCTTCGGGGCGCACGAGGTGATCACGACGATCATGCTGAACTACATCGGCATCAACCTGGCGACCTACCTTGCCCTGAAGCCCCTGAGGACCGAGGGCCTCATCCCCGGCACCGACACCATAGATATCGCGGCCCGCATCCCGTTCATCGGCCTGGGCCTCGGCAGAGCGAACTACGGATTTTTCATCGCGCTGCTTGCGGCGGTGGTGGCCTACTTGCTCCTGTGGCGCACGCGGCGGGGGTTCCAGATCCGGGCGGTCGGCCTCTCCCCCGGGGCGGCGAACTACGCCGGCATGGGCATCGGCGTTAACACCGTCCTTGCACTCGCCATCGGCGGGGCGTTCGCGGCCGTCGGCGGCGGCGTGGAGGTCCTCGGCGTTTACGGCAAGATGACCGTTCCGTTCGTCACCAACCTGGGCTTCAACGGCATCGGGGTGGCGCTGCTGGGACGCAACCATCCGGCTGGGGTGATCTTAGGGGCCCTGCTCTTCGGCGGGCTCGCCTCTGGCGCCCAGGAGATGCAGTTCGCCACCGACGTGCCGCTGCAGCTCGCCAACGTTCTGCTCGCCGTGATCCTGCTGCTCGTCACCGCTACGAAGCTTGTCGAACTCTTACTGGGCAAGCGCGCCCGCGCCTTCGCCGGCGCCCGACTGGAGAAGGGGCTGGGACGGTAGTGGACGAGATCTTCGGCGCCCCGGGAGAGCTGCTCGCCTCGACCATTCGTTTCGCGACGCCGCTCGTTCTCGCCGCCCTCGGCGGCATGTTCAGCGAGAGGAGCGGGGTCGTAAACATCGGGCTCGAAGGCCTGATGCTAATCAGTGCCTTCGCGGGTGTGGTCGGGGCATCACTCTCCGGGAACGCCTTCGTTGGGTTGGGATTTGCCCTCGTGGCTGGGCTCGTCTTCGCCCTGATCCACGCGCTCATGTGCGTGACCTTCGAAGCAGATCAGATCATCTCTGGCACCGCAATCAACCTGCTCGCCCTGGGCGGCACGGGCTTCTTGATGGTCGTGATCTTCGGCAGCGGAGGAACCTCGCCGCGGGTCGAAGGCTTCGAGGAGCTGCCTATACCACTCCTCAGCGACATCCCCGTCGTCGGCCCAGCCCTCTTCTCCCAGAGCCTGCTGGTCTACCTAATGTACCTACTCGTGCCCATTACCTTCTTCGCGCTCTTCCGCACGCCCTTTGGTCTCAGGCTGCGGGCGACGGGCGAGGTACCCGAGGCGGTTGACACCGCGGGAGTCAGCGTGACCCGGATGCGTTACTACGGCGTTGCGATGTCCGGGCTACTGGCCTCTTTGGGCGGCGTCTACCTCTCGATGGGTCTACTATCCGCGTTCACTGAGAATATGACCAACGGGCGCGGCTTCATCGCGCTGGCAGCACTGATCTTCGGACGCTGGAATCCCATCGGCGCGGCCGGGGCCGCCCTGCTCTTCGGATTCGCCCAGGCCGTAACCATCCAGGCGCCGCAGGACTTGATCCCCCAGGAGTTCCTCCAGATGCTCCCCTACGTCCTCACCATCGTCGTTCTAGCCGGCTTCGGCGGGCGTGCCATAGCCCCCGCCGCCATAGGCAAGCCGTACAGGAAGGAGTAGCGGCCCTAGAAGCCGATCCGTCGGTCTCGCTCGGGCTTCTCTTGCGGGTTCTCCTCGGGCTCCAGCGTTGGCCTCTCGTCCAGATACTCGACGGCGCCCATCAGCAGTTGCGGCTGCACGTCGAGGCCGGCGGCGAGCTTGCGAATCGTGGACGGGTAAGCCCCGCGCCGCCCGGTCTCTAACTTCGAGATTGTGTCCCGCGCAACCCCGCTCCTCTCCGCCAACTCCTCCTGGCTCATCACCGCCCCTTGCCGAATCAGGCGCAAACGCGGAAGGTCCATCCTCGCTACCTCCAAAACACTACAAAAAACTTGCACAAAGACTACAATAATGTTACGCTATCCCAAGTATAGCCTGTTGGCGGTTATGGAGGAGGTTTGTGGCGATGGGTTCGGATCCCAGGTTGGTCATCCCGTACGTGACGGAGCAGAGCCCGCGGGGTGAGCGGACGATGGACATCTATTCGCGGCTCTTGAAGGACAGGATCATCTTTATCGGGACGCCCGTGGACGATCAGGTCGCGAACGTGGTGATGGCGCAGCTCCTGCACCTGGACAGCGAGGACCCGGAGCAGGACATCAACCTCTACATAAACTCGCCGGGTGGGAGTGTGTACGCGGGGCTGGCGATCTACGACACCATGCAGTTTGTCAACTGCGACGTCGCGACGACCGCGCTCGGGATGGCGGCCTCTATGGGCTCCTTCCTGCTGACGGCCGGGGCGAAGGGTAAGCGGAGCGCGCTGCCCAACGCACGGATACTCTTGCACCAACCGCACATCGGGGGGGGCCTCGGCGGGCAGGTCTCGGACGTGGAGATCCACGCCAGGGAGCTCGTGCGGACCAAGCGACGGATGAACGAGTTGTACTCTGAGATGACGGGCCAGCCGGTCGAGAAGATAGAGCGCGACACCGACCGCGACTACATGCTCGGCCCGAAGGAGGCCGTCGAGTACGGCGTGATCGATCGGGTCGTCACCCGCCCGGGGGAAGTCGTCGTCGGGGCCAGCGAGTAGGGCTCGCGGGAGGGAACGGCCCGCCCCGGCTTCCGGCACCCGCGGCAAACGGGCTCGTGGAGAGTAGGGTGACATGGAGCTCTTGATCCTTGGCGGCACGCGGTTCCTCGGGCGTCATCTGGTAGAGGCGGCGCTCGGGCGCGGCCACCGGGTCACGCTCATCAACCGGGGCCTGAGCGGGCCTGGCCTGTTCCCGGACGTCGAGAGGCTGGTCGACGACCGAGACGGAGACCTCTCGGCGCTTCGAGGGCGGAGGTGGGCCGCAGCGATAGACCCCTGCGGCTACGTGCCACGCCTCGTTCGGGCCTCAGCCAGCCTGCTGGCCGACGCGGTGGACCACTACGCCTTTGTCTCCAGCATCTACGTTTACTCCGAGCCCCTCGCTCCAGGGGTGGGAGAGGGTGCGCCGGTGCAAGAACTCCCTGACCCTTCGGTCGAGGAGGTCACGGGTGAGACTTACGGCGGTCTCAAGGTGCTGTGCGAGCGGGCCGCGGAGGGGGCGATGCCGGGCAGAGTGTTAAACGTCCGTCCGGGTTTGATCGTCGGCCCCCACGACCCCACGGATCGTTTCACGTACTGGCCCCGCCGGATCTCCCGCGGTGGAGAGGTCCTGGCCCCAGACAGCCCCGAGCTCCCGGTCCAGTTCATCGACGCCCGGGATCTCGCCGGGTGGACCATAGAGTGTGCGAAGAGCGGCGGGTTGGCATCTACAACGCCACGGGGCCGGACTACGCGCTGACGATGGGCCGGCTACTCGAGGAGTGCGGAACTGTTAGCGGCGGAGACGCGGAGCTCATCTGGGTTTCTGAGAAGTCGCTGGGGGAACGGAAGGTGGAGCCTTTCACGGAGATGCCGTTGTGGGTGCCACGCGAGTACGCCGGTTTGCAGATCGTAGACTGCGGCAAGGCTATCGAGGCCGGCCTATCCTTCCGTCCTGTATCCGACACCATCCGGGACGTGCTGGAGTGGGATCGCGCACGGCCGTCGGAGGACGAGCCGGGCGCGGGACTCCGGCCACAGAGGGAGTGGGAGTTGCTTCGGGCGTGGCAGGACGCCACCCTGTAGAGGCGAGTGTAGAGAGCGTAGGATGGTATGAGCCTCACGCACGAGTACATGCACCAGCGGACGGGCTACAGGCTGGGATCGGGGTGCTGCTGGATCCGCATCTACAAGAGCCTGGACCGCGACGCTCCCGTGGTCGTGTGCGAGGTGCTTCCCGAGATCGGGGACGTCGCCACGGAGGAGGTCTGCGGGTACCTGGCCGCCGAGGTGATCCGGGAGCACTTCGCCGGCGGCCTGCCGGACCTGCCGCGCCCCCTGCTCTGGATCGAACACCGCCCCGCCCGACGGCGCGGGCCCGGCAAATACTTCCTCCACACCTTTCCCTCCTACCGCCCCCGTATCGTGGGCGCCGGGTTCGTACGGCGCGTCACGCTCGGAGCGTCGCGTCGCGAGCCGCTCGACCC
>DASQVA010000110.1:0-7785 GCA_035641035.1 Rubrobacter sp. | reverse complement strand
AGGCTGCGCCGAACGCTCGACGACCTCGGGCCGACCTTCGTCAAGTTCGGGCAGGTCCTTTCCACGCGCTCGGACATCCTGCCCGAAGGCGTGCTCTCCGAGCTCCAGAAGCTGCAGGATACGGCCACGCCCATGCCGACCGGGGTGGCGCAGGGGATCATCGAGCTGGAGCTCGGCGCGTCGGTGGAGGAGGTGTTCGCCTCGTTCGATCCCGACCCCTTGGGCTCCGCGAGCATCGGGCAGGTACATCGGGCCGTACTCCTGAGCGGGGAGGCGGTGGCGGTCAAGGTCCAGCGGCCTGAGGCGCCGGGCAGGGTCGGGGGGGACCTCGAGCTCATGCGGGAATTCGCGGGGTTCTTAGACCGGAGGTTCGGGCGCAGGATCTTTATAGATGTACGCGGGCTCGTCGCCGAATTCGAGGTCGTCATCCGGCGCGAGCTCGACTACACAGCTGAGGCCGCCAACGCCAGGCGCTTCGCCGCCAACTTCGTCGAGACGCCGGTCGTGATCCCGGCGGTGTACCTGGAGCTCTCGACTACGAGGGTGATGACGATGGAGTACGTGGAGGGAACCCGCTTTAGGGACATCCGGCCTTTGCTGATGGCGCCCTCGGAGCGGCGGCGGGTTGCCTCGATGGGGGCCGAGGCGATCTTCAAGATGGCCTTCGAGGACGGTTTTTTTCACGGTGACCCGCACCCGAGCAACCTGCTCCTGACCCCCGAGGGGGAGCTTGCGCTGCTGGACTTCGGCATGGTTGGGTACATGAGCCGGGGCGACATAGACGCACTCTCCGGCCTCTTTATCGCCGTGATACAGCGCGACGCCTCGGCTGCGGTGCGGGGCCTGGAAGGCCTGGGGGTAAGGTACGCGACCGAGGTGCGCGGCGACCTGGTAAGGGATCTCAGGGAGTTTTTGAACAAGTATTCTGGGCTCTCGGTCGGGGAGGTTACGCTGGGCCAGGCGCTCTCGGAGCTCATCGCGCTGGCGCGGCGCTACCGCCTTCGGATGCCTCCGGTCTTCCCGCTCCTCACCAAGGCGCTCGTGACCGCGGAGGGGCTCGCCCGCGCCATAGATCCCACCATAAACGTCTACGAGGTCGCGCGCCCGTACGCGCGGAGGCTCCTCTCTAAACGCTACCGGCCCGACGCCGTGCTGGAGGCGGTCGGGGAGCGCACGCTGGAGTACGCCCGCTACGCCGAGGACTACCCTGAGCAACTCCGGCTGCTCCTTGCGGAACTCGCCGACGGTGAGCTGGAGGTTCAGCTACGCCACCAGGGCCTCGACGAGCTCACGGGCGAGGTGGACGTCCTCGCCAACAGGCTCGTCTTCGCCATCGTCACCGGAGCGCTGCTTCTCGGGTCCTGCGTGTTAGGTGTCTTCGACCGCGGCGGGCCGCAGGTGCCTTACCTCGGCGTGCCCTTGGTAAGCTTTATAGGGTTCACGCTCGCCGCGATCATGGGCTCGATCCTACTACTGATCATCTTCTTCAGGTCCGAGCGGCTGTGAACAAGCTTGGGGCTACAGGTGTCAGGGCGCAGGTGTTGGGCGGAGGCACTCGGGCACAGATCCGAATCGTCTTTGCAAGTGCATCCTGAGTCCCGGAACCTGAGGCCCGATACTCGACTGATATAATTTACCTATGGAACCGGTGCGTACAGAGGAACGCCCCAGGGCGATACCGGCCCCGGGGGTGACCATATCTTCCCTCATCGAGAAGGTAGCGGCCTACGGCCCCGAAGGCACGGAGGAGATGATCGCCGACGCCTACGGTGTGGCCTACGCCGCACACCGGGGCCAGACGCGCAAGAGCGGCGAGCCCTTCGTCTACCACCCGCTCGCGGCGGCGGACATCCTCGCCGAGCTGCGCCTCGACCCCACGACCGTCTCCGCCGCCCTGTTGCACGACGTCCTGGAGGACACCGGCATCACCAAAGTGGAGCTCGCGGTGCGCTTCGGGGACGAGGTAGCCGAGATCGTTGACGGGGTCACCAAGCTCAAGCGGTTGCCTTCGGGCAATTTGGAGGAGGCGCAGGCCGAATCCTTGCGAAAGATGATCGTCGCGATGAGCCGCGACGTGCGCGTCATCATCATCAAGCTCGCCGACAGGCTGCACAATATGAGGACCCTCGCTTACCTCAAGAGGGAGATCCAGTTACGCAAGGCGACGGAGACGCTCGAGATCTACGCCCCCCTGGCACACAGGCTGGGTATCTACTCGATCAAGTGGGAGCTCGAAGACCTCTCCTTCGCCACCCTCCACCCGCGGCGCTACGAGGAGATAAAGCGACTGGTCGCGGCCCGCCGGGACGACCGAGAGGCGTTTATCAACGGGACGGTGGCGGAGCTCCTGCGCCACCTTAGGGGTACGGGGATAGAGGCCGAGGTCCACGGGAGGGTCAAGCACTTCTACTCCATCTACAACAAAATGGTCCGGCGCAACAAGGAGTTCAACGAGATCTATGACCTCGCAGGTCTTCGGGTGGTCGTCGACAGCGTGCGCGACTGCTATGGGGCCCTCGGGGTCATACACTCGATCTGGAAGCCGATTCCTGGTCGTTTCAAGGATTACATCGCGATGCCCAAGTTCAACATGTACCAGTCGCTGCACACGACGGTCATGTCCAACGAGGGGAAGCTGCTCGAGATCCAGATCAGGACCTCTGAGATGGACACGACCGCCGAGTACGGCATCGCCGCACACTGGATGTACAAGCACGGCCTCACCGACAGGCAGGTCGACCGCCTGACCTGGCTTAAGAGCATGATGGAGTGGCAGAAGGAGACGACCGACTCTACGGAGTTCATGGAGTCCCTGAAGGGCGAGCTCGTCGCCGACGAGGTTTTTGTCTTCACGCCGAAGGGCGACGTGGTGAGCCTTCCCTCCGGAGCGACGCCCATAGACTTCGCGTACCACGTGCACACCGAGATCGGGCACCGTACCATCGGCGCTAGGGTCAACGACCGCATCGTGCCGCTCGACTCGGAGCTCGTCTCCGGCGACCGGGTGGAGGTCATCACGGGCAAGAACTCGGGGCCGAGCCGGGATTGGCTCGCGGTGGTCCAGAGCGGGCGGGCGCGAAACAAGATCCGCCAGTTCTTCAACAAGGCTGACCGCGAGGACAACCTGAGTTTGGGGCGCGAGAAGCTACTGGCGATCCTGAAGAAGCGGCGCATCGGGAAGGTCCCATCAGGCATCTTCGAGGACGTGGCGCGCTCGACCAACCACGCCTCCCCTGACGACATGCTCGCCGCTATCGGCGGAGGCTTTCTCTCGGCCGAGAACGTGGCGACGCGCATCGCGGACCAGGTTCACCCCAAGGAGGAAGAGGAGAAGCCGAGCAAGCAGAGCCCGGCGCTCGACCCGCTCCCACTGCCGCACGACGCCGGCGGGACGGACCAGGAGACGGGGGTGCGCGTCGTGGGGTCCAGCGGGATCCTCACGCGGCTGGCCCGCTGCTGCACCCCGATGCCTGGCGACAATATAGTCGGCTACGTATCGCTAGGCCGCGGCGTCGTGGTCCACTCGGCTGGCTGCGTGAACGCCGGGGCGCTCCAGTCCCGCGACCCGGAGCGGTTCGTTGAGGTCGAGTGGGCGAAGGGGTCGGGCAAGCTCTTCACCGTCGAGCTGCTCGTTGAGGCTTTGGACCGGATGCATTTGCTTAAGGATATAACTGCGACCATCTCCGATGCGGGCGTGAACATCGTTTCGGCGCGGGTGGACACCATCGAGGACCGGACGGCTCTGAGCCGCTTCGCCTTCAAGGCGGGGAGCTTGCAGCACGTCGAGGAGGTCATCCGCAAGATCCGGGGCATCCCCGACGTCTACGACGTCTACCGGGTCGCCCGCGACGGCACGCCGCTGGAGCGGTAAGGATGCTGCTACGGAGCGTGAACGTCGGCCAGGGCAAACTCGTACCGAGGGCGGGAAAGCCGGGCAAGACCGGCATCTACAAGCTCCCGGTTAGCGAGGCCGTGAGAATAACGTTTTCGGGCCTGGAGGGAGACGAGATCCACGACACACAGAACCACGGCGGCGTGGACCAGGCCGTCTACGTCTACGGAGCTCCGGACTATGAGTGGTGGTCGGAGATATTGAAGCGCGAGATGGGGCCGGGCACTTTCGGGGAGAACCTGACGATCTCGGGTCTCCGCAGCGCCGACGCTTTGATCGGGGATCGGCTGCGCATCGGTCCGGTGATCCTGGAGGTGACGGCGCCCCGCATCCCGTGCGTTACCCTGGCGACGCGTATGCAAGATCCGGCTTTTCTGAAACGTTTTCGGAGGGCGGAGCGTCCGGGGCTTTACTGCCGCGTGATACGGGACGGATACGTTCGAGCCGGGTATACGGTATCTTACGAGAGTTTCCAAGGTGATACCGTCTCAGCCATCGAGATGTTCCGCGATTTCTTCGATCCTGACGCGAGCGAGCAGGCGATCCGGCGGTACCTGGATGCGCCGATAGCCATCCGCGACCGGGTCGCGAAAGAGGAACGCTTGAGGGAGCTTCACCCGAGAAAGGTTGAAGCCGGGCATGGTTGAAATAGAGCAGGTGCCATTGGATTTCGGCGGCTTCGAGGTCAACTCCTACGTTGTCCACGCCCCGAATGGCGACATAATCGTGGACGCGGGCGCGGAGCCGCAGAAGATCCTGGCGGCTACGAACGCTCCGGTCGCGGCGATCCTGGTGACCCACGGGCACGCCGACCACGTGGATGCCCTGGACGCTGTGCGCCGGGAGACGGGAGCCCCGGTCTTTATGCACCAGGCCGACGCCGAAGGGAAGATCAGGGACTACGAGCCGCTTGGGGACGGGCAATCGTTCGACGTCGCGGGCCTCGGGATCAGGGTATTCCACACCCCGGGTCACTCGCCCGGTTCGGTGACTTTCGTGATGGGGCACGACCAAATCGTCGGCGACCTAATCTTGCCCGGTAGCGTCGGCCGGACGGACATCCCGAGAGCTTCCTGGGAGGAGATCGAGGAGTCCATCCGCAAGGTCATGCCCCTCTGGGAAGAGGAGACGCGCCTGTACGCGGGCCATGGTCCGGTGCTCACCGCCGTCGAGGAGTTGAGGACGAATCCTTATCTGCCGCCGGGCCTGTAGTGGTTTACAGAGGACCAAGGGGCACATACGACGTCTATCCCAGTGGCGCAGAGCCACATGAGCGGCCCGAACTGTGGGCCTTTGTAGAGGAGACGGCGCGAGACCTCTTCCGCCGCTACAACTACGCCGAGATACGCACGCCCATCTTCGAGGAGGCGCGGCTCTTCGCCAGGACCGCCGGTGAGGGATCAGACATCGTGGTCCAGAAGGAGATGTTCACCTTCCGGGACAAGGGCGAGCGGGGGCTGGCCCTGCGGCCGGAGGGCACGCCTGGGGCGGTGCGGGCCTACGTCGAGCACAACTTGTACAAGCTCGCCCAGCCCGTAAAACTGTTCTACGTGGGGCCGATGTTCCGTCAGGAGCGGCAGCAGAAGGGCCGCTACCGGCAGCACACCCAGATCGGGGTCGAGGTTCTCGGGACCCCTGACCCGCTGGTGGACGTTGAGGTGATCTCACTCCTCTACGCCACACACCAGGCGGTGGGCGTTAGGGATGAGGTGGTCTACCTCAACAACCTCGGTGACATGCAGACGCGCCGTGCCTATGTCCCGGAACTTCGCGCCTACCTGCACAGACACCAAACAGATCTCGACCCCGACTCAGTTTCCCGCCTGGAGACCAACCCCTTGCGCACCTTCGACTCCAAAGACGAGGGCACCCAGGCGGTCTTGGCCGAGGCGCCGAAGATCACCGGTTACCTCAGCGAGGACGCGTCGGAGCACCTCTCGGTCGTGCGCCGGGGTCTCGAGGCGCTGGAGGTCCCCTACGAGGTCGACGACCGCCTCGTGCGCGGCCTCGACTACTACACCATGACGGTCTTCGAGGCCAAGAGCCGGGCGCTCGGGGCGCAGGATACCGTGGGGGCAGGGGGGCGTTACAACGGCCTGATCTCGGACCTCGGCGGACCGGACGTGGGTGGCATAGGCTTCGGGACCGGCGTCGAACGCATGCTCCTCGCCGCCGCTTCGCACCAGGCGGGCTCGAGCGTGGACGTCTTCTTCGTCACCCTCGCGACTGAGGCCCGGCTCCTGGCCGCGAGGCTCGCGGGCGTCCTGCGGGCCGAAGGGCTTTCGTGCGACCTGGATTATGGCGGGCGCGGCACGAAGGGCCAGTTCAAGCAGGCCGACCGCTCCGGGGCCGCCTACGCGGTCGTGATCGGCGAGGATGAGCTCGCGCGAGGCACCTGCAATGTCAGGGATATGTCCACCGGCGAGGAACGCGCGGTGCCGGTCGCCGACGGGCCCAAAGAGTTGCTTCGGGCCGTAGCCGGCTGAGCACGGGTCATGCTGGAACTACCACCCGATCTCCTTGACGCCCTCAGCGGGGCCGGGCGCGTTGTCGCGCTGACGGGCTCAGGCGTCTCCGCTGAGAGCGGTGTGCCGACCTTCCGCGAGGCCCAGACCGGGCTGTGGGAGAGGTTTGATCCCAAGGAGCTGGCGACCCCGGAGGCTTTCATCCGCGACCCGCGTCTCGTCTGGGATTGGTACGAGTGGCGCCGCCGGCTCGTAGAGAGAGCCGAACCTAACGCCGGCCACCTGGCGCTCGCGGAGTTCGGGTGGCGGCTCCCCGCCTTCACTCTCGTAACCCAGAACGTCGATGGGCTACACCAGAGGGCCGGCAGTGGCGAGGTCTTAGAGCTGCACGGCAACATACTGCGCTCGAAGTGCTCCTGGGAGGGGACGATGGTCGACGACTACGCCCCTGTCGAAGCGCCGCCTCCTTGCCCGAGCTGCGGCGCTCCGCTGCGGCCCGACGTGGTGTGGTTTGGGGAGGGGCTGCCTACCGGGGCGTTCGAGGCGGCCTCCGAAGCCGCTCGCGCGTGTGATCTGTTCTTGTCTATAGGGACCTCCTCGCTAGTCTATCCGGCCGCCGCCTTGCCTTTCGAGGCCCTGAAAAAAGGGGCGGTACTCGTGGAGGTCAACCCCGACGAAACCCCGCTCAGCGCGTACGCGGACCACGTCCTGCGCGGTCCGGCGGGCGAGATGCTGCCACGGCTAGTCACGGCGCTTCCTTAGGACGCTCCCCTAGTGGTCCGTTTCACGTTCCTCGTGACAGGCGTTCGTATAGTTGGCAAAGACGTTAACGATAGAGAGGACCTTCAGGCATGTCAGTAGAAGACTTGCGTCAGAGCCCGATGATGGGCCACCTGCTTAACGCGCTGGACAAGGGGGAGGACATCGGCCACTACGGCCGGTTGGTCTTCGCCATGATCGCACGCCACTTTGTGAGCGACGACGAGCTCGTGGAGCTCTTGACGAAGGACCACGACGCGGACGAGCGGGAGATCCGCACCATGGTGCAGCAGGTGCAGGAGAAGGACTACAGTCCGCCGCGGCGCGAGAAGATTCTCGAGTACCAGAGCCAGCAGGACTTCCCGATCTGCCCCAACCCCGATGACCCAGACGCCTGCAACCCCTACCAGGAACTACAGTTCCCGGACGAGGTCTACGAGAGCATCCAAGAGTACCAGGAAAAAAGACAAACCTCCTGACGCTCGGCTTCAGGACCCCGGTGCCCGCCTCCTGCACCGGAACGGTAGAGTTGGTCCCAGCCTTGAGCGAAGAACGCGTGGCGCGGGCCACTCCCACCAGGGTCACGCGCCCGCATCGGTGATCCGATAAATCCGATAAAGATGTTACACCAATTGTGGGGCGACCTACGCCAGCGGGGGCGAGGATACT
>DASQVA010000109.1:0-12516 GCA_035641035.1 Rubrobacter sp. | reverse complement strand
TGCGGCCAGTCGGAGGCGAAGATGGTGTTGTCCTCGCCCTCGTAAAGTTCCATCATCGTCACGAGGTCGCGCAGGTTCTCCGGCTCCTCAACGGGCTGGGTGGCAAAGTACATCTTCTTGAGGTAGGTGCTCGGCTTGTCTTTGAGGAAAGGGACCTCGCGCCGACGCTCTATGTATTCTTTGTCCATCTTGTGCATCAGAAACGGCACCCAAGAGATGCCGGCCTCGGTGACGGCGACCTTCAGGTTCGGGTAGCGCACCGGCACCCCGGTGGTGATCATGTGTACTATATTGGCCATCATCGAGAAGGTGTGGCTGCAGATGTGCCGCCCGAACTCGGTCTCAAACCCTTGGGTGTTGAACGGGAAGACGGGGTGGATGACGGTCACGCTGTGCATTAGGACCGGCAAGTCGGCCTCCTGGGCGGCCTCGTAGATCGGGTCGTACTGGCGGTGCCCCCACAACCTCTCCAGCCCGGCACACGGCAAGAACACCCCGACCATGCCTGGCTCCTTGGCGTACTTGCTTATCTCGCGCGCGGCGTCCTCCGGGTCGTGGGGGGAAGCCAAGATGCACCCGAGGAGACCCTTCTCCGGCTTGCACCACTCCTCCAGAAGCCAGGCGTTGTAGGCGCGGGCGAGGGCGGAGGCGTAGTCTATCTGAGAGATAACGGGTATCTTGAGCAGGTGGTCGGGGAAGAGGATGCCGATGTCCACGTGGATCTCGTCGAGTTCGTCGCGCATCTGCTCGGCGGTGGTGACCATCTTTGTGCCCTCTTGGCCGCTCGGAAACTTGGCCTCGTAGACCGTAGTTCCCGGCGAGAAGCCGGGGATGTCGAGGTAGTTCTCCTGCACGTCCTTTATGTTCTCCAGAGCCACCCGCCAGGGCATCTCGCAGTAGGGGGCGAGCTCCCCCGGTGACTCGTGGACGTGCACGTCGCAGTCCACCACCAGAATGTCCTCGAGCTTTTCTTTTTTCTCCCTCGTTCTCTCCATGGTGTCCGTCACGCGGATCTCCTTGCTCATTCAATGGTCAACAGGTTACTTCACGCAGCGCCGATCTCGAAACTAGCGTCCCCCTCGAGCCGGGCTCGCCTGTTGCGGCCTGACCGACTCGTTCATGACTTCGTCCTCGGATATCCTCCTCCGGTACGTCTCGGGCCCAAAGGCGAGGGCGACCAAGCTTATGATGGCGAGCACTACCATGTAAAGGGCGATCGGCCAATAGGTGCCCGTCCTTGAGAGCAAGAAGGTGGCAATAAATGGCGCGATACCGCCGGCGAAAGGCGCAGAGACCTCACGGGCGAGCGCGAGCCCAGAATAGCGCACCCTGGTGTCGAAAAGCTCGGAGAAGTAGGCCGCCTGCGGAGAGAACATCGAGTACACTCCCACGGAATTAGCCAGGACTATGGCGAGCCAGATCAAGACGTTCGTCTCGGTGTTTAGGAGCCAGAAGAACGGAAAAGAGAACAACGCCAGGAACGCGGACCCGAACATGTACACCGGCCGGCGTCCGACGCGATCCGAGAGCGCACCGAAAAGGGGGATGGTAAAGATCCCGATGACCGCGGAGATGAGGACGCCCGTCAGTGCCACGTTGTCCGACATCCCGAGCTGCGTGGCGACGTAGGTGAGCGTGAAGGTCTGGATGATGTAGGCGTTGCCGTTCTCGGAGAAGCGGGCACCGATGGCGACGAGGAGATTCCTCGGCTGGGAGCGTATCACCTCCAGTACGGGTACCCCAACCTCGGTGTTGGTCTCCTTCACCTGGGTGAACACCGGCGTCTCGAGGATGCGTAGACGTATGTAGAGTCCCACCGCCACGACGACGATGCTAAGCAGGAACGGTACGCGCCAGCCCCAAGCCAGGAATTGCTCCTCGGGGAGCGCCGAGAACAGGGAGAAGACCCCGGAGGAAAGCAGGAGTCCTAGGGCAACCCCGGTGCACGGCAGACTCGCGTAGAGCCCCCGCTTGCCTTGAGGGGAGTACTCAGCCGCCATGATCACCGCGCCGCCGAACTCCGCTCCGGCCCCTAGGCCTTGGAGGATGCGCAAGAGCAGGAGCAGGACCGCCGCCCAGATCCCGAGCTGTTCGAAGGTCGGCAACACACCTATTAGGGTCGTTGCTACCCCCATCAGCAAGAGAGTTATGACCAATACCGTCTTACGGCCGATCTTATCGCCGAGGTTACCGAAGATTATGCCGCCCACGGGGCGGACGAAAAAGCCCAAGGCGTACGTGCCGAACGCAAGGAGCGTCCCGGTCAGCGGTTCGCGCTCGGGGAAGAACAGCGCAGGAAAGACCAGCGCCGCCGCCGCCGCGTAGATAAAGAAGTCGTACCATTCCATGATGGTGCCGATCACGCTCGCACCTATCACTTGCCAGAGCGATGTCCTTTGTCCTGCGTCCTCTCCACCGATTTGCTCCATGACTCCTCCTATCCCGCCTTGCCCTCTTACACCAAACTAAACGCGGCCTCCCCGGGACCGTGTCTTGCTCATTCTCCCTTCTACCGTGCCCTCACCTCCGACGTAGCCGAATCCGCCGCGGATGCAGGCTGTACCAGCGTCGCCCCCTTCTCGATCGGCTGAACGAGCCGAGAATATTGCGCGAGCCATCCGCGTTCCCGGGTGGGAGGCGGCGGCCTCCAGGTAGCTTCTCTAGCGTCGATTACAGCATCCTCGACGAGCAGATTTATGGCGCCGCGCCCCAGGTCGATCTCTATCTCGTCCCCGTCAGCGACCAGCGCGAAGGGGCCGCCGTCGGCCGCCTCTGGCATCACTTGGCCGATGATGAGGCCCCGGTTCAGCCCGGATAGCTCCCCGTCCGTCACGACCGCCACGGAGCCCGAGAAACCAGCCCCGTTTAGTGCCGCCGCGAAGCTCGCAGCGAAGACCGTGCCCGGCCCCCCGCGCGGGCCTAAGCCCCGCAGCACGATGACGTCGCCCTCGCGGATCTCGCCCCGGCCCAGACCCTCGATGGCCTCGTCCTCGCCCTCGTAGACCTGCGCGGGCCCCTTGAACCGATACCGGTCCTCCGGAACCGCGGCGAGTTTGACGATCGCCCCGTGCGGGGCTAGGCTTCCGCGAATTATCTTGAGGCCGGGCTCCCCCTTGATCGGGTCGCGAAGCGGGCGAATGACCTGCTCGTCCGTCGGGGGTGTCTCTTCTAGGATCTCGGCGAGGGTTTTGCCCGACACTGTGAGGGCGCTCGCGTCCAGCCGTGGCCAGACCTGCTGCATCACGCCCCGGGTACCGCCAGCTTCCTCCAGCTCACCCACGCTGTGAGGGCCGTTGGGCCTGACCGCGCAAACGAGCACCGCGCCCTCGGCTCTCTCCTCGAAGAGGCCGATGACGTCCACGTCGAGCTCCGCTTCGGTTGCTACGGCGGCGAGGTGCCTCACGGAGTTCACCGAGCCCCCGACAGCGAGATCCACCTCGACGGCGTTCGCGAGGGCCACCTGGGTCAGCACGTCCCGCGGGCGCAAGTCCTCCCGCACCATCTGCACTATCCGGCTGCCGGCCGCGCGGGCGAAGCCAAACATCCTCTCGCTCCCGGCGCGGACAGGGGCATTACCCGGCAGCGTCATGCCGAGCGCCTCCGCGAGCACGTGCATGGTGTTCGCCGTCGCGAGCCCGGCGCATACACCGGGGCCTTTTATAGCCGTCTCGGTCATCTCGCGGAGTTCCTCCACGGACATCGTCCCCGCGGCGACAGAACCGACAGACTCGTAGACGTCGTCGATATCCACAGGACGGCCGCCGCAAGCGCCGCCGGTCTGGTATCCGCACGTGACGAGGACCGTGGGGACATTTAGGCGGGCGGCGGCCATAAGGTGGCCCGGGGTCGTCTTGTCGCACGAGGAGAGGCACACCATCCCGTCGAGCTGCGCGCCCTCGACCATGACCTCTATGTCGTTGACGATTAGGTCGCGGGTCGGCATCAGGTAGCGGGCCTTCTTGCCGGCGCTCGTGATGAAGTCGCTCGGGGCCGCAGTGCGGATCTCGAAGGGCAATCCGTCCGCTTCCCGAACCGCCTGCTGGACGACTTGCGAGACTTGGTCGAGGTGTATGTAGCATACGGAGAGCGTCGAGGAAGAGTTTACGACCGCGATCTTGGGTTTGTGGAAATCCTCCTCCGGTATGCCCATCGCCCGCCACTGTGCTCTCCGCACGGCCCAGCGGGTGCTACCAGGTTGGAATTCGCTTCTGAGCATCTTTAACCCCTCAGATCTCTTTGGCCGTTACCTTGCCGTCGAGTACTTGGAGCGCCTCAAAGAGATAGTAGTCGCCCCAAATAAGCTCGTTCTTGGTCGCCAGTTCGTTGTGCTTGTTGTAACAACCCTCAGTGAGGATCCCGGGATCGCGCGGATCGTCGGGTCCAGTAGGGGTCAGGTAGCCCCCTACCAGCGCCCGAACGGTCTCCCGGGCGGCCTCGCGGTAGCGGGATTTCAGGCCATCGTCTTGGACCAACTCGGCCAGCTTGAGCAACGACGCGGCCGCGATCGCCGTCGCCGAGGTGTCGCGCTCGACATCCGGGATGCCGGGGTCCGCGAAGTCCCAGAAGGCGATCCGGTCCTCCGGAACGTGCTCGAGCCACCAGTCGGCGACCCGGACCGCCGTCTCCAAGAACTCCTTGTGCTCGGGCATCCAGCGGGCCGAAAGGGCGTACGCGAGCATGCCCCACGCCTGCGCCCGCGCCCATGTGCTGTCCTCGGAGTAGCCCTTGTGGCTGTAGCGGCGGACAACCTCCCCCGTCTCCGGGTCGAATGACGCTGACTGACACACCGACGCATCATTCCTGACGCAGAACTCGATGTGCCGCTCCGCGTGCGGCAAGGCGGCGTCCCGGAAAGTCGCGTCGCTGGTCTTCTCCGATGCCCAGCCGAAGAGCGCGGAGATGGAACCTACGGCGTCGATGCTCGCCTCCTCGTTCCCCACATCCGAGGCCTCCTCGGCCTCCGTCCCAAGCGGTATCAGCCCGGCCTTAGGGTTGTACAGGCCCAGCAATCCGCGCGCGCCCTCAAGCGCCACGTCCCTCGCGCGGTGGTCATCGAGCAGCACGTCCCCGAGCGCGGCGCCATAATAGAACAGGAAGCTCCTGAAGATGGTGTTGGACGCCGCGCGGGGGCGCAGTGCCTCGCACCACTTGCCGGCCCACTCCCCGTACCGCTCCTCGCCAGTCACCTCGCTGGCGAGCCAGAGCTCGCCGACCCAGTGGCCCCCTGTCCAGTCGCCTTGCGGCGAGGTGGTCCACTCCCCCGTCTCCGGGTCGGCGAAGTTGGGGAACCCCACCGTCACGCGCCGCGCCGTGTCATCTATGCGCTCCAGCATCCTTTCACGGATCTTGCTCCACGATGACTCTATTTTTTCGCTGATAGCCTTCCTCTCCCCTCTTGTGCCCCCTGACCGTAACTCCTTGCTGCTACTCGAAACTTCGTTTGGCCCCTGTTTCTCGCCCCGCCACACCATAAGCGTGTGGCGAGCGGACTGCAGCTCTTCCTGTGATCGGGTTTTGGCCCCTCGTTAAGAAAGCCACGAGACGCACAATTTCTTCCCCTTATTCCCCATGGTCAGTGGACTGTGGTTAGACCACAACCCACCCTTCACATTAGAATGGCGTTTTTGCTTTGTCAACTTCTGGTCGCCCGGGCCGCGCTGCCCGCCGCCGTCCTATCACGGAGGTTCGTAAGATTTACGAGCCGCTCGTGGTTTCTTTGCGCGGTGGGTAAACGGGAGGCGGAGGCGTTTTGTTCGCCGGTGCCGTGTGATCGGGAGCGAAGCCCAACGACGGCAACGCATCTTGGTCCGAGCTCGGGAGAAGCTATTCTTCCTGGCTTGCGGGCACCGCTCTTAAGATGGTCCTGTCGACGTGCTCTGCCATCAGCTGCCGGGCCTCCTCGCCATCGCCTGTCTCTAAAGCTTCAAGTATGGCGTAGTGCTCGACGTAGAACTGGCGCCAGTCACCCGGGGCTATGCGGCACTCGCTCCAGGCCTCAATCCAGAGATGATGCACGGACCTTTGCATCTCCGCGAGGAGCGGGTTGCCTGCCTCGCGTGCTAGGGCGGCCTCGAAGCTGAGGTCGAGGCTGCCGGGCTCTCCGCTCTCTCTCAGGGACGCCCCCGACCTCTCTAGGACGACGCGGACCGCGGAGAGGTCCGCCCCCGGCCGCCCTGCCACGAGCACAACCACCCTATCCTCGATCGCGGCCCGCACGTCGATTAGGTGCTCCAAAAAGGCTCGGTCTACCGGCGCCACGGCCCTCAACTGGTTCACCAGCGCGTTTCCGTTCGGGTGCACCAGAAAGCTCCCGGCATTCGGCCGGATCTCGATCTTGCCCATGCTCTCCAGCGCCCTTAAGGCCTCCCGCACCGACACACGGCTCACCCCAAGCTTTTCCACCAGCTCTCGCTCCGGCGGCAGCCTGTCTCCCGGCTCCATCCCGCTCTCGGTGATGAGCGCGTTGAGTTGCGCCAGCACCGACTCGTACACGTCGACGCGCTTGATAGGTACTATCTTGAAAGGTTGTCGCTTATTTTGATCGTCTGGCATACGAATCGCCCGCTGTCTCTGCCATCACTTCAGCGACCTTTACCTCATTATCGTACCTTTTCTATGCCGTCTTCCGGCACCGAACCACCCTATGCAGGCCGCAACGTTACAGAAGTTACCACAACCTCACCGATCCGTTCGTAACGGAGCGATTGTGCTACCTGCCTTATCTCCTGGTGAGTGTGATCTACCATGGTTTACTTTATCGCCATGTGCGACGGCGACCGTCGTAGCGCAGTCCCGCCATTAGTGCCCTTTCTCTCGCCTTTGTTTTGGAACTAGCGAGTAAGCATAGACCGGGCTCGCAGGCTGCGGCCTGACGACTTCCTGTTCGACCTCTTTCTCAGACATTTCCACGGGTCCGCGACCTCACCCCCCCATTACAGACGCGACGCGCGCGGCGAAGCCGTTTACCTCGTCTTCACCCTCGAGGACACCGAGCTCGAGGTCGTACGTGCGCTTCTCTCCCGCCTCCAGTTCGATCAACTCCCCGCGCTTTCGAGCGTCGAGCCGGCCGGCCGTGCGGTTGGTGCTCGGCTCGATACCCACCACGTACGTCCCCTCACCGAGCATGCGCCAGACGAAGTGGTGCGGGAACTGCTCGCGGTCATAGAGTTGGTAGAGACCGAGACCAGCCTCGAGGTTGACGACCGCCACCGGCACGGTGCCGTCACTCTCCGAGGCCAACTCATGTTCGAAGACCTGCTCGACGTAGCCGGCCTCGGGCGCGTGAAGCTTATTGTACCCCTCTGCTGGGTAATCGCCGCGGGCTGCGACGCTCATGGCCGGCGCGAGCAGCTCAGAGCCCTCATCGACGATTGGGAAGCCCACGTTGACGTGGTAGAGGTACATGTGCGGCGTACGAGCGTACCCGACGTTCTCGACCTCGTCGTAGATCTTCAGGCGCGACTCCCCCACCTTCACCTCGATCCGGCGTCTCAGCAGCAGGTGCTCGCCAAAGACGGCGGCCTGCAAGACCTCCCCCTCCGCCCACAGCACGCACTCGTTGCCCTCCCAGCGTTCGCCGTAGCCGACGAGCCGGGCGGGACGGTTAGAGACGCGCCCATGTAGACCGAAGGTCTCGGTCTTCTTAGGGGGGTAGTGGTAGTGTTCTGCCGTGTCCTCGGCCATGAATAGCGTGTGCTCCAAACCGCAGGTCGTGAGCAGCCCCCCGCCGAAGTTACGGAAGAAGCCGAGCCCCTCTGGCTCGTAGTACCACGGGCCGGCGACCCCAACCCCTGAGAGCCAGCCTAAGGGGCGCCCGGAGATCTCGCACCTTCCGACGTCAAAGGCGCGGTCCACGACCACGTCGAAGACGAAGCCCGTGCCGGTGCGGAACTCGAGCACGCGGACGCCCCTCTCTGCACCGTCGCTGAGGGTGACGAGTCGAACGCCGGCCACCTGCTCGAGCCGGGCGACACGGCGCAGCAGATCCTCACGCCGGTAATTCCTATCCCAGATCCTTGGCATTAGTGCATAGCCCATCCGCCATCGATCTCAACCGTCTGTCCCGTGATAAACGAAGCGGCGTCGCTCGCGAGAAAGGTGACGAGGTTGCCGATGTCCTCCGGGGTGCCACGACGTTTGATGCTCTGCTGGTCGAGAATCCAGCGATTGTAGTTTTCTGGGTCCGGGTGGATCTTCTCGGCATCGGTCGGGAAGGCACCCGGCGATATAGCATTGACGGTTATGCCCTCCGGGCCGACCTCGCGCGCGAGGGTCCGGGTAAAGCCGACGACTCCTCCTTTGGAAGAGACGTAGTCAAGCAAGTTGGCGAAGCCGATAAAGAAGGTGATCGAGGCGATGTTTATGACGCGACCCTGTCCGCTTCTCCTCATGTGCGGGTATGCAGCGCGGGCGCACAGGAAGTACCCTTTCAGGTTGACAGCGAGCACCTTGTCCCATTCTTCTTCTGTAATCTCTGTCCAAGGCCGACTTGGGTAAATAGCTGCGTTGTTCACTAGGATGTCCACCCCACCGAGCTCCTCCACTACCTCCTCGGCCATCGCCTCTACCGAGGAGCGGACGGAGATGTCGGTCTCAAAGGCGACGCATCGGGCACCGTCGTGCGAGACGCTCCCGGCCACTTGTTCGGCCTTGTCGCGCTCTACGTCCACGGCGGCGACGGCGGCGCCGGCGAGCGTGAGGGCGGAACAGATGCCCCCGCCCAGGCCCCCACCGGCGCCGGTAACGATAGCGATACGGCCCTCCAGACCGGAGACGCTCAAGGAGCCGCCATCTCGGGCATAGTCTCTGAAAGTGAGACCGCGCGCCCCTCGCGCCCAGAGCGGTAAGCTGCCTCGACCAAGGCCATCGTTCCGAGCGTCGTGCGACCGGATATCTCTGGTTCTGCGTCGTCTTGTATGGCCCGCATAAGCTGGCCCATGGTCCCCTTGAAGGCGTGCGGGAACCATTGCTCCCGCCAGCGCGGTCGCTCCCACTCCCCACCCATGGCCCGGGTCGTATAGTCGATCGTCGAGGGGCTGCCCTCCGGGTAGTCAGGCCAGCCGATCGTGCCCTTGGCCATGCCTTCTGTCCCTTCAACCCGCCACTCGATCCGGTGGTCGGCCCACGTGAAGCAGTTGTCGAGGCCGATGGCCCTGAGGCCGTCGGCGTACTCGAGGATGTAGAACGCCATTCCGTCCTCGTGCGGGAAGTCGTGGCTCGGGTCGGAGCGGAAGGAGACAACGATCCGTTCGGGATCTCCGAACAGGTAGCGGAAGGCGTCAAGGTGATGGATGGACATGTTCAGCAAGGCGATCCGGCCATAGGGCTTGATGAAATCCTGCCAGTGCGGCCGCGCGTTCATTACGATCTCTGCTACCACCGCCCATCCTAGCTTGCCCTCATCCAGCAGAGCCTTCAGTGCCCGCATGGACTGGTCGTAGCGCATGTTGTGGTTGACGCCGAGTTTCACGCCGGCCTCGTCGCAGACACGCACCATCTCTACCGCTTCTTCGAGGGTGAACGCGACGGGCTTTTGAGCCAGGATGCCCTTTATGTGAGGCCTTGTCACCGCCTCGCGAACGATCTCGAGCTGCTGGTCGGGCGGGAAGGCGATGTCCACTATCTCGATACGCGTGTCGTCTAGGAGCTCTCGCCAGGCGTCGTAGACGGTCCCGATTCCGTGCTCCTCGGCAGCGGCGCGCGCGTGGGCCGGGGTGCGCGAGGCAATGGCGACGACGTCGAAGCCCGCCTCGGCGTAGGAGACCAAGTGGATGTCCTTCATGATGAAGCCCGCCCCGATGCAGCCGATCCGGTAGTCGGTCTTCGGCGGGAGGTTCGGGCCGACGCGCCGAGCGAGATCCAGAGTATAGTCGGTCACCCCGATCACCTAGGTTCGTCGCCGTCTCGGACGCCGAGGTCGGACATGATCGTGGCTGTCTCCCGGTAGGCCTCTTCGACCCACTCTACAATCTGGTCCGGGTCAGGAGAGTATTCAAGCTCGATCGAAACCGTGCCGGAGTAGCCGGTATCGACGATAGCTTTCAGGTAGTCATTGATCGGCGTCACGCCCCGTCCTGCGGGCAAATCCCCATGCTTCTCGCCGTCGCAGTCGGAGAGGTGGATGTGGCCAATCATACCCTGAAGCTTCTTCACATCGTCGAAGGAGGCATGCGACAGATGCAGATGCGAGATGTCGGCGTTGGCCCTGACTGCCGGATGATCTACTTCTCTAACGAAGCGCGCCAACTCATCCACGTCCTTCACCAGCGCCTGGGTAAACGGCTCGAGCTCGATCACGACGTCAAGGCCCTTCTCCTGCGCGTAATCCCCTAGCCTTCTTACCCGGTCCACCACGAAGCCCCAGATGGCCTCGTTGGGGAACACCTCGCCGTCCCAATAGTACTCGCCGATCACGAGCAGAATATTACGGGCGCCGAAGTACGCCCCCTGGTCGATGTACGCTTTGGCGCGGTTCATCGCAAAGCGCTCCACCGAAGGGTTGAAGTCGACGAGACCGAAGTTTACACAGACTACCGAGCGAATTGGGAGCCCAACCTCCTCGCACGTGTCCTTGATCAGCTTGCGCGTCTCGTCGTCGATGTCGAGGGGATCCTCGAAGATGTCGTAGGAGTCGAAGCCTATCTCCTTAGCCTTGCGGATGCCCTCCTCCGGACCGACCTTCGTGCCCAACCAAGTGGAGCTAATCATCCCGAGTTCGAGATTGTTCGCCATTCTCTCCCTACCCTTTTCCCGGTCGCCGCGACAACCCTCTGCCAGTCAACTACATTTCCTAACCGAATCTCAGCGGCGTCCCCTCCTCCCGGTTGCTCACCGGTTCGCCCTCCAGATCGCGGGGCTCTCGGAGATCTCCTCGGCCCGTCCCACCGCGACGAGCTCCCGCGCGTGAGCGCGCAGCGTGCCCGCGAGTTCGTTCTCCATGACGGTGAATGGCCCGAGCATGGGATTGGTGGCCTCGAGTAGCCCGCGCAAACCCAATTCACCGCTCTTTGTGAGCGCCTGCGAAACCGCTCGTTGCACGCGTTCAACGAAAATAGCACTCTCTTCGAGGAAGCGAGCTGCTGCTTCTTCGTTCATCACATCGTAGTGGGTCGTCAGCAGAAGACGGGGCGAGAGGGTCCGTAGCAAGGCCACGGTGCCCTCGTATGCTGCTACGTCGAAGTAGGGCGGCGGGCTAATAACCCTTCCCTCCATATCCAAGAGTCCCGCACCCAGAGCGGCATCCGTGATGATTGCCGTCTTGGAGCGGGGCTCCCACAATCCCACATGCCCCGGCGAGTGCCCCGGCAGGTGTAGCACCTCTACCTCCAGCCCCGGGCCGAGCCGGAAGGTTTCGCCGCCGACAACCCGTAGGTCTATCGGCACGTCAGGACCCATGGCGCTTTGGAGCCAGTCCTTTACCTCTGGGGCGTAGTCCACATCCTCGGCAGCGTACCAACCGTAACGCTCGTGCAGGATACGCGAGCGTTCCTCGATCCAGGCCGCATCCGCAGCATGAGCGCAAAAGACGGCCCTTGAAGCGGCATCTCGAATGGCATTGTTACCACCAAAGTGGTCGACGTCGGCGTGCGTATTGAGGACGAAGTCGAGGTCGATGGGGTCCAAGCCGACAGAATCGAGATAGGGCAGTATCACATCCCCTGGCGTTTCGGCCACGCCGGTGTCCACGAGGAGGCACCTCTCGCCGTACAGTAGGTACTGCGAGAAGGGACGCGGCCCCAAAACGCTCTCGACACGGTATATGCCCGGAACAACTTCCACTTCAGCTCCTCATGAGTAGTCAAGTAGACGGTCCTGCTCAGCGTGGAGAACTCCACCGCCGCGCTGAGCCTTTGCGGCTTCTTGGTCGGGTTGGGAAGAGCTCCTCGACGAGGGAGTCGAAGCCCATAGAGGCACAGTGGTCCGCTAGGAAGGCGTATTGGACCAGCGTTCCCTTCAGCTTCCGCGTGGGCCCCAAGGTGGGAGGCTCGTACGCTAGGTGCCAAGTCGTCGCGCCGGTAGTATTTCCCTCGTTCTCCCCAGTGGTCTTCCCACGGACGGACCAACGTTTGTCCGGTCACGACGCACCCCTCACAATTAGTCTTTCCCACCCACATCTTAAGCATCAAAACGCGCGGGGTCAAAGTCCAACAGCCGTGACCAGACGATAGGCTCCATGTACCTCTAGGCAGCGTTTGTGGACTTGGTGACAAACCAACCTCCAGGCATACCTCCATGATTTACAAGGATAAGGTCCAAACAGATCATAGAACTTCATCAACCATCACTTCATACCTCTCGGCAGCTCGTGCCCCGCCCCACCGACGAAGCGAACCTCGCGCACAAGCTCCACGCCAACAAGGGCTCCGCCTACCTGCGAGTGGATTCTCAGTCGGTAAAGACTACCGGAGTAGGTGGAGAGCGGGGTTACGATGGCGGCAAGAAGGTGAAGGGACGAAAACGTCACTTGCTGGTCGACACGGAAGGCCTGGTGCTAAAGGCGAAAGTACATGTAGCCAA
>DASQVA010000108.1:0-2567 GCA_035641035.1 Rubrobacter sp. | reverse complement strand
GTTCTAGATCTGCTCGAGTGCGAACCAGGGAACCGCGACCGTCACAACCGACGATCAAGTCCGCCCGCTCCTCTCGGGCGCCGTTCTCTGTCTCCAGCTGGGCCGCGACGACGCGGCCAGCGGGGTCGCGGATCAGGTCGTAGAAGCGTACCCCGCGTTCGAAGGTGAAGGACGGATGCCGGGTTGCCTCCTCGACCACCCGCTCCAGAAGGGCCGGCTGGGAGACCACGCGCATGGCGCGCCCCCCGAGCTTCTCGACAGGTTCGGGTATGACGAACGCCTCCTCGCCGTCGATCCAGATATCCCATGAGCGCACGAGGCGGTAGGGAACGGACTCGAGCGCCTCACGTAAACCCATCTGGAACAGGGCGTCTATCCCCAAGGGCATCAGCCCCTCGCCGCGGAACACCCGCTCGAAAGACGTTTCACGCTCGACGAGCGTCACGTCGACGCCGTATCGCGCTAGCAGTAGCGCTGTCGTCGCACCGGCGGGACCCGCACCTACCACGAGGACCTTCACAGCAACCTCCCGGCACCAGATCTATTTCGAGAAGCCTACAGCAGGGCTGTAAAGTATGCGCGGTTTTCGCCAGGGGTTCGTTAGGAGGTGCCTTAGCGAAAGACAGTTCCGCAGGCATCTTATTCACCAGAGTGCGTGGAAGAGGAGTTCCGCAAACTTCTGGTGTAGGGGATTCTACGAAGTTTGCGGTGCGCTGTAGACTGTCCCCGACGCTCGAACGGAGATCCTCGGACGGGAGTGGATTGCGGCGCTTGATAATCGTCTTGGTCCTCGTGGCCACGCTGGCCGTTGGCTACCGCCTCTACGGTTCGCCCACTACCGCCACCGGCAGCCTCACCCTGCCGCCTCCAGCTCCCGCCCCCACCGACCTGGCCCCGACCTTCTCCGCCCACCGCCTAGGAGATGGGACCTTCGTCCTCTCCGAGCGGGGGACCTACGTGGTCGCCTTCTGGTCTTCCCTAAACCTCGACAGCGAAAGGTCCAAGGTACACTTCCAGCGGCTAGCCGAGGACTTCGGGGGCGAGGGGGTCCGGTTCGCCGCCGTCTACGTCAACGGGGCGCCCGAGGAAGCGGGGTCGTCACCCTACGCGGTGGTACGGGATCCTGGCGGCCGGCTGGCGAGCCTCTACAACGTCAAGCAGGTGCCCAGGCTTTTCTTGGTGGAGGACGGCACGGTGAGCCTGACCTACGACGGCTTCTCCCCGGAGAGTTACGAAGGAATCCGGGAGACGTTGGAAGATCTCGACAAAGTGCCCTCGTAGTTGTTATGCCCCCGAGTGTGTAGAAGGGGTGTTCTGTGAAGTACGCGTTGCCTCGGTCCGATACCCTGAGGCACCGGAGAGCGTACAGCGCCGCTAGCTATGGGGCCGTCCGTAGCGGCTGCTATCCGCAGGCGGAAAAGCCCGCCGTCCACCAGCCCGTCCACCAGCGACGATCTGCCCTTCTAGCATCCACCCCTACCGGGCCGAGGTCCTAACCCCGCTGGGGCCTCGGTCTTTTGATTTCTAATGGGATTCCAATAAAACCTAAAAGTCGGCTTGCTAAGGTCGAAGATATGGCCGGGCCTTTACTTTCTTCATCCGTTCGTTTTAATCCGGCCTTCGCTCTCCCCGGCCCTTCCCAGCGTCCGGAGCGGAGACCGACGCAGCCTTGTACGAGACGATTCGGCGAACCGGCACACGGCTGCCGGAGGCGGCGAGGGTCACGCTCAGGGTGCTGTGGCCCGTGCTGAAATGGGTGGGGTTAGCGTTGCTGTTGGTCGCAAGCGCGCTGTTGGTGTACCTGGCGGCGGTCTTGCTGGCAAGGTTGGTGGTGTGAGCCTCCTTTCCCTGAAGCACCGGATGCGGCACCCCGTGTGGCGCCGCTTGACCGCTCCTGTAATTTGTGCCCTCGCCTGGTCGGGTAGGGATAAGGTATCGGACCCGGCAGCCGACTGATTACCCCCCTCCTAAGCCATTGGGTCGTTTTGGTACTCTCCTCGGTCCTGCGCTGCGGGCTCCCCTACGGGATCTCGGTCCCTCCGAGTTCTTTGAAATTTCTAACCCACTTCTAACCGAGATCAAAAGCGCCTCGAATACTGAGGATCTAATATGACCATCCCCAGTGGGCCGGGTACACCACAACTGGTTTGGTCTATTGCGATTACCCGTACTCGACCCACCGGCTTCACTCATAGGGCCGGACCTCATGCTCCGTCCGGCCCTTGCTCACGCCCTTATTCCCCCGAGTGCGTGGACGGGGAGGTCTCAGAAGTTCGCGTGTATAGCCCTTGCGACCGGGGTAGAAAGCCTCTAACGCACAAGCCCCCAAAAGGGAAGGAGCAAAAACATGGTGGACCCAGGAAAGGCACGCGACGTCAACGAGGCGGCCGCTCGCTTCGCCCAGACCCTCGCCGACTCATACAGGCTCGTCTACGGACAGGCCACCGAGTCGGCAGAGCGCCAGCAACGCCGCGCCCAAGAGTTCTCAGAGCTCGTCTCAACCAACCTCAGGGAGCAGACCGAGGCCGGCCGCTCCAGTGCCCAGCGACTCTCCGAGCAGGCATCCA
>DASQVA010000107.1:0-2092 GCA_035641035.1 Rubrobacter sp. | reverse complement strand
GAGCGGTTGGCGGCCTCCCCGGCGGCCTCCAGGCGCCGCGCGTCGCGCTCGAGGGCCCAGAAGTGGGCGAGCAAATGGTGGGAGAGCAGGATCGGCTGCGCCCGCTGCAGGTGCGTGTACCCCGGCAGCACGACCTCCCGGTTCGCCTCCGCCACCTCGACGAGCGCCCGCATCGCCGCGAGCACGCCGTCGCGGATCCCTCCGGCCGCCTCCCGGACGAAGAGGTGCAGGTCGAGGGCCACCTGGTCGTTGCGGCTGCGGCCCGTGTGCAGCTTGAGCGCCACGTCGCCGACGTGCTCGCGCAGTCGCCGCTCCACGGCCGTGTGCACGTCCTCGTCCGCGAGCGTCCAGGAGAATTCTGCCGATTCCACCTCCCCGAGCACCGTCTCGAGGCCGCGCACCAGCTCGGCGGATTCCCTCTCCGTCACGATCCCCCGGGCCCCGAGCATCTTCGCGTGGGCGATGGAGCCCCGGATGTCGTGGGGGGCGAGGCGCACGTCGAAGGGTATGGAGGCGTTCAGGCGCTCGAAGGCCCCGGCCGGGCTGGACCCGAACCTTCCGCCCCAGAGCGGCGCGTCGTCTCTTTCGCCAGCGGTTCCCATGGTCGCGCAGTTTAGCCTAACGGGTGACGGATGGGGGAGGCACCGGCCCACCACCCGAAAATACGCTATTTGCGTGATTCCCAAACCCCAAAACGTCTCTACTATGTCGCGGTCGTGCGTGGCAGTCGGAGAGCCCGCCTTCCCAACAGGAAAGGGAAAAAGATGAAACTACTCGCGTATAGAGGTACGGCGTCGGCCGCGGAGGGCGGTCGGGCGAGCGGCGTCTCACGCGGCGTCTCACCGAGCGCGCTCGTCCGGCGGTCGGGCCTGTTGGCGGTGGCGTCGGGGGCCTCCGTCTTCCTGGCCCCTTTCCTGCACCCGGCAGACCCGCAAAGCGCCGCCTGGGTTCCCGCGCACATGCTGTACTTCGTCACCCTCATCGCGGTCTTGCTGGTGCTGGTCGGGGCCTTCGCGCGCCAGCTGCCGCAGACCGGGCGGCTGGCGCTGACCGGTTTCCTTACCGCGTTCTTGGGCACGTCCCTGATGCTCATGGAGGGCCGCGAGCACCTGTTCTCCCACAGCGCCGCCGGGGGCACGCCGATCGGGTTGTGGCAGCTCATCGCCACCAGCCTCTTGTTCAGCGTAGGCTACATCCTGTTTGGCGTCGCGGTCTCCCGGGCGGGCGTCCTGCCGCGCGCCGCAGGCGTGCTGCTCGCCGTCGGGGGTCCGATCGTGGCGTTTGCGCCCCCGATCGGGATCGAGGCGGTCCTCATCGTCGGCCACACGCTTTTCGGGGCGGGCCTCGTCTGGCTGGGGTACGGGCTGTGGAGTGGCACGGAGGAAGCGCCGATGCCCCGATGATGCCGGCCCAACCCACCGCGGGGACTTGAAAGATTAAGAGACGGCCCGGATGCGCCACGTCGGGCGACCGCGGGACCAGGTTGACGCCTACGCGGTCGCCCGCACCTCGGTCTCGGCGCGGCGGTCCCGCTGGTACTTCCTCACGGCGCTCTTGATGGTAGAGAGACCGAGCGTGGCGTTGCGGGTTCGGCTGCCTATAACGTCGCGGCCTATGGAGTCCATGAACGCCTCGTAGTCGAGGTCGAGGACCTGTTGAAGCGACAGGTTGTCGTTGCGCACGCGCTCCACTATTACCGACGTGGCGCCCATGCTGATGGTGTCGCCCTGGCCGGTCCAGGAGAGGTCTCCTATGCCGCCGTTGCCGTCGCCCTTGAGGTAGACGACCACCGAGCCGCCGCACTCGGGGCTGCCGCCCGGCATGGCCACGTCGGCGCCTTCGAGAACCCCCTTGTGGCGAGGGTTCCCGAAGTGCTCGACGAGAAAGGCGACGCGCTCTTTGCGGTCCAACCTTCCGGTCTCTAGCGCTCGATGGGGGCGCCGACGGAGTTGCCCCACTCCGTCCAGGAGCCGTCGTAGTTGCGGACGTTGTCGTAGCCGAGCAGGTACTTGAGCACGAACCACGTGTGGCTGGAGCGCTCCCCGATGCGGCAGTAGGCGACGACCTCGCGGTCGCCGGAGAGGCCGGCCTC
>DASQVA010000106.1:0-17668 GCA_035641035.1 Rubrobacter sp. | reverse complement strand
GGCTGAGAGCTTGATCGTCGGCTCCGCGATAGGGCTCTCCGCAAACGGGATGCGGCCCGTGGCGGAGATACAGTTTGGCGACTTTATCACCCCGGCGTTCGATCAGATCGTCAACGAGGCGGCCAAATTTTACTACCGTTCCAACGGCGCGTGGAGGTGCCCCATAACCATCCGCGCCCCCTACGGGGCAGTCCACGGTGGGGGGCTCTACCATTCCCAGAGCATCGAGGCTTGGTTCTGTAACACGCCGGGCCTCAAGGTCGTGGCGCCGACGTTCCCGGCCGACGCGAAGGCCATGATCAAGAGTGCCATTCGCGACCCCAACCCCGTCCTCTTCCTCGAACACAAACGCACCTACCGTCTCCTCAAGGAGGAGGTCCCCGAGAACGGCCAAGAGGTCCCCCTCGACGAGGCCCGCGTCCACCGCGAGGGCTCGGACATCACGGTCGTCGCCTACGGCCTGATGCTCTACACCGCCCTAGGGGTAGCCAACAAGCTCTCCGAGGAGCACGGCGTCGAGACGGAGATCGTCGAGCCGCGGACGCTGTACCCGCTGGATAAGGAGACCATCCTCCAGTCCGCGAAGAAGACGGGCAAGTTCTTGGTCGTCTCCGAGGCCAACCTGACGGGCTCGGTCTCGGCAGAGATAGCCGCCATCGTGGCGCGCGAGGCTTTCGAGTGGCTAGACGCACCGGTGATGCGGCTCGGGGCGCCGGACGTCCCGGCCGCGGCGTTCGCCCGACCGATGATGGATTTCTTCGTGCCCTCGGCGGAGAAGATAGAGGCGGCCATGGTAGAGCTGGCCAGGTACTAGATGGATATCCGCGGGCACAACGGGCAGGCGTGGGACAGGGAGGTCGAGCGCGGGAACCGGTGGACCGTCCCCATCGGGCCCGAGGTCATCGAGGCTACCCGACGCGGGGAGTGGGAAATCTGGTTGACGGATCACAAGCCGGTACCGAAGACGTGGTTCCCCGAGGTAAGAGGCGCCGACCTCCTCTGCCTCGCCTCCGGCGGCGAACAACAGGCTCCTATCTTGGCGGCGGCGGGGTCCAACGTAACCGTCTTGAACAACTCTCCGAGGCAACTGGCCCAGGATCGGAGCGTCGCGGATAGAGAGTCGCTCACCCTGGAGACCGTCGAGGGCGACATGAGGGACCTTTCGGCTTTCGCTGACGGAAGCTTCGATCTCGTGTTCCATCCCGTCTCCAACCTGTTCGTGCCGGAGGTTCGTCCGGTGTGGAGGGAGGCGTTTAGGGTCCTGCGCCGCGGGGGCACCCTGCTAGCCGGTTTCTTGAACCCGACGGTCTACATCTTCGACCTGGATCTCGCGGACACCACCGGCGAGTTGCAGGTCAAGTACGAGCTGCCGTACGCCGCCACGACGAGCCTTGGCGAGGAGGAGCTAAAGCGGCAGCTCGATAGGGGAGATACCCTGGAGTTCAGCCACAAGCTGGAGGACCAGATCGGCGGCCAGACTGAGGCCGGATTCCTGATCTCAGGTCTCTATAAGGACCACCACCGCGACGACCCGATAGCGGCCCACATGCCAACCTTTGTCGCCACCCGTGCGATAAAGTCATAGGAGGAGGGAGCCGTGGCCAGACCGGTAAAGATGCCGCAACTCGGCGAGAGCGTGACGGAGGGCACCATTACACACTGGCTCAAGGCCGAAGGGGACGAGGTGGCGATAGACGAGCCCCTCGCCGAGGTCGACACTGACAAGGTCAATGCCGAGTTGCCCTCGCCCGTCGCCGGTACCATACAGAAACTCCTCGTACCCGAGGGGGCCACGGTAGACGTGGGGACTGAGATCGTCGTCGTAGCCGTCGCCGGAGAGGGCGACTCATTGGCGGCCGACGCCCCGCCGCAGGAGAACGCCGCCGCCGACGCCCCGACCGAGGAGTGGCCCACCGCCGGCACCGAGGCCCTGCCCTCCGCCGGGGAAACCGGAGACGAGGAGCGCGCCGTCGCCGGGGCGCGCGGTCCGCGAGGCGAAAATCCGCGAGGCGATGCTCCCAACGAGGGCAACGGCCACGGCACAGTCGAGGATGACGAGACGCTACGCCTGACGCGCTCCTCCCCGGTCGTGAGGCGTCTTGCCGCCGAGCATGACATACAGATAGCTGAGATCCTAGGTACGGGCACCGGAGGCCGCGTAACGAAGAAGGACATCGAGGGCTACATAGAGCAGCACCAAGCAGAACAAACCGCCCCCGTCACGGCACCGGCGCCCGTGGCGAAGCGGGAGCGGGTGCCCGTACACCAGGGCGACCGCGTCGAGGACCTGACCGGCATCCGGCGGGCCATCGCCAACCGCATGTCATTGAGCAAGGCGGAGATACCGCACGCATGGGCGCTCGTCGAGGTGAACATGACGGGCCTCGCCGCGCTGCGCGAGAGAGAGAAGGAGGCCTTCGCCAGGCGCGAGGGCGTGAAGCTCACCTATCTGCCGTTTATCGTTAAAGCCGCCGTGGAGGGCCTCAAGGAGCACCCGATCCTCAACTCCGTATGGGACGGGGATAGAATAGTCTTGAGAAGGCAGATAAACGTCGGGATCGCCGTGGACCTCGAGGAGGGTGCCCTCATAGTCCCCGTCATCCGAGACGCCGATGAGTTGAACATCGTCGGCCTCGCCCGCAGGATGGACGACGTCGTCAAGCGTGCGCGTGCCAGGCAGCTGGGCACCGAGGATGTCTCCGCGGGTACCTTCACGGTCAACAACCCTGGCGCTCTAGGGAGCGTTGCCTCCACACCGATCATAAATCACCCGCAGGCGGCCATCCTCCAGGCCGAGGCGGTAGTCAAGCGCCCGGTCGTGGTAGACGACGCCATCGCCATCCAGAGCATGATGAACCTGGAGGTCTCCTTCGACCACCGCGTCCTCGACGGCGGGGCCGCCCTCAGATTCCTGAACGCCGTCAAACGTCGGCTGGAGAGTTACGGGCCGGAGAGTAACATCAGTTAAGGAAACGGGATGGCTTGTAAACAACTCGTGACAACGCTCGAGCATCGTGTTCCTGCGGGGAGCATAGCGACTTACGCTCAGATATCTTTCTGTGAATGCGGCGTACACACCTACAACCAGCCGGCTCGCTGCCGAGGGGCGTGGCAAACCATGCTCATCAGCGGCCGACGAACCGCGGGGTCGGAACGGAGGGCCGGTTTAAAGATTCTCCTGAAGGGTGGACCAACAGAGGCGGCCGGTGCTTGATGAGGGCGTTCCGTTTACCCCCGACGGTAGGGTGGATTTCGGCAGGCTCTCCCTGGTAAAGCGCGCTTGAGCAAGCATGCCAGTATGGTGTCTGGGTGAGCGACGCAAAAGGGTCGGGTGCTCTAGACGGCGGTGAGGTGTGCCTGCGCCCGCTCGTGGAGGAAGACGCCCCGCTCCTGACGCGCTGGTTCTTCGATCCCGAAGTCTTGCACTGGCTTCAACTCTCGGAGGATCCGGCGGAACTACGCACCAGTCAGGCCGTGCGCGAACGTTGTGAGCGGATGCAGGCGGACCCGTTCACCGAAACCTGGCGCATCGATACGGTGAAGGGTAGACCGGTCGGTCAGATAGAGCTGGTGGACATCCACCCTCTTCAACGCAGGGCGGAAGTTCACGTGTGCATAGGCGAAAAGGACGTCTGGGGCCGCGGTTACGGTACGCGGGCCGTCCAGAGGTTGCTAAGACATGCCTTCGAAGATCGACGTTTGCGGCGGGTCTTCGCGACGGCTGACGCGGACAACGCCCGGGTGATCCGCTGCTTCGAAAGGTGCGGGTTCACGTACGAAGGACGACTCCGCCGACACCGGTTGCGGCACGGACAACCCACCGACATGGTCGTGAGGGGCATCCTGGACGGGGAGTACAGAGCAGCGAACGACCGGCCGGCGGGCGTATAAGTGTCGCCGGAGCCGGCGAAAGAGCAAACCGACGTCGGATTCGAGCGGCTGCTCGACGCGGTGCTGGCGCGGATCGACCGCGAAGAGTTGATCCATCTAACTCAAGAGCTCGTCCGTATCCCGAGCGTCCATCGTCCTGAAGAGCCCGACGGCAACGAGGCGCGCACCGCCCGGTTCTTGGCGGATTACCTGGATCAGGCGGGTTTCGAGGTGCAACCTGAAGAGGTTGCGCCAGGCCGGCCGAACGTGTGGGCGGTGTGGGAGGGAGACCGGTCGGGGAGGACCCTGCTGTTCGAGGCGCACACGGACGTCGTGACCGAGGGGCGCGCAAGGGATTGGAACCACGCGCCGTTCGGGGCCGAGAGGATGGGATGGTGTCTTCGGGCGCGGGGCGTGCGACACCAAGGGGAACCTGGCGGCGGCAGTGATAGCGGTGCGTGTGATCAAGGACTCCAATGTACCTTTTCCTGGTAGGCTGATCCTTTGTCACCCGGTGGACGAGGAGGGGATGATGAGCGGTATCAAAGCGTTCGTCGAGGGGGGACACGCCGCCCGGGTGGACGCCGCCCTAATCTGCGAGCCGGAGGAGAACCAACTCTGCATCAAGCAGAAGGGCGCGCTACGCGTCGGGGTCACGGTGCGTGGCAGGATGGCGCATGGGGCGATGCCTGCGAGCGGCATGAACCCGGTGACGCGGGCGGTGCGGTTCGTGGTCGCCGTCGAGAGGCTCGAGCGGGAGGAGATAGAGAGACACGGAGAGGACCCGTTTCTCGGCTACCCGAGCCTGACGCCGACGGTCCTGATGGGGCCGGCATCCGGGGAACCCCAGATCAACGTCATCCCTGCGAGCGCCTACGTAGCCCTGGATATCCACACCGCTCCCGGCCAAGCCCACGAGAGGCTCGTCGGCAGGCTCGAAGAGATCCTGGCTAACCTCGAGGCCGAGGACCCTGACTTCGACGCGACGCTTGAGGTCATCGAAGAGCGCCCCCCGACCGAGACCCCAGAGGACGAGCCGCTGGTCGGGGCGATGGCCACGGCCTACCACCGCCTGACCGGCGACGAGCCGCGCTACAACGGCGTCCCCGGCGCGACGGACGGGACCTTCCTCCACGCCTGGGCCGGCATTCCCATAGTCACGACGGGCGCTGGAGACCGCGAGATCCCCCACCACACCGACGAATGGGTGGGCGAGGAGGAGCTATTGGCCGCCTGCAAAGTCTACGCTGTGACGGCGATGTACTGCTGCTACGGAAAGGACGCTTGTGTTTGATTACGGTTCTATGTTCGACCTCACAGGCAAGACCGCGCTCGTGGTCGGGGCCGGCAGCGGGATAGGGGAGGCCAGTGCACACGGGCTCGCGGCGTTCGGCGCGCACGTCGTGTGCGCGGACGTGAACAGCGAGGCCGCAGACGAGACCGCCAGCGACGTTAGATCACAGGGAAAGAAAGCCGACGCGCTGGAGCTGGACCTGACGGACCCCGAGAGCGTCAGGACGGCGGTAGGATCAGTGGGGGCGCCGGACGTTTTAGTGAGCACGCCGAGCGTGAACGTCAGGAAGCCGGTACTGAAGATTACGGACGAGGAGTTCGACCGGATCGTGGAGTTGAACTTGAAGGGGACCTTCCGCCTGGTCAGAGACTTCGGACGCGGCATGGCCGAGCGCGGCTCGGGCAGCATCATCGCCTTCTCCAGCATCCGCGGGCAGGTCGTCGAGCCAGGGCAGGGCATCTACGCCGCCACCAAGTCGGGTACCGTGCAGATGCTGCGGGCGCTGGCCTCCGAGGTCGGGCCGCAGGGCGTGCGGGTCAACACCATCGCGCCTGGCGTCGTCGAGACACCACTTACCGCCCAAATAAAGGGCTCACCCGACTGGTACGACTCCTACGCGGCCAAGAGCATCCTCGGCCGCTGGGCCCAGCCACACGAGATGGTCGGCATGGTCGTCTACCTGGCCTCTGAGGCCAGCTCCTATGTGACGGGCGGGTTCATGCTCGTTGACGGCGGCTGGACCGCCGCAGACGGGCGGTTCACGCCACCGCTGTAGGCGGTTTGATAGGGTGCACATAGGTACGGATACTTCGGCGGGCCGCGTTTTGCGCGCGGTGATACGATATGCGCGGCGAGTAGGAGGGCGTGGAGTGTCGGCAAACTCCAGCGGCAACAGGGGCGGCTCTATATGGGATCTCAGTACGCGAGAGATCGTCATCGCCGGCATCATTGGTGGTGTCGCGCTGTTCCTCGGGGCCACGCGGTTGGGGTTCATACCGGTACCCATACCATTTATTGGCAATGCGACTATAATGCATATACCTGCCATCCTGGGGGGCGCGCTGGAAGGGCCTTTGGTGGGTCTCTTGACCGGGGCCATCTTCGGCATCTTCTCTTTTTTGTACGCAGACGTGCCCATTTTCAAGGACCCCATCGTCGCGATCCTGCCTCGTCTACTTATCGGCGTGGTGGCGTGGGCTGTCTTCGTGGGTTTGCGTCGCTGGAGCATCGACCTTGCGTCGGTCGCGGCGGGGCTGCTCGGTTCGTTAGTTAATTCCGTAGGGGTTTTGGGGCTGGGATTGCTGTTGCCCCTCGGGCCTCAAAGCTATTTAACGCTTCCTCTAGTCGTGGCCAGTATCCCGCAGGTCATCGCCGAGGCGATACTTGCAGCCGTTGTCACGGTCGTCTTGGTGAGAGGTGTGATGATTATCCGCAGCGGGCAGACCACGGCGCCGGAGACAAGGTCCGACGAAGAGCGCCGGTACTGACCAAAGACGGCTTCTAAGGGCGACGCGGGCGCGATGATCGAGGTAGATGGCGTCTCGTTCACCTATCGGACGGGCAAGACCGACGCGGTTCCGGCGCTGCGGGACTTGAATCTGGAGGTCGAACCCGGGCAGCTCGTTGCGATAATCGGCCACAACGGTTCGGGGAAGAGCACCCTCGTCAAGCTTCTGACGGCGATTCTCTATCCGACGTACGGCGAGATCCGGGTAGATGGCGTCCCGGTGGACCGCGAGCACCAGTGGGAGGTGCGCCGCAAGGTGTCCGTCGTCTTCCAGGACCCTGACGACCAGCTAGTTATGAACCGCGTCGAGGACGACGTGGCCTTCGGGCCCGAGAATTTGGGCCTGCCACGAAAAGAGATCTCAGAGAGGGTCGGATCATCTCTGGAAGCGCTCGGGCTGGGGGAGATAAAGGGCCGGCTAGTCGAAGACCTGTCTCCCGGGCAGAAGCAGCGGGTCGCGATAGCGGGGGCACTGGCGATGCAGCCCCGGTTCTTGATCTTGGACGAGCCCACTTCCTTATTGCCCGTCCCTGTGGCCTTGCGTCTGATCTCCACCGTCAGGGATCTGACCCGCCGTGAGAACATGGGCGTCCTGCACGTCACCCACTCGATGTCCGAGGCCGCCCTCTTCGAGCGGGTCGTGGTGATGGAGGCCGGACGCAAGATCCTGGACGGAACCCCCACCGAGGTCTTCCGCCACGTCGAGCGCCTTCGCGAGGTCGGCCTCGACGTGCCCCTAGCTGCGAGCCTCGCCCACCGCCTGCGCTCCCGCGGCGTTCAGCTCAGAGGCGATGTCCTTGACGCGACGGACCTGCGAGAGGCCATCTCCGCTACCACGGGCTACCCGGTCTCGTCCGAGCCTTCCGGATGACGTCCGACGGGGTGCCACCTATCCTGGAGCTGCGGGGATTCCGCTATACCTACCTCGAGGGCACCCCGCGGGCTGTCGAGGCGGTCCGGGACGTGTCCTTCCGGATCAATCCCGGGGAGCGAGTCGGCATCGTCGGTCCGACGCAGTCGGGCAAGTCTACTGTCGTTGACGCCTTTGCCCACCTGCTGCGCGTGAAGCCAGGGCAGGTCTTCTATGAAGGCCACGACGTCGCAGCGCCCGGCTACGATCGCCAAGCGCTGCGCCGCAGGGTCGGCATCGTCTTTCAGCGGCCGGAATCCCAGATTATCGAGGATGTCGTAGGGGCCGACGTAGCCTTCGGGCCTACCGCCGCTGGCCTCTCCGCCGCCGAAACCCGCGAGCGTGTCGAGGAGAGCCTGAACACCCTGGGGCTCCCTTACCCCGAGTATCGGCTGCGCTACGTCCATGCCCTCTCCGGCGGGCAGCGCCGGAGGGTCGCCATAGCCGGTGTCCTCGCCATGCACACCCCTGTCTTGGTCTTAGACGAGCCGATGGCCGGCCTCGACCCGCGAGGCCGGCGCGAGCTACTGGAGCTGCTGATGCGCCTCCAGAAAGATCGGGATCTCACCCTCATCGTCTGCTCCGCCAGCCTCACAGACGCGAGCCTCTTGTGCGAACGGTTCGTTGTCCTCGATCGCGGCAGCGTCGTCGCGGACGGCCCGGCGCGCGAGGTGCTGCGCGAGCCCGACCGGCTCGCCAAGCTGGACATAACGCTGCCCGAGCCGGTCATCGCGGCGCGCGAGCTGCGAAAGGCATTCCCGGACTTTCCGACGGAGCTCTTGACGGAGGAGGAGCTTGAGGCCGAACTGGTCGCGAGGCTCGGGGCGTCGTAGTGCTGGAGCTCCAGCGCAACGTCATCTTCGGGCAATACATCGACGCGGGATCTTTCGTCCACCGCGTAGACGCCCGGATCAAGATCGTGGCGACCGTCGTGTTCATCGTCGCCTCGTTTCTCATAGACAGCTTCCTCGGCTTCGCGGTGGTGCTGCCGCTGCTCATCCTAATACAGGTTGTCTCCAAAATATCGCTCGGGTACGTGCTGCGGGGCTCGCGGTTCTTCCTCGCTTTCCTGATCTTTATTCTCGCCTTCCAGGTACTCTTTTACCCGGGAGACGTGCCGGAGTCCGGCTACCTCTGGAGGTGGGGATTCCTCTCGGTCTCGAACGAGGGCCTGTACACGGCGGGCATCCTCGGTTTGCGCGTCATCTTTCTCTACTACGTAACCACCATGCTCATGCTCGCGACTTCGCTAGTGGACTTGACGAACGGGCTGGAGCAGATCTTCGGCCCGCTGCAGCGGCTGCGCGTGCCGGTCAACGAGCTGGTGCTCGTCTTCGTGATCGCGATAAAGTTCGTCCCTATCTTTATCGAGGAGGTCGAGCGTCTCGCCCGCGCTCAGACGGCCCGCGGCGTCCCTTTCGACGAGGGCGGCCCCATCACGCGGGCACGTCGCATCGGACGCCTCCTCGTCCCCATCTTTATCAGCGGCTTCGCCCGCGCCGACACGCTTACCACCGCCATGAACACCCGCAGCTACCGCGGCGGCCGCGGCCGCACCAAGCTACGCTGGATGAAAGCTGGCGTCGCCGACTGGGCGGTCCTCGCCCTGATCACCGCCTGGATGGTCGCCGCGTGGCTGGTCTAATTGTCAACAAGACCTGAGGCCTGAAACTTGAGATCTCATTTGAGACCTAATCTTTAGATCGTCTCCCTGCGCCGGCTTAACTGGCCGTAGGGATGCCCCGTGTGGAGGCGTTCCATTGAGCCGATAGCGGCTATGCGCTCCAACGCGAGGGTGTCGGCGGCGACGTTGGTCGGGACGCCGTCGCGCCTGGAGATGGCGAGGATTCGGCGTATCCTGCCCTCTATGCGCATGACACGCTTGGTGGCGCGCCGCTCGTTGTAGCCCTCTAGCTCGTCTGCGACGTTTATGAGGCCGCCGGCGTTTATGACGTAATCGGGGGCGTAGACGATGCCGCGCTCTGCCAGCGCCTCGCCGTGCCTCGACTCGGCGAGCACGTTATTGGCGCTCCCGGCGACTATCCGGCAGTGGAGGTGCGGAACGGTATCGTCGTTTATCACGGCGCCGAGGGCGCAGGGGGCGAGGATGTCGCAGGGGATGGTCAGGATCTCGCCTGGCTCGACCACCTTCGCACCGAACTCCCCGACAACGCGCTCGACGGACCTCCTATCGACGTCGGTCACGATCAATCTCGCGCCTTCCTCCGCCAGTAACCGACACAAGTTGCCGCCGACGTGGCCGAGGCCCTGCACCGCGACCGTGCGGCCTTCGAGGGAGGTGGTGCTGAAGATCTCCTCGACGCAGGCCCGCATCCCCTGCACGACGCCGAGGGCCGTGAAGGGCGAGGGGTCGCCCGAGCCGCCGCGGGTGACGTCCACCCCGACGACGTAGGAGGTCTCGACCCGGATAAAGTTGGCGTCCTCCGTCGAGGTGCCGACGTCCTCGGCGACGATGTAGCGTCCGCCCAGGGTCTCGATGTAGCGCCCGAAGGAGCGGAAGAGGGTCTCGGACTTGTCCGTGTACGGGTCCCCGATAATGACAGACTTCCCGCCACCGAGGTTGAGGCCGCTCGCGGCGGCCTTGTAGGTCATCCCCCTCGCCAAGCGTAGTACGTCCACGACGGCGTCTTCCTCGGTGGCGTAAGGGTACATTCGGCAGCCGCCGAGGGCAGGGCCTAGCGTGGTGTCGTGTATGGCCACGATGGCGCGCAACCCCGTCGCCTTGTCGTGGCAGAACACGAGCTGCTCGTAGCGGTACTCCGCCAGCTTCTCGAAGACTTGCATATGCTTCTCCTTTCCCAAACCCGGAAGAGTATCCCGGAACCTCATTCTACTATTCTCGCCTCTCTATGCCGGAGAATCGGGGGTTTCGCGCGTGCTAGAATGCCGGGCTATGCAGGGTGAGAGGCTTGGCGAGGACACCACCGCAGGGAAGATACAGGGGCTTGAGAGGCTGCGGGAGGCCGCGACCCATCCGGCCCCTGATCAGGCCGTCCAGAGGCAGCGCGAACGCGGCAAACTGACCGCCCGCGAGCGTATCGGGTTGCTATTGGACGAGGGTACGTTCGTCGAACTCGACCGCTACCGAGTGCACCGCTCGTACAACTTCGGGCTGGAGGAGAATAGGCCGTTGGGGGACGGTGTGATTACCGGCTACGGAGAGGTCTCGGGGCGCAAGGTGTGCGTCTTCTCTCAGGACTTCACGGTCTTCGGAGGATCGCTCGGGGAAGTGTACGCAGAGAAAATCTGTAAGGTCATGGACCTCGCGCTCTCGACCGGCTGCCCCATCGTCGGCATAAATGACTCGGGCGGCGCACGCATCCAGGAGGGCGTCGTCTCACTGGCCGGCTACGCGGACATCTTCCACCACAACGTGCTCGCCTCGGGCGTGGTGCCACAGATCAGCGTCATTATGGGGCCCTGCGCCGGGGGCGCGGTCTACTCGCCGGCGATCACGGACTTCGTTTTCATGGTCGAGGAGACGAGCCACATGTTCATCACGGGCCCCGACGTCATAAAGAGCGTGACCGGCGAAGACGTCTCCTTCGAGGACCTCGGCGGTGCCGCCACCCACAACACCAAGTCCGGCGTGGCTCACTTCTCAGCTCCCGATGAGCAGACGTGTTTGGACGACGTGCGCTACCTACTCTCCTTCCTCCCCGAGAACAACTTGGAGAGCGCCCCATACTTCCGCCCGACGGACGATCCGGAGCGGATGGAGGAGAGCCTCGCCGCGCTGGTCCCGGACTCCCCCCAGCACCCCTACGATATCCGCGAGGCCATCGAGAGCGTCATGGACGATGGGGAGTTCTTTGAAGTACAGGAGGGCTGGGCGCAGAACCTGGTCGTTGGGTTCGCCCGGCTGGACGGGCACGCGGTCGGGGTGGTGGGGAACCAGCCGTCGGTTTTGGCGGGGACGCTGGACATAGACGCGAGCGTGAAGGGGGCGCGTTTCGTCAGGTTCTGCGACGCCTTCAACGTGCCGCTGGTGACGTTCGTCGACGTGCCCGGATTTATGCCCGGCACGGATCAGGAGTGGGGTGGGATCATCCGCCATGGGGCGAAGCTTCTGTACGCGTTCTCGGAGGCGACGGTGCCGAAGATGACGGTCATTACCAGAAAGGCCTACGGCGGGGCCTACGACGTCATGTGCTCCAAGCACATCGGTGCCGACGTGAACGTCTCGTGGCCGACGGGTGAGATCGCGGTAATGGGTGCACCCGCCGCCGTCGGGATCATCTTCCGCCGCCAGATAGCGGAGGCCGAAGATCCCGAGGCCAGGCGAGCAGAGCTCATCGAGAACTACGAGGAGCAGTTCAACAACCCGATGGTAGCCGCCGAGATGGGCTTCATAGACGACGTAGTGGATCCCCGCGAGACGCGCCCTTACCTCATCAAAGCTCTGCAGATGATTCGGACCAAGCGCCCCGACCGACCGCCGCGCAAGCACGGTAACATCCCCCTTTGAGCACCGCGGCGGGGGGCGACCTATTAGCCGTGTTCCGCAGGCCAAGGTCGTGGAAGGGGTGGGGGTTTGTCGTCTTCGGTCTCCTTACGTTCTTCGTCCTCGACGTGCTCGCCTCGATGGGGGAGGACCTCGCGACGGAGCTCTTGGTCTCCCTCTCCGGGACTGTGCTGGGGTCGGCGGTGGCGTACGCGGTCGCCCGTCCTTTTAGGAGGTTCGTGGGAGCCGGGATCTGGCGAACGCTCGGGATCTTCTTCGGCCTCGCGCTGACCTTCGGCATCGTCTTCGCCGGCTCCGCCCTGGCGGGTATCCCAGCCTTTCCCCCCGCACAGAGTGGCAAAGTGGGAGCCTTGATCTATGGCTCCGCTTTCGGCTTCGGCATCTCCGTTCCGAGGGGGCTCAGTGTCTCAGGTCCGTTCTACGCTTCGGGTCGGCAGGAGGCCGGCGGTTCGGATCTTAGAGCGGTCGTCCTGGTGCTCGGGACGTAGTGGCCGGCCTCTTCGCGCTGTCCTTCATTTTGTTCGAGCTGGTAGAGTGCCTCGTCGCGCCCCTGATCCGGCACTGTGCGGGATGACCGACGTGTTGGGAGCGCGCGTAGAGCCAACGCCGACTCTCGAAGAGGCCGCCGCCATCGTGGCCGCCCTCGAAGCGCTGCGCGGGGGGCCGGAAGCCGGGACTGCGCCCGAGGCTTCCCCGAGCGCTTCGGCCGGGCGCAGCCGGTGGCGTTTCGCGGGCCTGCTTGGGCATCCGCCGCGGGAGATGGAAACGGAGGACTCGCTGTGGTCCTACACGCGCTGGGAGGACATACCTTAAGTGTTCGGGAAGGTGTTGGTAGCCAATCGCGGGGAGATAGCCGTCCGCGTCGTGCGGGCGCTGTGGGAGATGGAAGTTGCGAGCGTCGCCATATACTCCGACGCTGACAGGAAGGCCCTGCACCCCCGGTTGGCGGACGAGGCTTACCACGTCGGTCCCGCCTCGGCCGCGGAGAGCTACCTGAACGTGGAGCGCCTGATCGAGATCGCCCGGCGCAGTGGGACCGAGGCGGTTCACCCGGGGTACGGTTTTCTGGCCGAGAGCGCGGCGTTCGCGCGGGCGGTGACGGAGGAGGGCCTGGTCTGGATCGGACCTCACCCTGAGGTCATAGAGGCGATGGGCAGCAAGGTGGAGTCCAGGCGCATCATGGGAGAGGCAGGGGTGCCGATGGTGCCGGGTACCCGCGAGCCGGTGGGGGAGACCGCCGCTGTGCTAAAGTTCGCCGGGGAATACGGTTACCCGGTTGCGGTGAAGGCATCGGCGGGTGGCGGCGGCAAGGGCTTCGCGGTGGCCCGCGACAGGACCGAGGCAGAGGGCGCCTTTGAGCGGGCGAGCCGGGAGGGCGAGGCGTATTTCGGCGACGGGTCGGTCTACGTCGAGAAGTACCTGCCTGGGCCTCGGCACGTGGAGATACAGGTCGTAGGAGACAAACACGGCAACGCCGTCCACCTGGGCGAGAGGGACTGCTCGATCCAACGCAGGCACCAGAAACTCCTCGAGGAGTGCCCGAGTCCTGCCATAGACCCGGCGATGCGTGAGTCAATGGGCAAGGCCGCTCTCGCCGCCGCCGAAGCCGTGGGCTACGACAACGTCGGCACGGTCGAGTTTCTGGTGGAAGGCGAAGGTTTCTACTTCCTTGAGATGAACACCCGCCTCCAGGTCGAGCACCCTGTTACAGAGGAGGTTACGGGGATAGACGTCGTGAAGACTGGAGTCCGGATCGCCGCCGGAGAGAAACTCCCCTTCTCGCAAGAAGACATCTCCTGGCGGGGCCACGCCATCGAGGTGCGCCTTAACGCCGAAGACCCAGCCAGGGATTTCTCTCCGAGTCCCGGAACCGTGACCGCTTACGAGGAGCCAGGTGGTCCAGGGGTGCGGGTTGATTCCTCGCTCGCGGGCCCCGGCGTCGTCCCTGAGAGCTACGATCCGCTGTTCGCTAAGCTGATCGTGCAGGGTTCAAATCGGGAAGACGCCCTCGCGCGGCTGCGCCGGGCCCTGGGGGAGTTCCGGGTCGAGGGGATCTCGACGACACTGCCGTTCTTCCGCGCGCTCCTCGACGACGAGGTGTTCGTCTCGGGCCAGTACACGACGGGCTTCATCACAGAGCGCATGGATGGGCTGAAGCTAGAGACGGAGCCCGCCGGCGAGACGGGCGAAACCCCAGGAGAGAGCGCCCGGGAGGTCGAGGTCGAGGTGAACGGAAAGCTCTTCCGGGTAAGGATTTTCACCGACGAGGGGGTGGGGAGACAAGGCGGACCGCCGCGTCGCAATAGGGGGGGGGCGCGGCGGGCTTCGGTGAGTGAGAAGACGGTCTCGGCACCGATGCAGGGGACCATCGTGAAGGTGCTCGTGGAGGAGGGTCAGGTGGTCGCGGCGGACGAGCCGGTGTGCATCCTGGAGGCGATGAAAATGGAGAGCGAGATCCGGGCTCAGAAGGCCGGGACCGTCTCCGAGGTCTGCGTCAAGCCCGGACAGACCGTTCGCTCCAGGGACCCCCTGATCGTCATAGAGTAGCCGAGGTCACCTTTGGCGGATCACGCGGCGGAATATGAGTGGCGCGGTGAGGGCGAGGACGCCGAGGTTGTCCTTTTCGCTCCCGACGATGCCGCCCTCGAGCGCGTCCTGCCCGCCGCCCGGCTCCCCGGTGTACAGAGTCCCGTCTACGCCGCCGCCTCGCCGGAGGGTTTCGGATGGATCGCGGCCTCGGCGACGCACGTGGCCCCGGACCTACTATCCACGCCGATGCGTGGTCTGCTGCTCGTCGCCGACACGACGGTAGAGAACCTGGGCGTGGAGCCACGCGAGCTGACGAACCGGCTCTTGCGCGACTTCCCGGAAGCCGGTTTGCGGCTACCACACCTGAACGAGGCGGGCGTCGCGAGGATTTGCGAGGCGGGGGGGCGCGCCGCCGCAGAGGATGGTCTTATCGAGGAGAATGATCTGCGGCTGCTCGATACACGCCCCGGCGACGCCGACGCCCTCGGGCGCCGGGCACTCGACGCCGGCCCGCCCGAGTGGGAGGCCCCGGTCGGGCTGGATCTCAAGGTGGTATCCGAGGTACTGGACGCCGAGAGGGCGGAGAGCCTCAGGCTGCAGGTGGGTGCCGTGGCCGTAATCGTCCGCGTCGATGCCGGGGATCTCGGCCGGCTCGCGCTCGACGCGCACCGCGAGCGCATCCTGGGGCGGGTCTGGTCTAGGGACTTCGGCGCGGAGCCGGATCTGCCCGCCGCCCCTATCGGGACCGAGGAGGCCGCAGACCTCGTCGCGGCGCTCCATGCGGCGGCCAATTTCGCCGACGCCCGCGCCGCCAGGACCCTGTGGATGCTCCGGCGGGCGCTGAGTGAGATGGCTGGGGGACTAGAGCTCCACGGGGCCTGGACCCTCGGTGGGATCGAGGAGCAGGGTGGGCTGCTTGTGCATCGCAAGGATCTCGCGGCCGTCACGGACCGACAGGCGCTGGTCTCGGGGAGTTACGCGACGGCCGGAACAGGTAAGATGCGGGCGAGTGCGCCGCCGTTCGGCATTTCGGAGGAGGAAGTCCGGTGGCCGTGGGAAGAGGCGGGGCTGTTGGAGCGTCTGGCGAAGTTGGGTCTCCCAGGGGGCTGAAGATGGACCTGTTGATGGTGCGCGAGAGGGCCACGGGGCGGTTCGTCTACACCGAGCAGCTCGAGCGTCGCCCTGGTGAGACTCCCTGGGAGTACGTCCGGCGCAGCGTCCGGAGGGAGGGCTGGATCCGGACCCGCTTCGACGCGGACACAACGGAGGTCATCGTAGGCTGGGGGGTAGACTCGGTCGAAGACTTTCTCCGGGCAAACCCCGAGTACCGCTCAGACAAAAGATCCTCCGATGGAGATCCCGGCGGGACCTCAGGTGGGCTACAGCGCGGCGAGCGGCTGGAAGGAGATATCGTTGACGGGTGAAGAGCTGGACACGTTCTCGTAGTTGATAACGACAGCTCTGGGTCTGGTGGCGGCCCTCGCCTGGAACACGGCTATCCGGAGTTTGTTTACCGAGACCTTCGGGGAAGCGGGGGGTCAAGCTGGGCAGGCAGTTGTTCTGCACGATCCTGATCACGCTGGTGGTTATCTTCGCGACCATCTCGGTCGGGCGGGCCGCCGAGCGGGCGAAGAAGGCCGGGAAGAGCGAAACAAGTGCCTCTTCGGACACTCCAATGAAGAGTAGGGAGGATCCTATCCCTACTTGAAATCCTCCGGGGAGACGCGGTTCATCCAGTCCTTGAACTTGTCCACGACCTCTTCTTCTGGCGCGTCCTCCATCGCCTCCTCGAAGACGACGCCGGCCTCCTCGATGACCACGTCCGAGGCGAAGATCTCCGCCCCTGAGCGAATGGCCAGGGCGATGGCGTCTGAGGGGCGGGAGTCCACCTCGACGGTCCGGCCGTCTATCTCCATCCTTATGGTCGCGAAAAAGGTCTGGTCGCGAAGCTCCGTCACCGTGATCCTCTCCATCGAGCCACCTAGCTCGCTGACCAGGCTAAGGGCGAGATCGTGGGTCAGGGGCCTGACGAACTCCTGGTTCTGAAGTTTGAAAAGGATGGAACGGGCCTCCGCTTGACCGATCCAGATCGGCAGGTAGCGGTTCTCGTCCTCGACCTTGAGGATAACGATGGGGCTGGAGGAAAAGAGGTCCATGTTCATGCCGTAGATGGACATCTTGGTCAAGCCGTCGGCGCTCACTGGCTATACGCTCCTCTCACTCCGCGAGGTCGCGGGGATCTCCGATGTAGGCCGATTTTACTTCCCGCTCCCACGGTGTTCAATCGAGTTGTCAAGGGCCTTGGGGTGTTGTACATTATCCCGGCGGTGCGCTTCTGTTGCGCCGATCACTTAGGGCCTGTAGCTCAGCCGGTTAGAGCGCTTCTCTGATAAGGAAGAGGTCCCTGGTTCGAGTCCAGGCAGGCCCATACTAGGAAAACTCCGCGTTTTGCAGGTAAATCATGGTAGATAGAATAAGCCCCCGGAGGGAGTCCGGGGGCTTTGTGCAGCAACCGTGCAGCAACGCGGTTTTGCTTTAGGAAAGCGCGGCCTCCATCGCCCTCACGGTCTGGTCTCCCATGCTCGGCAGGAAGTGCGAGTAGGTGTCTAGGGTCATGGCTATTGAGGCGTGCCCTAGAAGCTCCTGGACGAGCTTAGGGTGGGTGCCCTGCGAGAGCAGTAGGGTGGCGCACGTGTGCCGAAGGTCGTGAAAGCAGATGTCAGTGATCCCCGCCCGCTTAAGCAGGGGCTTGAAGGAGCGGTTGCGGAGGTTTGAGGGGTTGATCAAGGTGCCGCTTTCCGTGGCGAAGACGAGGCCACCAGGCTGGTAGAGAGAGCCCATCCGCCCCATCTCCTCTAGCTGGCGTCCCAGGTGGTTTCTCAAAGCATTCGTGGCAGCGTGGGTGAGTCGGACGCTCCGGCGACTTTTGGGGGTCTTGAGGTCCCCCAGGACCACCCTGCCGCCTTCTCGGACGAGGGCTCGCCTCAAGCGAAGCACGTCGCGATCAAGGTCCACGTCCTCCCACTTGAGACCCAGAAGCTCACCTTCCCTCATGCCGGTGTGGACGGCCAG
>DASQVA010000105.1:0-9986 GCA_035641035.1 Rubrobacter sp. | reverse complement strand
GGAATTAAACAAATTTCCTCTGATTCGGCTGAAATCGGGCTGTGATGATACTTAACCCCCTTTTCGGCGGGCAGCTACGCCTTCGATGCTTGGCTCGTCGCCGCCGTGCCGGATCGCCCTAGCGTAGAGCAGGAGCGCCGGCGAGAGGATGAGGGCGGTGAGGGTGAGGGCGCTGCGGACCCCGGCGAGGTTGCCGACGGCCCCGACCACGGGTCCCGCGGAGGCCTCGCCCAGGGCTCCAGACTGGCTGCCCATGGAGATCACGGTCGCTCGCACCTTCGGGTCGACGCCCTCGTTTAGCCACGTCAGGTAGAGCGGTTCGGAGACGGTCCTCGCCAGGCTCGTGAGCCAGAACGCCCCGAGCGCGAGCGCGAAGCTTCCGGACAGCGCGAAGGCGAGCATCCCCGCCATGGTGAGCACGTTGAGCACGAGCAGCAGGCGGGCGGCCACGGAGGCGTCGCCCACGGTCAGCCTGCGGCCTAGGATCTCGGCCGCGACGTAGCTCAGGATCAGGGACCCGGCGCTGATAACGCCGAACCAGACCACCGGGTCGAGGCCGCCGAGGGAAGGTAAGCCCAGCCCATCCAGAAAATGCTTGGCGTACAGACGATCGAAACCCTCCGCGGACATGCCGGTGAACACTGCGACGGCGAGCAGTATCAACAGGACGGGGCGGGCGCGGACGAGTCGGACGCCGCCGCGCGCCGTGGCGCCCACCTGTTGGAGGGAGGAGCGACCCTCTCGCAGGGAGGTGCGAAAGTTGCGCTCCGGCATCACGAGGAAAAGCGCCGCGCCGAGGGCGACGGTCAGGACGCCGCCGAGCAGGAGCGGTAGGTTGAGGGCGAGGGTGGCGAGGAGGACGCTCGCGCCCACACCCAGGAAGGAGCCTAAGTAGTCCGCCTGCTCGCCGCGCAGGTACACGCGGCCGAGGTCCCGCTCCGGGGCCTCGTCTGCGATCCAAGCCTCCAGGGCGCCGCTGATGAGCGTGTATCCCACCCCCCAAACCGCCTGGGCCGCGAGCACCGCCGCGAAGGTGGGGATCGCGCCCTCAAGGGCGAAGCCGGATCCCATGAGCAAGAAGCCCATGATGACCGACCTCCGCCGCCCGTAGGTGTCCGCCAGGACGCCGGTCGGGACCTCGAAGATCAAAATCGCCACCTCCAGCGCCGTCCCGAGCAGCACGAGCCGCAAGGGGTCAAGCTCAACGACCTCTATCCGATAGACCGAAGCGACGGTGGCCCACAGCATAAAGAACAGCGCGAAAGCACCCTTGATACCAAGGTAGACAGGATAAGCTCTCAAGTCGGTCAAGGAGTCCTGCTTTCCTACGGCGCCCGTCGCCTGTCGCGAGCCCTCGATCCGGCAAGGGCGAGATTCTACCGGCCCGCGAAACGCCTCACTCTACACGGCTGCCCGTAGCACGAGCGTACGAACCACGGCCTCCGAGGTTAGGGGATGCGGCGGCGTTGGGACCGTGAGGGTCACGGTCCGACTTTTCGGTATCCGCCGTCTAGCGAAGAATTAACATCAACCCATCCTAACCTGGCCGCGACGGCGGCGTCAAGAAAGGTCGGGCGGCGGGGCTCCCGCCTCTCGCCTGGCCTACCGGAACATGTCCCTCTCGGGGGGCATGAGAAGGTCCTTCCCTATACCCGGGGCTGGCGTGTAAGGGTACCCGCGCACGACGGCCAAGGGTATTCCGCAGGTCTTGCCCATAACCAGCTCGGCAGCAGCGGCGAGCTCATCGGCGACGGCGAGGACGCTCGCCTCCATCGGGTAGCCGTGGGGGTCCCTTTGTCCCCGGTAGTCCGCGATGGGGTCCATGCCCGCCACACCGATGGCGACGTCTGTGATGCCGTGCCGCCAGGCCCGCCCAAAGGAGTCCGAGACGACGACGGCAACCTCGACACCGAGGCGGTCGGCGAGCGCCTCGCGCAGCCTCGATGCGGAGGCGTCCGGGTCCACGGGTAGCAGGCAGACGGTATCATCACCGGGGACATTCGAGGCATCCACGCCGGCGTTGGCGCAGACGAAACCGTGGTGGGTCTCGGAGATCACGATGCCAAGGTCCATGCGGACGATGCGCCGGCTCTCCCGGAAGACTACCTCGATCTGGCGCGGGTCCTTCCCGTGGCGGGTCGCGTAGCTCTTCGCAAGCGCTGAGGGCTCAACGCTGCGAAGGTCCACGAGACGGCCCTCGGCCTTGCTAACTATCTTGTGTGTCACCACGAGGACGTCGCCGGAGCGAAGGTCGCGCTCCACCGCCCTCGAGACGAGGGCGGACAGATCATCGCAGGGACGAACCTCTGGGAACCCCTCGATCCCGAACACCTCCAAATCCCTCACGGGCGCGGTACCCCCGTCTGCTTGAGGCGGGCCAGGTCCCCGGCGGTGTCTAGGTCGAAGGCGAGGTGGGATCGCTCGCAGACCCGGAGGTCCAGACCTCGCCCACGGGCCGCCTGCAGGTGCGCCTCGAAGCTGTCCGGGCCGAAGAGGAAAGGCAGGGCGTCGGGGGGACGGCTCAGGAGCGCGTTCGTCCCCGAACGGGCGCCGTCCGGCGAGATGGCCACACAAGGTCTATCAACTGCCGCCTCCAACACCGCCCGCACGTCGCTGGCTTCGAGGAGCGGCAGGTCGGCCGGCAGGACCAGCAGCGTCGAAGCGTCCCCGGCCATCGCCCAGGCGCGTCCTTCTTCGAGGGCTGGGTTGAGACCCCGGCTCCGCTGCAAGAGAGGTGCGGCGCCCCGCACCAGTGCCTCATTTAGGACTATGGGGTCGGGACTGACGACGCAGACATCACCGACCCCGGCCTCCCGCAGGGCCCAGACGACGCGGTTCATCATGTACAGGGTGAGCCCGGCCCGGGCGCCGGGGTTGAGGACCGGAGCCAACCGACTCTTGGTACCGGCCAGGTCTTTCACCGGCACGACCGCGAAGACGCCCGCCGCCTGGCTCATCTATCCACCAACCCGGTCCCGAACTCCACGACCTCGCGCGCGAGGCGCGCCCGGTCTGCGACGCCGCGCATCACCGAATCCGTCACCAGAGCGCGCATTCTCAGGGCCTCGATGCCGGCCCGCTCCCCCCCGTCCACGCGGTCCACGACCATACCGTCCACGAGCCCCTCGTACATTGCGGCGACGCCCGCGGCGGAGACCTCGTGTCCGAGCGAGGCCAGCATCCTGTCCGCCGGTCCCTTGAGCGCCCTTCCACCCACGATGGGGCTGACGGCCACCTTCGGGGCGGACGAGGCCGCGAGGACCTCCCGCATCCCCGCCAGAGCAAGGATCGGACCAAGGCTAACGACCGGGTTGGATGGGCAGAAGACGACCATGTCGGCCGCAACCAACGCTTCCAAAACGGCGTCTGTCGGCCGGGCTTCCTCGATGCCGCGCAGCTCGACGCCGAGTACCTCGTCCCTCTGGCCGCGGCGCACGAAGTACTCCTGGAATTCAAGGAGGCCGGCCGGCGTCTTCAGCACGGTCGAGACTTTCTCATCGCTCATAGGCAGGACGACGCTCCGTACGCCAAGAGAGGCTGAGAGTGCGTCCGTGATGGTCGTCAGCGTCGCCCCAGCGTGCAGGCGAGCCGTTCTCAGTACATGGGTGGCGAGGTCGTGGTCACCGAGCTTAAACCAGGTGTCTTCTCCGTAGCGGGCGAGCATGTTCAGGGCGTTGAAGGACTCACCGGCGAGGCCCCAGCCGGTCTGGGGGTTGGAGATCCCGGCGAGCGTGTACATAACCGTGTCGAGGTCCGGGCAGATCCGGAGTCCCCAGAGGTCGAAGTCGTCGGCCGTGTTCACGAGCACCGTGAGATCCCCCGGCGGCAGCACCTCCTGCAGCCCCGCCGCCAGCTTCGCGCCGCCGACCCCGCCCGCGAGCGCGCAGACCTTCATCGCGCCGCCGCTCTGGCGCCCCTAGCCGGCCGCGACATCTTCACCGCCGGAGCGCCTAAGGACGTAGTTGGTTATGGCGAGGAGGCTCAAGGCGTCCGTGATCCTGCCGTCCAGCGTCATCTCCAGGGCTTCGACGAGGGGAACGCGGCGGACGCCGAGCACCTCCGTGCCGTCGGGCTGCCGCTCACCGGGGACGAGCCCAGTAGCGAGGAACCACACCCCGTACTCGTCCGCCACGGAGTTGGAGAGGTGGGTCTCCCCGAGCCTGCGCCAGCGCATGGCCTCGAACCCGGTCTCCTCCCTGAGTTCGCGCTGGGCCGCGTGCAGGGGATCTTCATCCTCAGGACAACCACCTTCGGGTATCTCCCACGAGTATCGCCCCAGAGGGTAACGGTACTGTCCTACGAGGTAGACGTGGTCGTCCTCAACCGGCAGGACGCCAACGGCGACGTTCTTGTAGTGTACGACGCCGTAGATGCCCGGCTCGCCATCGGGCCGGATCACCTGGTCCTCCCGCACGGAGATCCAGGGGTTCTCGTAGACCCGCCTCGATCCGAGCGTCCTCCACGGATTGTGCGTCCCGTCCCGCGTCACAGCGTCCCCGGGCGATAACCTTGCAAGGTCTTAACCAAACGCCGGTCGAGCTTGTCGAAGAGCGTTGGAGGGACGCCGCCGTGCCTCTCCGACAGCGCCGCCATCATCTCCCTGCCCCACCCCACGCGGAAACGTGCGACCACCGGAGATCGTCTCTATCTAGGCGGGCCGTACAGGCCGCTTACCGGGCGTGGGCATCATCGGAGACGTTCCCTTCGAGGAGCTTCGCGGAGTTGAACCAGCCTTCGGTCGATCCCTCCAGCATACGGTCCATGTAGAGGAGCTCGTCCTCAAAGGTAGGTAGCCAGTGGGTGTCTTACCATGACGCGTCGATCCTTGCGACCCCCGCGGTGTGTCGAGGTGGAACTCGCCCCGGACGAAGTTGTCCAAAGTGACCGTCCCGTTGCCGTACTTATTGACGAAGTACAGCTCGTCGCGCAAGGTTTTCTCCTCCTGATCCGAGTCCTCCAGAGCGTCGTCCTCGAAGAACAGAATGAACGCGATGTCCGAGAACCCGCCCCCCTCGCCTTGGACGAACGAACCGTACATCATCGTCGCCGTGAGGCGTTCGTCTTCCTGATAGACGCAGCGCACGCGTTCGATCATGGCTTCCTGCTGGAGCATCGTCCTCCGTACTATCCGGCTCTCTTCCCGGGCTGCTATCTTAGCACCACGGATGAAGGACCCGGCCAGCCATATAAACCCACCTGCAGATAACCCGGACAGAGGTAGGACAAGACGCCCTCGGACCCGAACCTCGTGACAAGGCAGTGCGGTGACAATTCGAACCTCGAAGCGTGGATTGGATTGCACCGACGCTTTAGCACCAACGATCATCCCTGGCAACGTTGGGTGTTCGACCAGTTCGAACTGCCGCCCGGGGAAGCCGACAAGTTCCGCCCAAGGCTGGGGGAGCTTACCGACCATTTAGAACGAGAGCTGACTTCGCGGGGCGAGATCCGCATCACTAAAGACACGGGACTGTTCGTTGCCCACAAGTAGGCACATGGAGATCCTGGTCGCAGAGCGCCTGCACAAACCGGAGGACGGCTTCGGGTTGCAGCAGGCCGTGCTTGAGGAAATTGCCGCCGGAGAACGAGGGCCGGTGGCCCTCATGTGGACCTCCACCTCCTACGTCGGGGCGACACGGCCGGAGACCCGACTGCCTGGTTTCGGGGAGGCTGTGCGGCTCGCCGGGGAAGCCGGCTTTTCGGTGTTGGTGCGGAATTCGGGCGGAGGGGCGGTCGCGGCGAACCACGGGTCCCTGTCGTTCTCGCTCACATTCCCCGTGGAGGATTTTCGCCACGGGCTCTATGAGCGCTACGCCGAGGGTGTGGACCTCGTGGCGGCGGCGCTACGGCGGGTCGGGGTCGAGGCAGAGGGTGGCGAGGTGGAGGGCGAGTTCTGCCCGGGAGCGTACTCGGTTCGCTCGGGCGGGCCGGGGGGCGTAAAGCACGCCGGGCTGGCCCAGCGGGTAACGCGCCGGGTGGCGCGGCTCGAGGCCCTGATCTTGGTCTCCGAGACGAACGAGATCAGGGAGATTCTAGGACGGTTCTACGCCGCGCTCGAACTGCCGTTCCGCCCGGGGAGCGTCGGGGGTCTGAACGCCAGCGTGCCGCGGGTAGTAGAGGCGCTCTCAGAGGAAGTAGGCGAGCGTTATGGGGCGGTCGGGGGTAGGATCGGGGCTGGGACCCTGCACAGGGCGCGGTCGCTCAGGGAGGAGTGGCGCGTGATCCCGGAAGCCGGTTCGTCTCCGTAAGGTACAGTCTCCCAGTGCAAGAGTTCACTTTCAACGCCTTGGTAACGCTGCTGGTGGTCGTGGATCCACTAGGGTTAGCCCCCATCTTCGCTGCGCTCACGCGGGGTTTCTCCGAGAGAAACAAGCGCGCGTCCGCCATCAGGGGCACGTTGCTCGGGTCGGCTATACTGTTTCTGTTCGCCCTCGCCGGCGACGTTTTGCTGGAAGCTCTGGGCATCGGGCTGCCGGCGTTCCGGATCGCTGGAGGCATCCTGCTCTTCCTGCTGGCGCTCGACATGATCTTTGCCCGGCCTTCCGGGATGCGCGCCTCGACCGTGCGCGAGCAAGAGGAGCGATCCTACCAGCAGGACATCTCGGTCTTCCCGCTCGCCATCCCGCTACTCGCCGGACCCGGCGCGATCACGACGGTTCTCCTATATACCGGTGGCAGTAATGCCGCCCAGGTCGCAATGTTCATGTTCGTCCTCCTCGTGGTTCTACTGCTTACCCTGGCCTCGCTGCTCCTCGCCCCCCCGCGTCATGAGCTTCTTCGGGGAGACGGGGGCAAACGTGCTCTCTCGCGTCCTGGGCGTCCTGCTCGCGGCCCTCGCCGTCCAGTTCGTGCTCGACGGCCTCAGGGCCAGCCTCGCATGAGGTAACGGCGGATAGCGCATCGGGCGGGGCTATACTTACGGGCATGGCAAGCGGGCCTATAGTGATCGTCGGTGGGGCCACCTGGTGGCCGCAGAGTTACCGGGGCTTCGCGGAGGTACTACGCGAGCTCTCGGGCTCGGAGGTCTACGTCGCCCAGATCACGCCGCTGGATTGGGCTCTCGGGTACTTACGAGGCTTCGGGCAGCTGGTCTTCGAGGTGGCGAGCATCGTGGACCGGGCGCTGCTCCGCAGCGCGTCCAAACAAGCGGTGCTCGTAGGGCATTCGGCTGGCGGGCTGGCGTGTCGAGTGTACATCGGTGGTGACCCACCGTACGGCGGCCGGCGCTACTCGGGACACCGGCGGGTGTCGCGCCTGATCACGCTGGGCACCCCCCACGCTCCCGCGAAAGCGGAACGCCTCGCACCCATCGCCCGTGTAAACGAGCTCTTCCCCGGCGCTCTGCACGCCGGATCAGGCCTTCACTACCTCTCCGTCGCGGGCAACGCCGAGAGCGGCGCCTTCTCCGCCAAAGCCCGCAAACGTTACGAGCGGTTCGTCGACGACGGGCGGGTGGCCGGAGACGGGGTGGTGCCGGTCGAGGTGGCGCTGCTTCCGGATTCGGAGAGCGTAGTCCTGGACGGCCTTTACCACAATAAGCGTCTCGGGCCGTGGTACGGCTCGGACCCGGAGACGGTCGGGCTGTGGTGGCCGGAGGAGCCGCATGTGGGAGGTACGCTTGTTGGCGACACTCGTGCGTAGTAGCCTCCGGGAAATCCAGCCTATCAGAAAGGACGCCGATGCCGCCTGACGGCTCGCGGGGTGCGAAAAACAGAGAGTATTCTTGGGAGGTGCTTACCGCCGACGCCGACGCCCTGAGGGGCGCGATGAGCCACTTCCCGACCGGCGTAACGGTCGTGACCAGCGGGTGCGGGGAACACGCCGAGGGCATGACAGCGAACGCGGTGATCTCGGTCTCCCTAAATCCCTTGCTCTTTCTGGTCAGCGTCCACAAGGAGGCGCGCCTCAACCCCCGCATCAAAGAGGAGGGCTACTTCGCGGTGAACCTCCTGGCAGACGACCAGGAGGGGCTCAGCAGGCTCTTCGCATCCCCAGAGCGCTCCAGCGGGCTCCAGGCGGTCCACTCGTTGGGCGGCGGCTACGGCTCGACGGGGGCCCCGCTCGCTGCGGGGGCGCTCGCGGTCATAGAGTGCGAGCTTGCCGAGGTCTACGCCGGCGGCGACCACGAACTCTTCCTCGGCCGGGTCGTCGGCGTCAGGATGGGCGACGCGCGCAGAGGACCCCTGATCTTCCACGAGGGCACCTACCCCACGCTCAAGGCCGCATCCCAACCCGAAAAATCCGGCGCCTTCGTGGACTCCGTCCGGGGCTTTGACGTCCGCCTGAATCGCCTGCACGACAGAAAACGCCGCTAGGTGTTCCGCCGAGACTTGCTGCCGATCGTACGTCCCCGCCCTTCGGATACGGGGGGCCTCGTCTACGCTGAAGGCCTCGAGGAAAACGGCAGGATCATTGCGGGCAGGGTTCGCTCTCCCAGAACCGGCGTCGCCTACGAGGTCAAGAACGGCTACCTGGACCTGCTAGGAAGCCACACCGGAGCAGACAACGTCGCCAACCTCACCAACTTTTTGCCAGGCGCCGGCCGCGGCTACGAACCCCTCTGGCGCGTCCGCTCCTTGAGCCTCCTGACGGGCGAGCCCTTCCCGAACGAGCGGGAGATCGAGATCATCACCGGCATCGTCAGCCCGGAGCGCGGTGGCCTCTACCTCGACCTCGGCTGCTCCGCCGGCCTCTACACCCGCAGCCTCGCGCTCGACGGTGCCGACGCCCTGGGCATAGACATCTCGCCCTCCATGCTCAAGGAAGCCGCCCGCCGCGCACGAGGGATCGGGACGTGGCCATCCTTCGCCCGGGCTGAGGCTGAGAACCTCCCGTTCGGCGACGCCTCTTTCGCGGGCGCTGTCTGCGGCGGCTCCCTCAACGAGTTCGGCGACCCGTTCAGAGTCCTGCGCGAGACCCACCGCGCCCTCAAAGCGGGCGGGCGGCTCGCCGTGATGGGCATCCTGCGCGCCCGCACGACCCGCGGACGCCGGCTTCAGCGCTTCCTATCCACCGGGGGCATCCGATTCTTCGACCCAGACGAGTTGAAAGACTTCTTCGATCGGGCGGGCTTCGAACTCGACCCGCTACGGACGTACGGTCCGGTGTTCTTCGCCGGCGCCACCCGCCGACCTTAGTTCGCGCTCTTAAAGGGCCTCCACCATCTCCGGGGTCGGAAGGGCGCCCTGGGCGCCTTCTTTAGTGACGGCGGCGGCCCCGGCGCGCGCGGCGTAGGCCACGGCGTCTTCGAGCGAGGCATCCCGGGCTAGGCGCGCGGCCAGGGCCCCGACAAAGGCATCCCCGGCGCCCGTAGTGTCCACCACGTCGGCCTTTGGGGCCGGGATATGGGCGGTGGACTCGCCGTCGGAGAAGATCACCCCGGCCGCGCCGACGGTGATGACGGCGGAGCTCGGCCCCAGGGACAGGAGCTCCGGGGCGGCGGCGAGGGCCCCGTCAACCCCATCCACACTCTCACCCAGCAGAAAGGAGGCCTCGTGCTCGTTGACCACCAGCGGGTCCAGCCTCTCTAGCAGCTTGCGCGGAACCTCGAAGGGCGGGGCCAGGTTGACTAGCGCGCGGGTGCCGTTCTCGGCCGCGAGCTCGACCGCCCGCAGGACGACCTCGGGCGGGACCTCCATCTGGGCTACGAGCACCCGGGCCTCGGCTATCTCTGCCGAGGCGGCGTCCACGTCTGCCGGGACGAGGCTACGGTTGGCGCCGGGGGCGACGGTGATCGCGTTCTCCCCGTCCGGGGTTACGGTTATAAAGGCGGTGCCCGTGGACGCGCCGGCGGCCTGCTCGACGAGGCTCGTGTCCACGCCCTTCTCCGCGAGCGCCCGGACGAGCGGCTCGCCGAACCCGTCGCCGCCCACCCGTCCCAGGAAGACCACGGAGGCGCCGAGCAACGCGGCGGCGGCGGCCTGGTTCGCGCCCTTGCCGCCGTTGCCCTTGGAGAGCAGCGCGTCCGTGACCGTCTCGCCAGGCTC
>DASQVA010000104.1:0-2813 GCA_035641035.1 Rubrobacter sp. | reverse complement strand
GGTGACTTCAGAACGGCAGAGGACGCCGCACTCACCACGGGCAAGCTCGAGGTCGTCCTCGTCGAGCGGGTGAGCTGGCTCCTGCGGCCCGACGTCTTGGCCAGGATCCTGGCCAAGAAGCCCCTGGACCGCTCGATGCGTTCTTTCACCGCCAGAGAGTTGTACGCCACTTCCCCTGGGGTCCAGGTCCCTGTGCAACTGGACGGCGAGGTCTGGGGCCGCCTCCCGATGTCCTTTCGCATCGAACCCGCCGCCCTGAAGGTCGTTCGTTAGTATACGTAGTTGCCGGCAGTCAGCGGAAGAACAGTGCGACGAGGACAGGAACGACGACGACTATAGTGCTTAGCCTCACCAGGTGGACGAAGGTCACGACCACCTCGTCGGCCTCCGCCTCGCTGGCGGTCGCGACGACCCCGCTCAAACCCCCTGGTGTAGAGGCGAGGGTGGCTGTCGCGAGGTCGTAGTCGAAGAGACGCGCGAGCATCCAGCTCATAAGCGGCCAGAGCAACATCTGGACGGAGACGATCAAGGCCCCGGCCCCGGCGAGCCGCGCGAACTGGTCGAAGAACTCGCCAGAGACCTGTAGCCCTATGACCGCGCCGGCTAGCACCTGAACCGCGAGCTGCAACCCCCTGACCGGCACGGGCCTCCCCGTGAGCAGCCGGAAGGCCGCAGATCCGAACAGGGCACCGATTATCCCGCCCGCCGGCGCCTGGCTCAAGATCCCGGCGAGCCCGCCCACCCCTCCCCACGGAAGGGCAACCCCGAGCCTTTTCAGGTCCTCAGCATACCCGGTGCTCTCCGTGGGGGTGTTCTGTTCCTGAGATTCCTCACCTTTATCCTCGTCCTCATCTTTGGGCCCGAGCCACCACAGCAGGACGTCTACCGCCGTGATAGCCAGAAGGACCCTGACCAGTTGCACGGAGGCCACGGCAGCCCCATCGGCGCCGAAGCTCAAACTCACCGCACTCATCTCGGTCAGGCCGCCCGGAGCGGCGGCGAACACGGCCGTGACGGCGTCGATGGAGGTAAGGGAAGCGGCGACGAGGGCAGTGGCGATCCCGGTAGAGGTTAAGACCGTCGTGATCAGAGCGGCTGGCACCAGAGCGCGCGCGCCGGTGCGAAGCTCGTCCCTGGACATCCTGAGACCTACCAGCATACCCAAAGAGACTTGTAGCAACTCGTTGATTCCAGGTGGAGTTGGAACCTGGGGCAGCCCCAAAAGTGCGCCCCCGCCCCCTACCGCGCCTGCGACCCCGACGAGGGTCCCGATAAGAATCCCTGCCGGCACACGGAACCGATTGCCCAGATAGGCTCCCACGGTCCCGAAGACCACAGCGGCGACGACGGCTACGACCAGGCTGATGCGCGCATCCTCTTCCGCTCGGAGAGCCTCACAATTCGGTCATTCAGCGATCCGAGAAGGCCAGGCGCCGCCCGAGCCCAACGAGGACACCACCCATCAGCCAGCGCAAGGCATTTGCGTAGCCGGGCCTGCTCCTCAACCAGTTTCCGAGGCCTCTGGAGGAGAGATAGCCGAGAGCACTGAAGACCACCCAGGTCAGCAGCGCGAAGGTCAACCCAAGCGCCAACAGTTGCATGGCTGCGCCGCCTGCCACCGGGTCCACGGGCTGCGGCAGAAAGGCCAGAAAGCACAGCTCCACCTCCGGGTTGAGCACGTTCGAGGCCACGCCCTGAACGAAGACGCTCTTGAGCCCTACCTGTGCCGCTTAATTCGACACGGCAAAGTCTTCTCTGCTCCAAAGCGTCTTTATTCCCAGTAGATCAGGTACGGCGCCCCCACGTATTTGACCACGGAGAAGGCCACGGCGGACTGCACCAGCAAAGCGGAGAGCCTAACCAACGCGAAGATGGAGTGAATCACGAGCTCGAAGCCCGCGCCCGCCGCCGAGATTAACGCCGAACCGCGCCCCTAGGCAACGCCACGGGTGAGCACGAGGATGTTGTCTGGCCCTGGAGCCACGATTAGAGCTATCGAAGCCGTGAGGCACAGGATCAGGTCCAACTCGCCTCACAAAGCACCTCTTCTCCTGGGCCAACAGCTTTATTCTACCGTCACGCTCTTTGCGAGGTTGCGCGGCTTGTCTACATTGAGACCGCGGGCCTTGGCGACGTGGTAGGCGAGGAGCTGTAGGGATACGGCCGCGACGAGAGGACTCAGGATCTCCGGCATCGCAGGAACCGGCAGCGTTACCCGCGCCACGCGCCCAGCCACTTTATCGCCTTCGTGGGCTACGGCTATTACTCGCGCCCCGCGTGCCACGGTCTCCTCGACGTTGGAGAGGGTCTTCTCGCGCAAAAGACCCTCGCCCAGTACCGCGACCACCGGGCACTGCTCGTCTACAAGGGCTATCGGGCCATGCTTCATCTCGCCGGCGGCGTATCCTTCGGCGGGGAGGTAGGAGATCTCCTTGAGCTTCAACGATCCCTCTAAAGCCGCCGGGAACGACTGTCCTCGTCCCAAAAACAGCGCGCACCGCGCCCCCGCGAAGACGCCCACGGCCTCTCTCATGACATGGCCTTCGAGGAGCCCTATCGCCTCCTCGACTTTCTCCGGCGCCCGGCGCAGACCCCGACCGATCTCTTTTAGCTCCTCCACTGGGCGAGCGCTCCGCTTGCTGTAGGCGAGCCCCAAAGCTAAGAGATACATAGCCGCGACCTGCGTAAGAAAAGTCTTCGTAGCAGCGACCCCGACCTCAGGACCGGCCTTGGTCAGGAGAACCGCGTCAGCCTCGCGGGTGATGAGCGAGCCCTGCGTGTTGGTCACGGCGAGGACGCACCCGCCGAAGACC
>DASQVA010000103.1:0-10989 GCA_035641035.1 Rubrobacter sp. | reverse complement strand
CCTACGGCCAGGGGGTCAGGGCGGCGCGGCGCGAGGAGGAGAGAGAAGCTGAGCGGGAGGCCGAGCGCCTCTACGAGGAGGCCGTCGGAGACGCCGCTCGCGAGGTGTCGAGCAAGGAAGTGAGCAGCGAGATGCCAGACGAGGCGATTCCGGACGGCACTACCCCTGGTGGGGAGGTCGCGGGCGAGGCGTCGAGCGGGAGTTAGCGCCCTAAGAGAGGGCTGTGCAGCCCTTTAAAACGGGATAAGAATTTCGGCGGCGTAACGCTGGCCCACTTTGATTCGTAGGTGATTGCCACACGCTCGGGGGCCTCCGGCCAGAAAGGCGCCGTGGAGTCGGGGGTTCGACGAGCCGCGGTCAAATGGTCCGACTACAGGTTAGCGCCGTATATATCTGGGTAAGACTATGCTCGAAGTTTGCAGAAGTGTGGTTACGACGGAACGTCTCGCGGGTTTTCGCGAGGGGCCAGATGATGGAAAGGTCCGATGGAGTGGGAGACAGCCAAGGCGAGCGAAGAGGGCATCGGGTTCTCGGAGCCGATCTCGCTGATCCTCCCCAGCAGCGCGGAGTACGTACTGCTGGCCCGGCTGGTGGTGGGCCAGGTGGGACGACTGGCGGGTTTCGAGCCCGAAGACGTCTACGACCTCAAACTGGCCGTCACCGAGGCGGTTACCAACGTGATCCGCCACGCGGCCGTGGAGAGCTATGAGGTCGAATACAGGGTGCTCCCGTGGACCGTCGAGGTGACGGTGACGGATGCCGGCGGCGGCTTCAGCGCCGCAGCCCTTACGGCCGAGCCCGACGACCAGGGTGGGTTCGGTCTCACCGTGATCCGCAACCTGGTCGACGAGCTGGTCTTGGACTCGACGAAGGGTGGCGGGACGCGGTTGAAGATCATCCGTCACGCCAGCACCTCTCCGAGAGAGACTTGAAAGACTGAGAAAGCGGTAATTACTTGGCGATTTGTTCCGTATCTTGTTGATTCTTTGGGGCGCGTTAATATACAGTTAACCGTGTGGATAAAGTCATCTTGCCAGAATGCTACGAGGAGAACGGTACGTAGACCGTGCTGCAACGCGTAAACCCGGGCCACAAACCACTCGCCGACTACCGCAGCATCATCCGGCGGGAGCTATACGACGAGATCGTGGGCCTATCCCTGCGCCTCCAAGGAAAGCGGGTTTTGCACGTCAGTGCGACGAGCTTCGGCGGGGGAGTCGCAGAGATCCTATACACTCTCGTGCCGCTTATGCGCGACGTGGGGCTGGAGACCGAGTGGGACATCATGTACGGCGCGGAGGCCTTCTTCAACGTGACGAAGAGCTTCCACAACGCGCTGCAGGGAGCGGAGTACGAGCTCTCCGTCGAGGATAGGGCGATATACGAAGAGTACAACCGCCAGTCAGCCGAAGCCATCCAGAAGGCCGGCGAAGAGTGGGATATCCTCTTCGTCCATGATCCGCAGCCCGCCCTGATCAAGCACTTCTCGGGCGGTCTCTCGCCTGAGACCAGGTGGATCTGGCGCTGTCACCCCGACCTCTCGACCCCGAACCGGCAGGTGCTCGACTATCTCGTGCCGTACATAGCGGATTACGACGCCCAGATCTACACCATGCAGGAGTACACCCCGCCGGACGTAGACCTGCCGGGGCTCACCCTTATCCCGCCGGCCATAGACCCGCTCTCGCCCAAGAACATGGCCCTCTCCGGCGAGGACGCGACTTACATCGTGGGCCAGTTCGGCGTGGATGTGGAGAGACCGTTCCTTTTACAGGTCTCGCGCTTCGACCCCTGGAAGGACCCTCTGGGGGTCATAGACGCCTACCGGAGCGTGAAGGCGGAGGTCCCCGAGATCCAGCTCGTGCTCATCGGCTCGATGGCCCACGACGACCCCGAGGGTTGGGACTACTGGCACAAGACCGTCAACTACGCCGACGGGGACCCGGACATCTTCCTGTTCTCCAACCTCACCAACGTCGGCTCGATAGAGGTGAACGCCTTCCAGTCCAGGGCTGACGTCGTCATACAGAAGTCCATCCGCGAGGGCTTCGGCCTCGTCGTCACGGAGGCGCTCTGGAAGGCCAGGCCGCTGGTCGCGGGCAGGGTCGGCGGCATCCCGATGCAGGTCGACGGGGGCGGCGGCATCCTGATCGACACCATCCCCGAGGCCGCCGCCGCGTGCGTCAAGATTCTCAGGGACCCAGACTTCGCCCGCCAGATGGGCCGTCAGGGCAAGGAGCACGTCCGTGAGCATTACCTGACCCCGCGTCTCCTGCGCGACGACCTCCTCCTTTTCGCTAAACTGCTCGGGGTGTAAGAGAGCGGACCGAAAACGAGAGGGGACCCGTGGCCCACAGCAGAGACGAACGGATCGTCGTGGTCTCCAACCGGGGACCGGTGACGTTCTCGCGTGGCGAGTCGGGCAAGCGAGCGTACTCCAGGGGGGCCGGCGGTCTCGTGACCGCGCTCAACGCGGTCCTCAGGCAGAGCGAGGAGGCCATCTGGATCGCCTCGGCCCAGAGCGAAGAGGACGTCGCAGTCTCCAGAGAACCCGCACCCTACGAGGTCGAAGACCTGCGCGTCACGCTCGTCGAACACGACCCTGCCTCCTACGACCTCATGTACAACAGGCTCGCCAACCCGCTTCTCTGGTTCGTCCAGCATGGCCTGTACGACCTTCCCTACTCGCCCGTGCTCGGCGAGGACACGAGGGAGGCCTGGGAGCAGGGCTACGTCCCCGCCAACCGGAACTTCGCCGAGGCCGTAGCTGATACCGTCGGTGACTCCTCGTCACCGACGATCCTGATCCACGACTACCAACTCTACATGACCCCGCTCTTCGTCCGGGAGCGTCTCGGTGCGGGCGCGTTCCTCTCGCTCTTCGTCCACATTCCCTGGCCCGAGCCGGACCTCTGGCGTGTCCTGCCGGCCTACGTGAGGGCGGGCGTGCTCGAGAGCCTCCTGCAGGTGAACGTCGTCGCCTTCCACACCCAGCGCTACGCCCGAAACTTCGCGGAGACGGCTGTCGCGGTCCTCGGTGTCGAGGCCGACGTGGAGGGGGGCGTGATTCACCACAACGGACGAGAGGTGTGGGTGCGGGCCTACCCTATCTCCATAGATCCCTCGGAGTTCGAGGAGCTCGCCCAGAGCGAGGCCGTGCTCGAGCAGGAGAAGCTCGTCAAGGACCTCCCCGGCAAACTCCTCCTGCGCGTGGACCGCACGGACCTCTCGAAGAACGTCGTCCGCGGCTTTCAGGCCTACGGCCGCATGCTGGAGCGTCACCCGGAGATAGCCGGGGAGGTCACCTTCCTCGCCCAGCTCCAGCCCTCCCGCACCGACATCCCCGAGTACGCGGCCTACATGGAGGCCGTAGGGAGGACGGCCGAGGAGGTCAACGAGCGGCACGGCACTGGGTCCTGGAGGCCCATCGAGCTCTTCATGGAGGACAACTTCCCCCGCTCCGTCGCCGCCTACAAAAACTTCGACGCCCTGCTCGTCAACGCCGTCCGCGACGGGATGAACCTCGTCGCCAAGGAGTCGGCGGTTATCAACGAGAAAAACGGTGTCCTGGTCCTCTCCGAGAACGCCGGCGCCCACGAAGAGCTCGGAGAGCACGCCCTCACCGTCAACCCCTACGACTTAGACGAGCAGGCCGAGGCCATCTACGCAGCCCTCACGATGCCAGACGAGGAGCGCGAACGCCGGGCAAGAGCGCTGCGCGAGACCGTGATGAACAACACCATAGACGATTGGGTCGAGGCACAGCTGAAGGACATTGCCGCCTACCGGGAGCGGAACGGGTAGGGAGATCCCGTGGGGATCTTTCTGTGAACCACGGCCGATTTGTGGGGTGGCGAACGCGGTTGGTTCTTGTTTGATCGGTTCTTCGGACGATCTGCTGGGCGACTTCGTCAACTCCGTACCGTGGCCGTACTCGGCGCTGTTCACGCTGCTCGCCGGGCGACCGGCCTCTTGACGGCCGAAGCCATGCCGGGTTGATACGATTCGCCCGTTCGGACGGGTTCTTTCTCCGCGACCCGGCGATGATGCTGGAGATTTGCCTCTGAGGGACGCTAACCGCTACCTTCGTAACAATTGCCCATCAGGTGTTCTTCCTGGAGCCCTCCGCGGGGCGATCTGTCATCTCGATCCTGTACGGTACCTCCTACCCTCTCGTGTACGGGGATCTGTTGGGACTCCTAGAAGGTCTTTGCATGGCCCCTACCGATCGCGGCGGTCCGGGGACGCTTCGGAAACCCGGGTTAGTCCTGGCCGGCCAGGACCCGCAGAACCCCGCCAACGTCCCCGACGCTGTCCACGACGATGTCGGCCTCCGAGACGATCTCCGGCGGCCCTTCGTCGCTCGCGACACCGACGCGGAGGATCTCCTCCAAAACGCCCTCCTCGCGCAACGCCACAAGTTCCCTGAAGGCGTCGAGGTCGGTGGTGTCGTCGCCGATGAACATGGCATTCTTCGGATTGTACTCTTCTACCAGAGCGCGGACGGCGGTACCCTTGTCAGCCCTGATGGGGGGACGGGCCTCAACGACCCCGCGGCCAACCGTGATCCTCAAGCCGAGCCGCTCGCCCTCGGCCTTAACAAACTCCACGCTCCGCTCGCCGACCTCGGGCGGCGCGCTGCGGTAGTGGACGGAGGCCGTGATGCCCTTCTCCTCGACGAAGGCGCCCTGGGTGGCAAGCTCCTCCTTCGCCCGGCGCTCCAGCTCCTGGACCCTTTCGAGGTAGGGTAGAGCCTCTGGTATCACCTCGACCTCGCCATCGCGCAGGATCTCGAACCCATGGTTGCCGAAGTACACGACCGCATCCAGCCCGATGAGTTCGAAGGCGTCCTCTGTCTTCCGGCCGCTGATACCAGCGACAAGGAGGTACCTCTCGCTGATACGCCGCAGCAACTCCCTTAGCTCCGTGGGCACCTCGGACATATCTGGCGTGGGCACGATGGGGGCCAGCGTCCCGTCTATATCCGTGAGGACAGCCGTTGATCCCGGATCCTCGCTCCAGGCGCTCAGCCGTCCCCAGGCTTTTTCTCTACCCGCCATAAAGACCAGCATACTACCCGGGACGTTCCCGCCGCAACGGGACGAGCCGCGGCGGACCGCAGGAGGTTCGCCGCGGCTGCAGGGCGCTGCTGTACTTCGGGTCTACCTGACCTTGTTCGTATAGGCCTGGTTCCTGCCGACGGCTTCGCCGAGCGCCTGCCGATTGGTCAGCAGGAGAAACCCAAACCCGATCTTGGCGAAGAAGTCAAGGATGAGAAAGAGGAAGGCCTCGAGGGTCGAGCCGACGGCGTTGAAGCCCTCGGTACCTAGCAACCACACGACTGGATTCAGCGACCACAGGACAATGGCCAAGAGCGCCAGGGTGCGGAAGGTGCTCTGGATGGCCCCGCCCCGTGGCTCGCCGTGGCTCGCCGTCTTGACGGACAGCCGCGCGTACATCAGGTAGAAGGAGGACGATCATCGCGGCCGTGCTGACGATGAACCTGAACCCCTTGCCGAAGCCGGTGAGGCTGAACCCTGCCTGAAGGCCCGTTAGGATAATGAACACATCCAGCACGGTCAGCCTGATTACCCGGGTTGATGATGCGCTGCCAGCGCGCCAGGTCGAGCAGCGCCAGGTCGAGCAGCGCCAGCGCGAGCAGCGCCAGGTCGAGCAGCAAGAGCGGCGTCGTGATCATCCAGTCAATTTGACGGCCCCAGTAGAAGATGCGACCCTCGATCAGCGCCGCCGGCGAGGCAGTGGAAATGGGAGGTAGAAGAAAGCCGCGACGGCCATGCTGACGGCCATGATGATAAAGAAGTGCCGGCTGCCCGCGTGCGCCCTCGGTTTCAGGAACAGGAAGAACACCGTCGCTTGCTACGAAACCGAGGAACCTAATAATCAGTCAGAGAGTTTCTATGCTCTCCTATGTTTCCGGAGGTATATGCCTTCCGGACGTATATGCCGCTTGATTCTACGGGCAGGTGAGCCGGTGGGTAAGTGAACTCATGTACCTCTGCAAATATCTCTACTGGCGGCCCTGGGCCCGGGCGCGGATGTCCTCCGGGTCGATCTCCCCGTCGAGGTACTTGCCGATAAAGTAGCCTATAACGCCGAACAGCACGACGACCAAGGTCTCCTCAAACCCGATCAAGAACATCGAGAACAAGACGAGGGCCCCAATCATCGCGCCCCAATGTTTGTTGGTCCAGGTTGCCATCTCCTACCTTCCTTTCTCTAAGAAGCGGTGCCTTGTACCGTGACTTCGACGTCCTTGAGGGGCACGCCCTGGTCCCGCAGCACCCTCTGGATGTTCTCTCGAGTGCGCGCCGCGAGCTCCGCGTAGTTGCCCGAGGGCGGGACCTGCATCTTGCAGGAGACTAGGTAGGCCCGGTCGTCGGAGGTGAGCGAGGCAGAAGGGGACTCGGCCCCTACCTCCCGCGCGGCGCCTTCGGCCAGGGTTTTAACGGCGCCGGCAGTGATTACGGTCTCGTGGCCCGGCGTGTCGTCCATGACCGTGGTCCTCGACACTCGGCGCCCGAAGGTGAGCTCTCGCAGCAGCAAGAGCAGGGCTACGAGCGCCAGGAGCGCGCCGATGACCCCGATTACGAGCCGCGCTCCCGTCGAGAAGGCCTGGGCGGAGAGGTTACCCAGGGCAGAAAGCCCGCTCCGATACCCAGTGTATTGGTTCACCACCTCCGCCCCGATCACCCCAAATGCTACGAGCAACAAGAGCACCGGGACCACCACGAGCAGCAGGGCTATTATCAACAGGATGATCCGGTTGAAAGCGTTCATTGAACCCTCGTCTTCGTCTGCCTGGGATCCGCCTCGACGAGCTTTACGTTGAGCTTGCTCACCGGCAACCCTCTTCTGGAGAGGTGCTCCTGCACCGTGCTGCGCAGGCCCTCCCTGATAGTTCCGACGTCCTCGCCGCGCCGAACCGTACCCTCGATGTCCACCTGGGCGCCCGGTCTGCGCTGGGCCTTCGCGCTTACCGAAGATCCGAGTACACCGGGCACCTCGTCGGCGACCGCGGAGACCTCATCCTCGACCACGCGGCGGGTGGTGTACGTCCCGTTGCCCATGCGAACGCGGCTGGGGGATGGAGGCTTAAACTCCGCTATGAGCAACAGCAGGCCTAGCAACACCAGAAGAAACAGGATGATCAGGGTGGTAACGGAGAGGCCACCCCGCTCCACGTCGTTGGCGAAGCCCTGCAGGCCGTTGGAGAAACCTGAGAACGGCAACGAACTGAGGCTGTAGCCGAACAGCTCGAAGGCGTAGACGACCATGTAGACGCCAAGCACGAAGAGGCCGGCGAGGAGCAGCATCATAACTACTCTATTAAAGATTCTCATCTGCGGCCACCTCGACGTCTTCGACTACCACCGTGGTCTTACGTCCACCGGCCTCGGGGGCAACCCGCTCCCTGATGCTCTCCGCAATATCGGGGATGGGCCTGGGTAGCGGATACCGGGCTACGATGTGAATCTCTAAGTCCTCGGGACCGACGATCACCCCGGAGACCTTCTCCCTGCCCTCGTAGGTCGCCGCTTCGACGAAGCGCCCGCGCCCCATGGAGTGAACCCCTTCGGTGGCGAGGGCCGCGACAGAGGCGGCCCTCGCGAGTTGTATTCCGTCTGCCAAAATAAGCTTAGCCCCCTGGTGGGTCGGTTCTCGGTGGACCCTTACTGGACCCGCTGCTGTTCTTGGGCCTCCTGCTCGCGGCGCTGCTGCTCTTGCTGCTGCTGCCGCTCCTGTTCCTCCTCCATCTGCGGGAAGAAGATATTGTTGACCGCCAGGTTCACCTCGGTGACGCGTAGGCCGACCAGGTTCTCGACGCGATTGGCGACGTTGCGCCGCACGGCCTCAGCTATCTGGGGGATGGACTTGCCGTACTCGACCGTCAGCGTCAGGTCGATGGCCGTCTCCTCCTGGCCGACCTCGACCGAGACCCCTTGGGTCTGGCTACCGCTACCGCTGCCGCCGGTTATGCTCCCGAGGAGACCGCTGACGGCCTGCGAGGTGCCACCGCCCATGCGGATACCGTCCACCTCTTGGGCCGCGATACCGGCGATCTTGGAGACTACGGAGTCCTGGATGGTAGTGCTGCCCCGCTCGGTGTGTAGCGGACTTCCGCTGCTCTGCCGAGATCCCTGCTCGCTCATGCTTCTCCTTTCATCACTGAGTCTGATCTTCGTCGTCTTATCGGAAGCTTCCTAGACCACCCGGCGCGTGATCAACCGGTAGATCGCCAGCAGTAGGATCGCGCCGACGGTAGCGGTTAGGATCGTCGTGATCACGCCGCCCCCGATGCCAACAAGGCCCGCCAGGTAACCGCCGAGGAACGCTCCCGCTATGCCGATCAAAATAGTAACGATTATTCCTCCGGGGTCCGGCCCCGGCATAACCCACTTGGCCAACGCACCGGCTATGAGCCCGACCACTATCAGCGCTATGATGCCTATGCGCTTTCACCTCCCCTGGCGTGCTAATCACTCCCGCCTGACGACACCCATCAGCGCAATATAACAGATGCCTTACCTCCCAAATACCGTACCTCGCGCTACTTTCGCAATCTCTTACCCCCGTTATCTACGCCATAAACACCGTCAGTCGTATGGGTTGGGGCGTTCGTCAGGAGAGCACGCTCTGCAACGCTGGCCACACGAAGGCCAGGGCGAAGAGCAGGGCGACGCCGTAGAGCAGGGGGTGGACTTCCCCCGGCCTGCCGCGGGAGAGCTTTATCAACACATAGGAGATGAACCCGAAGCCTATGCCGTAGGAGATGTTGAAGGTCAGCGGGAGTGTCAGGATGGTCAGGAAGGCCGGGATGGCCTCGTCGAAGCGGTCCCACGGGATGAACCGGACGGCGGTCATCATCAAGAAGCCGACCACTATAAGGGCCGGGGCCGTGACGGGGGAGACAAAGATGTCCCCGTTCTCCGGGCCGGGGATGGGCACGGAGCCGCCGAAGACCGAGATCAGGGGCGAGAACGGCAGCGCGAGCAAGAACAACAGCCCGACGATGACGCTGGTCAAACCCGTCCGACCGCCCTCGGCGACCCCCGACCCGCTCTCTATGTAACTCGTCACGGAGCTCGCACCCGTCGCGCCGCCTAGAGCGGCCGCCAGCGAGTCGACCAGCAGAACGCGCTTGGCCTGCGGCACCCGGCCCTCCTCGTCGAGGAGTTTGGCCCCCTGACCGACAGCGATCATAGTCCCCATCGTGTCGAAGAAGTCGGTCATAAAGAGCGCGAAGATCACCGGCAAGAGCGACAGCTGCAGGACCTGCGGCACCGCGAGCACCCCGCCCCCAACCGTCGAGGTGTCGAAGCGGAAGTCAACGATCGCCGCCGGCGGCGGCACGATCCCGAAGACCATGCCCACGATCCCGGTCACGACGATCCCGATGAGGATGCCGCCCCTCAAGCCCCGTGCCACCAGCGCGAGCGTGACGACGAGCCCGAAGGCCGCGAGCAACACAGGGCCCAGCGTGAGGTCGCCCAAGGTAACGTAAGTCTCAGGGTTGGCCACCACGAGCCCGGCGTTTTTGAGGCCGATGAACGCGATGAACAGCCCGATGCCAACCGCTATCGCGAACTTCAGCGACGTGGGGATGGCGTTGAGCACCGCCTCACGCAGGTTGGTCAGCACGAGTACCGTCACGAGCAGCCCTTCCACCACCACGACGGCCATCGCCTCCTGCCAGCTCAGCCCCAGGCCTAGTATAAGCGTAAAGGCCACTATGGCGTTCAGGCCGAGCCCCGAAGCCAAGGCCAGCGGGAAGTTGGCTACCAGGCCCATCGCGATGCTCGCCACGGCCGCCGCCACGCATGTAGCGAAGAACACCCCCGAAAGGGGAAGGCCGGTGCCCTGGGTGCCTAAGATCGCCGGGTTAACGAAGATGATGTAGGCCATCGTCATAAAGGTCGTCAGCCCAGCGACCACCTCTGTCCGGAGGTTCGTCCCCCGCTCCGAGAACTTGAAGAAGGCGCCTAACATCCACTCTCCTCTGTCGAACTACCCACGCGCTGGGTGCACGAGCAATATAGCAACAATCAGGCTTCGGGTTGCAGGCGGAGCAGTAGATATCAGGTTTCAAGCGCATCAACTAGAGGTGGCGAACTCGCGCAGCTTCCAGCGCCGAACCCCACAACCCGTCTGCACAGAGTAGCGTTACTGCCAGACGATACGATCCTAACGGCTGAAGCCTACAAACCTAAAAACGGTTTATTTTTTTTCCAGGCGAGCCAGGACACCGAGAAGAGCCAGAGGGCTATTATGGCCGAGTAGGCGGGGAAGATTTGGCGCAGGTACTCTGGCGTTTCGCCCGTGTTTACAACCGGGATGCTCTCGTCGTGGGGGAGACCGGCGCCCTTGAGCCCTTCCTGGGTAGTGTCGTGGAAGATGACGGTGCCGACGGTCTCGAGCTTGCCCCTCCACACGCGCTCTTCGGAGCTCTGCAGGTCCTCTGGGAGGCCCTGCGTGGTCTGGATAAGGAGGTTGTCTTTCGTCTCCGCGAGGCGGAAGTAGAAGTAGTGTGTGCTGTAGCGGCCGACTAATGCTATCTCGGATTTGGGTACCCCGATCCGCCCGAGATCCTCCCCGACGTTCGGCGTGCCTCTGACCTGGACGTAGTCTCCGAGTTCCGTGCCGGCCGGCAGCTTGCCAGCGTTCAACTGCTCTACGCTCAGAATAGTCGGCTCGCCTTTGAGGCCGTAGGAGAAGTTGGCGGCCACCGTGGAGGCGGCGAAGGAGAAAACGATCACTATAAACAGGCGGGTAAGCAACCAGGGGTTGCGACGGATCCAGGACCCAAGTCCCCGCTCTTCGTAGTGGTAGTCCTCGCGCTCGCCGGATAGTCGCTCTGCGTTCCTGGTGTCCACGTACACAGTTTACCCGAGCGCGCGGGACGATATATGTACGGCTTCACACCCGGAGGCGGTGCAAGACGGATTGTGAAAGAGATTCCCGTAGGGCTTG
>DASQVA010000102.1:0-8301 GCA_035641035.1 Rubrobacter sp. | reverse complement strand
CAGCTCGCTTGTGACCCGGCCTTTCATCTCTTTGTAGGAGAGACCGGCCTCATCGGAGCCGAAGCCAAGAGACTTGGTTTTGTTGATCGTTTGCGCCCCAACGTTCGAAGTCATGATAAGAACCACGTTCTTGAAGTCCACGGTGCGGCCTTGCGCATCGGTGAGCTGCCCGTCTTCGAGGATCTGCAACATGATGTTGAAGACGTCCGGGTGGGCCTTCTCTATCTCGTCGAAGAGCACTACGCTGTACGGTCTCCGGCGGACCTGCTCGGTGAGCTGGCCGCCCTCGTCGTAACCGACGTAGCCAGGAGGCGAACCGACCAGACGCGAGACAGTGTGGCGCTCCATGTACTCCGACATGTCGAGCCGAATCATGGCGTCCTGGTTGCCGAAGAGGTACTCGGCGAGCGTCCTGGCGAGCTCCGTCTTCCCCACGCCCGTGGGGCCGAGGAAGACGAACGAGCCGCTCGGGCGGTTCGGGTCTTTAATGCCGGCGAATGTGCGGCGGATGGAGCGGGAGACGGCCTTTATGGCCTCGTTCTGCCCGACGATGCGCCCGTGCAGGGCGTCTTCCATCTGCAGGAGCCTTGCGGACTCCTCCTCGGTCATCTTCTTGACCGGGATGCCGGTCCACATCGAGACGATCTCGGCGATCTCGTTCTCCCCGATGGAGACCCGTTTCTCCTCCACGCGCCCCTCGCGCCAGGCCTTTTCGAGCTCGCGGCGCTGGGCGACCAGCTTGCGCTCGGAGTCGCGGAAGCGCGCGGCCTTCTCGAACTCCTGGCCGTCTATGGCGGCCTCCTTCTCAGCGCGTACCGACGCGAGCTCCTCGTCTATCTCCTTGTAGTAGGGCGGCGAGGACATAGTCTTGATCCGCATCTTGGACGCCGCCTCGTCCACGAGATCAATAGCCTTGTCAGGTAGGAAACGGTCCGAGATGTAGCGGTCGCCGAGTTGCGAGGCGGCCTTCAAAGCCTCGTCGGTGATGTCTATGTTGTGGTGCGACTCGTACTTCTCGCGCAGCCCCTTGAGGATGAGCTCAGTCTCCTCGACCGAAGGCTCGCCGACCTGAATGGTCTGAAAGCGTCGCTCGAGGGCTTTGTCTTTCTCGACGTACTTGCGGTACTCGTCTATTGTCGTAGCACCGATCACCTGAATCTCACCGCGGGCGAGCGCCGGCTTCAGGATCGAGGCGGCGTCTATCGCTCCCTCGGCGGCTCCGGCCCCAACGAGGTTGTGGATCTCGTCGATGAACAGGATCACGTCGCCGTGGTCGGTGATCTCCTTCATGATCTTCTTGAGGCGCTCCTCGAACTCGCCCCGGTACTTGGAGCCCGCGACCAAAGCGCCGAGGTCGAGCGTGTAGACCTCTTTGTTGCCGAGGATCTCGGGGACCTTGCCCTCGGCGATCTCCTCGGCCAACCCCTCGACGATGGCCGTCTTGCCAACGCCAGGCTCGCCGATGATGACGGGATTGTTCTTGGTGCGCCTAACGAGGATCTGCATGATCCTCGCGATCTCCTGACTCCTACCAATGACCGGGTCGAGCTTGTCCTCTTCGGCGTAGGCCGTAAGGTTCCTGCCGTACTGGTCGAGCTGGCGGGTCTTCGGCCGCTTGGTCTCGACTCCGCGTCCGCCCGCGGCCTCCCCGCTGCCGCCCCGGCTCCGGCTGCGCCCACCGCCGAGCCTCCTGACGACCTCGCGGCGGACCTTGTCCGGGTCCACATCTAAGTTGGAGAGAACCCGAGCAGCGACGCCCTCGCTCTCCCTCACCAGCCCGAGCAGGATGTGCTCGGTGCCGATGTAGTTGTGCCCAAGCTGCAACGCCTCCCTCAAAGCCAGCTCAAGCACCTTTTTCGAGCGCGGTGTGAACGGCGCCTGGGCACCCGTGCCTTCCTCACCGTAGCCGACGATGCTCTCGATCTGCTCGCGCACCTCGTCGAGGGCGACGTTCAAGGAGGAGAGCGCCTGAGCAGCGACGCCCTCGTCCTCGCGCAGGAGGCCAAGGAGCAGGTGCTCGGTGCCGATGTAGTTGTGGTTGAAGTGACGGGCTTCGTCCTGCGCGAGCACCACGACCTTGCGGGCCCGCTCCGTGAATCGTTCGAACATTAGCGGGATCCTCCTCCGCTCCGAGGGTCCTTCACGGCATCGGGGAATACAACGGTTTGAGCTTGTATACGACGCTTGAAGATAAATGGATTATACGTTCGCAAAGATCTGCCTTTCGAAATGAAATATACCTCTCTGATATGAGCACCTCTCTAGCTCGTGCCGGCTACCCCAAAGTATACAACCGTTCCGCGAAGATGCCGGTCCCCAAACTCGCTTTACGCTCTAAGCACTATAGTTCGTGTGGCAGCCGGCTAGACCATCCTTCCGTAGCGTCTGCTGAGAGGGTAACGCCACTCACCCGGCGCTTCGGTGTCCCGTCTCACACGGAGAGCCTCTCGTGGACACGGTCGGGGGGAAGCCCGGCAATAAAGGGACCGGCCTTCGGCCCGCTCGTCTTACCCAGCAAGACTTTGTAGACGGCGGTGAATGCCCTCTTCGGCTTGAGCCCCCGCCCGATGGCCGTCGTGTACAGCAAATCCTGCACGGCCCCCCCGTCCATCTCGGGCGCGAGCCTCTCCGAGACTTCGCGAAGGTACGCCCGCTGCTCCTCGTCCAGTCCCGCGGCCGCTTCGCGGCTCTCCCCGAGCTTAAGGAGCCCCAGCCGCATAGACTCCGGCGCCCACCTCTCGGCCCATTCACGGGCGTAAGAGAGGTTCCTGGCGAGCTTCTGTCGGTCGTCCGCCGCCTCCGAGTACCCGCCGCGCCGCAGCATACCGGCCGCGGCGTCCACGTCGCCGCCGACGGTCTGGGCTACGGTGACAAGGTGGGTGAAGGGTACCGGATGGTCCTCGATCTCGGCACGGTACTCGTCCATAAAGGGGGGGAAACCTTCGCCGAGATCAATCTCGATGGCGCGGGCTGGGTCGCGGCCGAGCATCATGCGCCTCAGAGCGTTGGGAGGCATGATCCTCAAGAGGTCCTTCGGCAAGAGGACTATGCCCTTCGAGCTGCTCATGGCGCCCTGGCCCTTGATAAAGATCCACTCGTACTCGTAGCGCCCCGGCACAGGGTAGCGGAAGACCTCGCGGGATATCCTGTCTGCAGTGTCGGTCGAACTGCCGCGGCTGGTATGATCCTTGCCGAACGGCTCGAAGGTTACACCGAGCGCCTTCCACCGCGCCGGAAGCTCTACCCGCCAGCCGAGTTTGCCCTCACCTTTAGAGTAATCCGCCTCATCCTCCCAGCCGTCCTCATCCGCGTAGACGACCTTCTGCTCATCCGGCACGTGCTCGAGTATCCGGGCCCCGGTCAGCTTGCCCGAGGCCGCCCGCGGCAAGAACGGCGACCAGTGCTCGGGCATTTCGCGCCCGCTGATCTCCTGCAGGACCACGCGCAGCTCCTCCGTATGCTCCAAGGCCTCCCGGGTGACGTCGGCGTACACGCCGGCCTCGTAGAGCTCGTGCGAGCGGAGCACCTCGATCTCCATCCCCATCTCCCCGAGCACCTCCTCGAAAGGGACGAGGAAGTGCTCAGCGTAGGAGACGTGGCAACCTTCAGGGTCGGGGACTCGCGAGAGGCTGTGGCCGATGTACTCTTCGTAGTGCTTCGGTATCCCAGGTGCGATCTTGCGCAAAGGATCTATGGTGTCGGCGTGGAAGATAAACCGAACCTCTTCGCCGCGAACCTTCAGGGCGTTCGCCACGGCCTCGGCAACGAGCACTTCTCGCAGGTTGTGGATGTTACCGGAGGGGCTGATCCCAGTGACCACGACGTGTGGCCCCACGCCCAATGAGTCGACGACCCTCTCGACCCAGCCGGGTAGGTGAATGCCGGCGGTAGTGCCGGTCTCGTTCATGCGGTGCTCCAATTGGGTCGTTAGTGGAAGTTCGGTACGAGGCGGCGGTACCCTAGCTCGCCACCTCGACGTTGACGATCTCGAACTCCGTCGAGCCGCGGGGTGTGGCGACCGTAACCTTCTCGCCCACCTTCTTCTTGAGCACAGCGCGGCCGACAGGAGAGGCATGGGAGAGCTTCCCGCTTCCCGGGTCGGACTCGTTGGCGCCGACGATCTGGAACGTCCGCTCCTGTCCCCCGTTAACGACCCGCAGGGTCACCCGGGTCCCGAGGTCCACGGCGTCGTCGTCGGCCTGGGACGGGTCGACCACCTTTACGTTGCGCACCTTGCGCTGGAGATCGCCGATCCGGCGCTCCAACAGATACTGTTCGTTTTTCGCGTCGTCGTACTCGGAGTTCTCCGAGATGTCGCCGAACTCGCGTGCCTGCCTGATACGGTCGGCGATCTCCTTGCGGCGCACCTCGGTAAGATATGTGAGTTCCTTGTAGAGCTTCTCGAGACCTTCCGGGGTGACGAGCTCCTGATTCTTGTTAGTCATAAGCCGCGAGATTATACGGGCGGGGTAACAGGGTGTCAACGGAGTGAGGCAGCAGGTTACAGGCGTCAGCCGTCAGGTAGGACCGTTCGCGGCGCACCCCAGCCTCGTAACCCGCCCCCTGCTTAGAGCGACCTCTCGTATAGGTCGACAGACAGGAAGAAAAGTGCTTCGCGGACACCGGCCAGTCTAGCGAGACAAGATCCTGATGCCTGAAATCTGATACTTGTAACCTTCTCAAGAATTCATCTCGTAGAGAGCGAGCAGACCCTTCAGGGTGAGGTCGGGGTCGAACTCCTGTATCTCCCGGCAGTGGGGAATTATGGCGCCGGCGGGTCCACCGGTGGCTATGACCCGGACGCCGGCCACGCTGAGTTCCTCGCGGGAGCGTCGGATCAGGGCGTCCAGAGCGCCCGCGTAACCGTAGATGAAGCCGCTCCTTATGGAATCGGGGGTGTTGGCGGCTATCACTTTCGGCGGTGCCTCTTCGAGGTCCACGCTCGGGAGTTTGGCCGTCCGGGCGACGAGTGCGTCCAAGGCGACGTAGAGGCCGGTCAATATGGCGCCCCCGAGGTAGTTCCCGTCCGCGTCTACGGCCTCGACAGTCGTTGCCGTTCCGATGTCCACGATGATAGCCGGGAACCCGTAGTGACGACCGGCCGCCACGGCGTTGACGATTCTGTCGGCTCCGACCGCCTCAGGGTCGTCGTAGCGGTTCTTGAGACCAGTCTCCATCGCCGCCGTCACCCCGTAGAAGGGTACCCCAAAGGTCTCCCGCGCGAGGTCCCGGTACGAGCGGGTGAGCCCGGGAACGACGGTCGAGACGATCATCGCGCCCACCTCCTCAAGACGCCGCCCCTGCAACGCGAGAAGCCCCGCGAAGATGACCGCGAGCTCGTCGGCGGTGCGGTGCGCCTCCGTGGCCACGCGCCACTGCCCCTTGGCCTCCTCCCCCTCGAAGAGCCCCAGAACCGTCTGCGTGTTCCCGACGTCCACCGCCATCAACATAACTCTTCCGCCCTCCCGAACGTCCTGATCCCGCCCCGGTCGGCCTCCGCCAGCAGTTCACCTACCGCGCCGCGTCCCGGAATATAAAGCCCCGGGTCCAGGTCCGCGAGCCCGACGAGGTTGAATGCCCGCGTCACCCCCCGGTGGGGCACCACCAGGTCCGGTCTCTCAAAGTCCCCCCCCCCGTAGAGCAGAACGTCGATGTCCACGGTTCGCGGCGCCTTCTCCCCCTTGTGTTCGCGCCCGAGCGCCGTTTCCACGCCCTGGCAGTAGCGGAGCAACTCCACCGCCGGGAGGCCGCATCGGACCTCGAGAACGCAGTTCAAGTAGTCTGACTGATCCCCAACCACCTCCACTGGCGCCGTCTCATAGATCATCGACGCGTCGACGAGCGTCGTCCGTGGAGCCCGACCGAGTGCGGACACCGCCGCTCGCAGGTATGCGAAGCGGTCGCCCAGGTTGCTGCCGAGGCTCAAGAAAGCACGGTTCACCGTCGGAAGGTGCGGGTCATCGTGAGAGCCGAAGCCGCGCTTCCTTCGAGTGTGTGCTCCCTTATGGCACCAATCTTGATCTCTCTGGGCGCCGGGAAGTGCTCCAGCGAGTCCATGCTGGCCTCCTGAATCTGCGCCTTCACATACTTGAGCTCATCGCCTTCGAATATGCCTAAGACGTGGTCGAGAGGTGCCTTGTGATACATCATATAAAATGTCTCGTTGGTGTCCCGCACCGCGTAAGCGTACTCCAGATCCCCGAGCAGCGTTTGAAACGCCCACCGACCCGCTTCCCTGAACAACACCTCGTTCCCAGCGACCCATTGCTCCATGGCGACTTGGGCCGCCCTTAGTGAGTTCGACTCCGGCTCTTCACCGAGGATCAGCAAGACTTGCCGGCGGACTTTGTCCGGATGCACATCCAAGTTGGAGTGGACCCGAGCAGGAATGCCCTCATCCTCGCGCAGGAGGCCAAGGGGCAGGTGCTCGGTGCCGATGTAGTCGTGGTTGAAGCGACGGGCTTCGTCCTGCGCGAGTACCACGACCTTGTGGGACCGCTCCGTAAAACGTTCGCCCATGGGATTCGACCTCCCCGATACTCCCGCAGACCGGTTCAGCCCAGCGCGTGCGGTTCTGCCTCGATGTCTTAAGCCCGCCGCACGACCTCAGCCACAGCGAGCGCCTCGCGGTTGGCGCGCACGTCGTGCACGCGAAAGAAGGTAGCGCCGCGCTCGTAGGCCATCACGCTCGTCGCCACCGTGCCAAAGACGCGCTCACTCGCCACCTCTACTCCGGTGATCGTACCCAAAAATCTCTTGCGCGACGCCCCAACGAGGACAGGAAAGCCGAGGTCCACAATGACGTCCAGGTGGCGCAAGAGCGCCAGGTTGTGATCTAAGGTCTTCCCGAAACCGATGCCGGGGTCGACGATAACGTTCTCCGGCTTCACCCCTGCCGAAACGGCGAACTCGGCCCTCTCCGCCAGGAAGTCGCGGACCTCTCGTACCACGTCCTCGTAATAGGGTTCCCTCTGCATGGTCTTAGGCTCGTCTTTCATGTGCATCAGAACGACGGGGCATCCGGCTTCCACGACCAGCGCCACCATCCTGGGATCGCCGCGCAGCGCGGTAACGTCGTTGACGATGCAGGCGCCAGCCCAGAGGGCTGCCTTGGCGGTCACGGCGCGGTAGGTGTCGACGGAGACCACGGCGGCGGGGCGATCGGCCACCAGGCGCTCGATCGCCGGAACGACCCGACGGATCTCCTCATCCGGGGAGACGGGGTCGGAGCCGGGGCGGGTGGACTCGCCGCCGATATCTACGACGCGCGCGCCCTCATCCAGAATGTTCGCGGCTCGCGCGGCGGCGGCCTCGGGATCGAGAAAGTTCCCGCCGTCGGAGAAGGAGTCGGGGGTGATGTTGAGGATGCCGACTAGCACGGGGCCGGGACCCAAGGTTGGGGGCTCGGTCCTCGCGGTGCTCTTGGCCGCCCTTGCGCGGCTCACCTAGTCCAGAAAACGGTTCCGCTGGTGGCCGTCGGTGTCGGGAAGCGCGCCGTTGGGCGAGACGCCGTCCACGGCGTACTCCTCCACCAGGCGCTTTAGGTGCTTGGCGTCCACGGTCTCGTACTCGATCAGGTCAGCCGCCAGCTTGTTGACCAGCTCGCGGTTGCGTACCAAAAGATCCTCGGCGCTGTCGTAGGACTCATCGACGATCCTCCGGATCTCCTTGTCTATCTGGAAGGCGATCTCGTCGGAGTAGTCCGGCTGGTTGTTGAAATCCCGCCCCATAAAGACCTGCCCCTGCTGGTGTCCCAGCGCCATGGGACCGAGCTTCTCGCTCATCCCGTAGCGGGTGACCATCTGGCGCGCGGTCTGGGTCACGCGCTCAAGATCGTTGGAGGCGCCGGTGGTGATCTCGTCGAAGGTCACCCTCTCGGCCGCCCGCCCGCCGAGCATCATCGCCAGCTGGGCCATCAGCTGACCGCGGCTCATCATGAAGCGGTCTTCGGTGGGCAGGCTCATGGTGACGCCGAGGGCCTGACCACGCGGGATGATGGAGATCTTGTGCACGGGGTCGGCCTCAGGCAACAAGGCACCGACGACAGCGTGCCCGGCCTCGTGGTAGGCGGTGATCTCCTTCTCCTTCTCGGAGATGAGCCTGGTCTTTCTCTCTGGGCCCGCGATCACGCGGTCTATGGCCTCCTCCATCTCGGCCATGTCGATCTGGTCCTTGTCGTGCCTCGCCGCCAGGAGCGCCGCCTCGTTGACGAGGTTCGCCAGATCCGCGCCGGTGAAGCCCGGGGTCCCCTTGGCTATGGTCTCCACCTGCACGTCCGAACCCAGGGGCTTGCCGCGGGTG
>DASQVA010000101.1:0-4167 GCA_035641035.1 Rubrobacter sp. | reverse complement strand
TCTGAACTGCGCCTACACGGAGTCGTTGTTTCTGGCGCTCTCTGCGGGGTCGTTGTGGGCGTGCCGGGTGAGGAAGGACCTGCTGCTGGCGTGTGTGCTGGCGGCCCTGGCTGGGGCGACGCGCAACGTCGGGGTGTTCCTCGTGGTGCCGCTCGCCTACGAGTGGCTCAAGGGGGCTAGAAGGAGCGGGTGGGGCAGGGAACAGCTCGCGCGGGGGGTGAGCCTGGCGCTGGTGCCATCGGGGTTGCTCTGCTACATGGCCTACCTGTGGTGGCGCTTCGATGACCCCTTCCTCTTCTACTCCGCCCAGAAACTCTGGAACCGGAGGCCCACCGACCCCCTGAGCCTGACCGTCGACGTCTTCGCGGAGGCTTACGCGAGCCTGGCGACGGCCGTTGGTCCGGGAACCCCGGCGGACTCGGCACTCGCGGGCGTTATCGGCCGCTTCCACGACCCCAACGATGCGTACAACCTCATGTTCTTGCTCGTTACGGTGGCGCTGTTCATGGTGGGTCTACGGGTGCTCCCCCTCTCCCTGAGCCTCTACACCCTCTTGCTACTTATCTCCGCTGTCTCCTTCGGGAAGCCGGCCACCCCCCTGATGGGCTTCTCTCGCTACGTGCTCGTCGCCTTCCCCCTCTTCATAACGCTCGCGGTGCTGCTGGAGGGTAGGCCGCGAGCGACGGGTGTGTACCTCTCCATCAGCGCCGCCGTCTCGCTGGTATTTTGCGCGTTCTTCGTGAGCTGGCGGTTCGTGGCGTAACCGGCGCCGGACGCTGGGTGTATAGTTGCGGCGGGGACGAGATCATCCGTAAGGAGGACCATCATGGCGATATCCACGGTGAACCCGGCGACGGGTGAGGAGATAGAGACCTTCAAAGCCCTCACCGACGAGGAGATAGACGGCAAGCTCCGGCTCGCCGCCGAGACCTTCCACGAGTACCGTAAGACCTCCTTCGAGGAACGCTCGCGGATGCTCTTGCGCGCGGCCGAGATCCTGGAGGAGGAGGCCGAAGAGCTCGGGCGTGTGATGACGGGTGAGATGGGCAAGACTTTGGCCGCCGCGACCGCCGAGGCCCAGAAGTGCGTCCGCGGCTGCCGCTACTACGCTGAGCACGCCGAAGCGATGCTCGCCGACGAGCCCGTGGAGCTCGAAGGGGCTAGAGCCTTCATCCGCTACCAGCCCTTAGGGCCAGTGCTCGCCGTGATGCCGTGGAACTTCCCGTTCTGGCAGGTCTTCCGCTTCGCGGCCCCGGCGCTCATGGCCGGCAACGTCGGCCTGCTCAAGCACGCCTCCAACGTCCCGCAGTGCGCGCTCGCCATAGAGGACATCATCCACAGGGCGGGGTTCCCGGAGGGGGCCTTCCAGACGCTCCTGATCTCCTCCTCCCAGGTGCAATCCGTCATAGACGACCCGCGCGTCCGGGCGGCGACCCTCACGGGCAGCGAGGGTGCGGGCCGGCAGGTCGCCAGCGAGGCGGGGGAGAACATAAAGAAGACCGTGCTCGAGCTCGGCGGCAGCGACCCGTTTATCGTGATGCCGAGCGCGGATCTTGAAAAGGCCGTGAGCACCGCCGTCACCGCCCGGACCCTCAACAACGGCCAGTCGTGCATCAACGCCAAGAGGATCATCGTGCACCAGGACATAGCCGACGAGTTCGAGCACCGCTTCGTCGAGAGCATGGAGGCCCTGCGCGTCGGCGATCCGATGGACGAGAACACGGACATGGGGCCGCTCGCCACCCCGGACATCCTCGAGGACGTTACCGGACAGGTCAGGAAGAGTGTCGAGGCCGGCGCCCGCGTGCTTACGGGCGGGGAGCCGATGGAAGGTCCCGGCAACTTCTACCCGCCGACGGTCATCACGGACATCCCCAAAGATTCGCCGGCTTACGTTGAGGAGATCTTCGGTCCCGTAGCCTCGCTCTTCCGGGCGAAGGACATAGACGAGGCGATAGCTCTCGCCAACGACACCACCTTCGGGCTCGGCTCCAGCTCGTGGACCAACGACCCCGACGAGCGGGAGCGCTTCGTGAACGAGATAGAGGCCGGGATGGTCTACATAAACCGTATGACCGAGTCCACCCCCGAGGTCCCGTTCGGCGGCGTCAAGAACTCCGGCTACGGCCGCGAGCTCTCCATCTTCGGCATCCGCGAGTTCGTCAACGCCAAGACTGTCTGGATCGACCAGAGCGCCGACGGCGCCGCCACCGCCGCGGCCGAGTAGCGGCCGTCGCGGTGCGTAGTGAAAGCTCTTGCTGACGTTTCGGGCATCGGCGGGTAGTCTCTGAGACACGATGATATCGTCCACTGATAACGAGTCCTTCACCCTCCACTACGTCGGGGGTGCAGTATGATACTGCTCCGGCTGCTCGGTATCGGGGCTATCTATGGGGTCGGCTTCATGTTCGTGAAGTCACTCTTCCCTGAACCCTTCGTACTGCTGATCCTGCAGGGTGGCCAGAGCAGCGAGGGCAACCTCACTACGCTCGCCCTCGTTTACATGGGCGTCGGCCTGCTGTCAGGGCTCGTAGCAGCCCCCTTGTTCGGCGGCGTCCTGCTTCTGCGGCGTAACGCTTCGGACGGTGACCCGACCCGTGGACCGCGGCTCATCCTCAGCCTCGCGCTGGCGCTGCTGACGGGCCTGATCTCCGGCATCCTCACCCTCCTCGTCTACGCTACGGGCGTCCTACCGAGCGGCGGCGTCCTCGATCCCTTCCGGCTCATCGGGAACTCCGTCCACCCGCCCGGCGTACCGCTCCTCGTCGCCTGGACCATCGCCCGTGACCTCCTGCCGGCCGGCCTCGCCGGGCTCTTTCTCTCTCCCGTGGCCGGTGGTCCTCTCCAGCGTCTCTACGCCGCCGGCCGTCCGTCCGTGCAAAAACACTACGAGTGGGAAGAATAGCTGGAAGGCTTCAGGGCTCAGCTATCCGTTCCTGGCGGTCGGATTACAACATCCGGACCGGCCGCGCCTGCCCGTATTAGAGCAACGAAGCCGTAGCAAGCCATTGAGACTCGAGGCCTGACGGCTAACACCTGAAATGTGACGCCTAGATGATGCTGACGAGCGAAGAGAGCTTGCATTCCGCCAGGGCGTAGTCCTCGGTCTTGCGTGCGGGGCGGACTACGTATTCCAGGCAGTTGCTCCGGCAATCCACCTTGCCGCACGGGATCTCAACCGTGCCCAGGTCCTCCACGATACGAACCACGGGGTCGAGGTCGTCGCCGGGTGTGGCGTCCTTGCGGCGCACGTACTCACCCTCCTCGAAGTGCTCTCGCCCGTAGCGAAACACTGTCATGCTTAGATTGTACACTGGCTTGATCTACGTCACATCTGAAGACCTAGTGGGGCAGAAGCGTGAGGGCCTACATCTCTGCGGATATGGAGGGCGTAACCAGGGTGACGCACTCCCAGGACGTCGTAACCGGGCCGCTCCCAGTACGAGCGCTTCCGCGAGTCCCTGACCGCCGACGGGAATGCCGCCATCGACGGGGCCGCCCGCGGTGGCGGCCAAGGGGGTTTTGATCAACGGGGCCCACGACGGGATGCGAAACGTCCACCTCGAGGAACTCGACCCACGGACGGAGATCATCGTCGGCCGGCGTAAGCCCTCTCGTGGATGCGCGCCGCCTACATCGAGGATCCTGAGTACCAGCTGGACACCCGTCGGTCCGCGCTGAAAGCTGTCGAAGGGGCGACCACCGTGTAGAGATAGCGCAGCGACCCCCCGACGGGCATGCTGGTTGGCCAGATCCGGTGCACCGCCGTGGACCTCCTGGGCGCCTCGGACGTGAATCATCCCGGAACTCTCGAAGCCCTCCGCGCGACCACTCGTCGCGCTGTAGAGGCGCGCCGTGGAGGAACCCGCAGCGCCGCCTGCCGTCTAGAGACGAGGCCTCTGAGAAGAAGGGGAGGGTCAAGTAGGGAAGACAGCTTGAATGGTAACACGCGACGTGCTAGCTTTCTCGCCATGGGCGAGACGTTGGCGTAGATTTTCAAGTTCAGGGCGGGTCCCGGACGAGGATCCGCGACCTACCACCGTAGCCCGTCCGACGGGCGCTACTTGGAGGAACCCATGTCCGATGCCAGATCTTCCCTGGTGGGCGACCGCATTCAACACTCATCCGACCCGGCAGCCGCGACCACAGACCTGCGCGGTCGCGTGG
>DASQVA010000100.1:0-2042 GCA_035641035.1 Rubrobacter sp. | reverse complement strand
CTGCGCCCGGAGCCGCTACGAGACACGCCGCTCCGTGGTCTCGATGCTCGCTCTGTTCAAGCCTTACGTCCCCGCATCCACCGTCGCGGTCGCGGTGCCGGCCGCGAAGTGGGCGAGCAGGGTCGGGGCGACCTCGGTGATTCTGCGCGGTGCGGTGAAGCCGTCGGCGCTTCCCGGGAAGCCGGCCGCGAGCACGAAGACGTTCGAGTCGCTGGCGTGCAGGGAGCCGTGGTCGCTCCCCGCGTGGAACGTGCCGGAGATCTCGCCAAAGGTGTGACCCGGGGTGGCCGAGAGCACCACGTCCCCACACCGGGGCGAGAGGAGGCATCCCCACAGACGCTCCAGGGCGTCCGGGTACTCGCCGTACCGGATCCCATCCTCCACGATCTGCATGTCGAGGGTGTGTGGGTCGCCGGAGAGGTCCCACACCCGGCCCGCGGTGTCCCGCACCCCGTCCCTCGAACCGTTTCCGGCCTCTTCTTTGGTACGGAACCTGATCTCCCGCCCCAACCTCCGGACCACGGCCCAGCCATCCTCCCGCCAGGCGGCGAGGTCGATGCCACGGCGGGAGAGCAGCTCCGCGACGACCTCCGCGTGGTCTACGCCCTCTGCCAGGTAGAGAAAAGCCGACCGACCGTTGGGGACCGCCACTATCTCCGTCCCGGGCCCAAACCGGGCCCGGACCCCGACGCTCGCCCTGTCGCCGAGGATGCGTCCGAGCCGGACGTAGCGGCGCCTGTCCGGCAAGAGGGGTGTGTGCCCATGGTCCGAGAGTGCGAGGATCGCATACTCCTCCAGCACTTTCTCCGGGCCGCCCGCTGCCTCGAACATGTCCGCCACGTAGCCATCGAGGGTAACCACGTACTCCCGTTGCGCTGCGATACCCCTGTGATGAGCGACGGAGTCGCCCTTGAAGAAGTACACAACCGTGAAGGGCGCGGCCTTCTCCTCGAGGAGCACGGCCCCGACCCCAGCCGCATACACGTCGTTGATCCCTACCGAGCGCCTCCAGCCTCCGACCCCCTCTCGGCCGTGCAGCCCCGTGTCGCGGCTGTAGAACAGGTCGCCCATGTAGTATTCCTTTGGTCCTTCGACCGAGATGTCCAAGAGCTCGCTACGACGCGCGACGTTCTTGAAGCCCTTGACGCTCCTGAGCTGTATCGGGTGGTCGTGCGGCCCGCGCCTGACCGGGAAGTTCACGCAGGCGCCGTCAACGCCATAGGAGTCGTGCAGCGTCTCGAAGATCGTCGGCGCGTCGAGGTCGTCCCGGTTCATCCTAAAGACGTTGTTGTGGAAGACTTTAAGGGGGCCGCTCGAGATCACCGTCTCCCTCTTCGCCCCGTATACCACGAGCCGTTTCTCTTGGCGGTCGTACCAAGCGTGGCCCAGGATGCCGCTTCCGGACGGTGGGGTCCCGGTGGCTATCGCCGCCGTCGCCGCCGGCGTGATACTCGGGAAGACCGAGACCGCGTCCCAGACCGCCTCCCCCCTCTCGGCGAGTAATCCGAGCGTCGGTGCGTCCTCGTCCCGGATCGCCGCCCGCAGAACGTCCGGCCGGATACCGTCGAGCACCAGGAGCAGAACGGGCTTGGGACCGATAGCGGTACCGATAGTTGGAATGTCGTTAGCGTCGCGCAAGGCTCGTCGATTGTACTCGAAATGCAGTGCGAAGAGCTTGTACTTATATAGTCAGTTTGGCTCTTCTACGACTCCAACTCCACGAAATTCATCAACTTCTTGAACGCCGGAGTAACCTTATAATAGCCCATGCCTGGGTTGGTGCTGCCGATGTACCGCTTACCACCTTTAGTGCCAATCACTCGTTCTGTCAACCCTGAAGCTTCGATTCTGGCTAGAACCATCGCGAGGTCATCTCTGTCGATGTTCAGGTCGCCGCATACTTCGTTCTTCCACTCTTCCCAGTAACCTTTTTCTGACCCTGGACGTGTCTCGTATAGTAGGCGTGCTACTCGTAGCTCTTTGAGTGTTAGATCAGAGATTAAGTAAAGGTACTCTTCCGCAGAGTACCTTCCTTGCTCGAA
>DASQVA010000099.1:0-12335 GCA_035641035.1 Rubrobacter sp. | reverse complement strand
CGCCTCGAGCACCAGCCCCTCGGTGTCCACTAGAAGGTGACGCTTCCTGCCTTCCACCTTCTTCTTGGCGGGGTCGAAGCCGCGCTCTTGGCCTCCCACCCCGGTGGTCTTGGTCGTCTGGGAGTCCACTATAGCTGCGCTAGGGTCGGGATCCCTGCCAAACCGCATCCGCAGGAGCTTGCGGAGTTCGGCGTTCAGGCGCTCCCACGTACCATCGATGCGCCATCTTCTCCTGAACCAGTCGTATACGGTCTTCCACGGTGGGAACTCCCTCGGCAGCAACCGCCAAGGACAACCGCTCTTGAGCACGTAGAAGAAGACGGCGTCGAGGATCGCCCTTAAGCCGTGAAGTCTGGGGCGTTCTTGTCCTGTGGGCTCGGGAAGATGCGCGCGGATGCAACGCCATTGGTCATCGGACAGATCCGTGGGGTACTTCCTGCTCTCCAATGGCGCAGAGCGTAGGCCACCATCACGTCCGCCGAGCACTTTCCAGACAGTCTCTAGAACAGGAATTCTGCGAACTTCGCTTGTCATCAATTTCGCACTCCGGTGAATAGTGGCGGCTCATGGAAGCTACTGCTTGGCTGGTAGCCTGCCGTGGCGGTCCTGCAACCTCTATATCGTACTTCTCTGAGAGATGCTTGCCGAGGCTCATGGCAGCCTCTGCATCGTCTCCAGCTGCCGCCAGTCTCTCGGCCAGTTCCTTGAGATACTGCCAGAAATTCGATGGGGACATCGTAAGAAGCATCCTTGCCGGCGAGGGTCCCTGGTTCCAAAATGCGTGCTCGGTCCCCTTGGGTGCAAACACGAAAGCTCCCGCTGAGCCCTCGACTATCTCTTCGCTCACCTGGAAAGAGACGACATCCGAAGGGGCGGGCTAGAGTGCTCGGGGCACCCCTCTGTCCTCACTGTCTCCGAGCTAAATACACGCCTACGAGGATAACCGCCCCACCCACGATCTTCTCGACGCCCAGTACCTCACCGAAGAAGACGATCCCCGAGGTCACGCCGGTGATGGTGATGAGGTATTGGTAGACCAAGACTCGGTTTGCCCCGATGCGGCTTATGCCCCTCTGCCACCCAACGAAGGCGAAGGCCGTGGCGAACACCGCCGAGTACCCGACGGCCCACCACGGCCCGATACCTACGCTCCCCCACTCGAGAGTTAGGAAGTAAGGCGAGGACAGAACTAGCAAGAACGGCGCTCCCAATATAATCGGATAAGCCGCCACCGCAAGCGGCGTGTAGCGCTCCAGAAGCGGCATCGAAAGTACGGTGTAGGCCCCAACGCAAATGGCGGCCAGGAGAACGAGCAGATCCCCGGTGAGACTGTCTTCGCCAGCACCGAGCCCCTCAAAGACGACGATGGATACTCCCACCACCGAGAGCGCAAGCCCGAGAACGCCTCTTCTAGTGGGGCGTTCCAGCCCGAGTACGGCACCGAGAAGCAGACCCCACACGGGAGCGGTGGCGAAGATGAGGCCGGTACTTGCGGCGCTTGTTAGAGACACGCCGAAGGTGAAGCCGGTCTGGGCGGTCGTTACCCCGAAGCAGCCGAGGGCGGCCATAGAGATCAGGTCTTCTCGTCTAAGTTTGCTTGCAGGCTCTATGAGCAGCACGGTAAGAAAGAGCAGTATCCCTCCCCCAGTGAATCTTAGGGCCATAATCATGAGCGGAGGTATGTGGTCGGCAGCGTACTTGGTTGCGGCGAAGTTCAGACCCCAGAAGACCGTAGCCAGAACCAAGGAGACCTCCGTAAATATCGCCGCCCTCTCCTTGCCGTCGGTCACGAAGCCGGATTCTACGCCTGGATCGCCTCAGGCGCACTAGGTCACCTACGAAACCTTCGGACCGCCGGGTCTCCTTATCAGAGTATCGCTTGGAGTCGTCTTGGCGGAGGAGGTTGGCTTTCCCTCCTTCGTAACGCTCGGCTGCATGGTCGATCTGCTCTCATCCGATTATCCTGGTTTCTCCACACCGCATAGCCTACCCCTCCTACTGTAAGCATCTTTCCTCGTGGCGGAAACTCCGGGATTCAGCGAAGATTTCGTACAGACGGCCCCCCGCAGAAGATCGCTGCGTGGATACCTCGGAGGGTTGAGGCACCCGCCACGGACGAGGAAGCTATCGACAGGTTTAGCGGCGCACCGGAGTCTGAGGAGTTTGTAAAGGAGTACGGCAAGCTACGAGAGGCGGGTACACCGATCGAGCAAGCTCTGGTGTTGGTCGGCCACGAAAGCCGCTTGAGGCAACCAGAGTATCGGCTGGTTCTCCGCTAGAGGGTCTGCCTCGCCACGCCAGAGTGCTACACCTTCGGAGAACACATCTTCTGCGCTGTTGGGTGAAATAGGGCAAAAAGTAGAGGTCCGGGCAGTGGATGCAAGCCGCCGTTACCCCACCTCGCCAAACTTCGTCTACCAATTCGGCCTCGTAATCTCTGTTTGTCGCTCACACCTTTTGCGTCTTGGCTCAACCGTTGCTATGCTTTTCCGCAACAAGGGTGTCGGGAAAGGAAGGCGAAGATGGATATGATGCTGGCTGTCCCTGTGGGGCTTCTTAGTGGTCTAGAAGCTCAAAGCGAGATAAGCGAACTGCTCGACGAGCTTTACTATCACAGCTTGAGGTAGCCCTGAGAGGCCTCTGAATAGGGGCCACTACCCAGGCTCGTGGCCAGACTATGGAGGCGCAACACCCCCGACGGGGATTACTTGAGGGTAATCTCGGAGGGGATCCTTACAGCATAGAACTATGGAAGTCCTAGCGGAGCACTCCGCCGCGGTTCTTCGCGCAGCGCGTCGTCCCGCCTAGAATCTTGGCGCACCTGAGGACCCTTTGCCGAAGCCGCAGGGCTCCCGTCGAAGGTGCTCTCAAGCGCGCGAGAGGTGAGTGTACCTCTGCGAGGGAGACGATGGCTACGTCCGTCGTTCGTAGAGCTCCCCCGTTCTAGCCGCCATGATAAAGTCGTTTTGGTGCAGGCCGCCGATCTTGTGCGTCCACCAGCTGACCGTTACCTTGCCCCACTCAGTCAATAGCGCTGGGTGGTGATCCTCCTCTTCGGCCCGCTCGCCTACCTTGTTGGTGAATGCCAACGCTTGGGCGAAGTTAGCGAACTTGAAAACGCGCTCCAAGCGTTTGATGCCCTCCCGCTCCACTACTTGCCACTCGGGGACCTGTGGGCGGAGCTCCGCAATTTCGGCACCGTTTAGCATTGGCTCGTCGCCCCGGCATGCCGTGCACTTCATCTCCGACAACTTGCTCATGCTCTCCTTTCTATAGGCCTGTAGGTCAAGAGCTCTAAGTTTATCCTCCTTATGAATGCCTTAGCATACTCAATGCACGAGAAGAACCGAGCCTAGAGCACTTAGCGCCCTAAACGCTGCGTTAAGTTCGAGGGTTCCACCTCGGTGGGTGTGCGTTCCATACAGTAACTGTTAACTCCATGTCAAGTGAGAAAGATGAAGTCGCTACCCCTTTCACAACGAATCCGCTTTTTCCTGCAACGCGACAGAAAAACGAAGAATTGCTAGACCTGAATTCGAACTTGGACTAGGTAGCCAAAAGTTGCTTGTTTACTCATAAGATTAGCTTGGAACTATGTGAGGATTTTTACCCACCGGATAGACGGGCACACCGAGAACGTTTTCATACGCGCGGCGAAAGTGATCGGTTCTAGTCCCGTAGGGGATACCTTGGGTTTAAACGAGCTCACTGCGGGCAAAAAGCTCGGTACCATTCGCAACCGAAGCCGAAGAAAGGAGTCTCTGTGGCGGAACAAAATACCGAGCAAACCATCAGGGTTCGCCAGGTGACCGATGTCCAGATCTCGTGGACCGAGCACGGGCGCGGGGATCACGGGTCTTTCACGGTACAGCTGATACTGGACAACGGCGCCGAGGAGTACGTGCTGCAGCCCACCGCCGAAGACACCAAGGTGCAGGTCGAGCTCTTCGAACGGGCTAAGAGCGTGTACTTCGACCTCGACCGCAAGATCCTCATCCCCAACAACATCCCCCTGGGATAAGAGACCACAGGCACAGACTGCCCAACGACGAGGAGGACTAAAGTGTCCGAGAGCAACACCGAACAGAACATCATGGTTCGTCAGGTCACCGACGTGCACGCGAACTGGAGTGAGCAGGAGCGCGGCGGGCCCGGTAAGTTCTCTTACCAACTCATCCTAGATAACGGCGCCGAGGAGTACGCGATCCGTCCCGATGCGGAGGACGCGGATGTCTTAATAGAGCTGTTCCAGCTAACCGACAAGATCTACTTCGACATGAGCCGACAGGTCCTGATCTTCGGCAACATCTCGCTCGGAGGCTGATCGCCAACCTCCAGGCCGAAAGCACACAGACACACGGGGTCCCGCTAGGGCCCCGTTCTCATTTGCTTAGAAAGAAAAAACGCGCCAGCCAGACGGCCGCGAATTCCCCCGAGTACACCCGCATCCCGAGCACTCCGCGCAGGGAAGAAGGCGAGACCACCAGGATGAGCCTCTGCCCGGCGAGGACGGACTCACGTCTGTGGCGTAGAAAGTTGTGGTCGGAGACAGGGCTGGGTCGGACCCGGTTCATGAGCGCCTAGAACGGCGTTCTCGCCCCACGATCTCCGTGGGAAGTCCCCGGTAGGCAAAGAGAGGCCCGGGGCTTCTGAGTAGAAGAGTAGAAACCCCGGACCGGTGATCCGCCCAAGCGGCTCTAACGAAAAGCTCTAGAACTCGAAGATTATACGAGACTTACCGCGGCCGGAGCTGCCCCGGCGCAAGAGGAGCCAGAGGACCAGCCCGCCACCCAGGATCAGTAGCCCAGCACCCGAGGTAAGGAAGGCCACAGCGCCGCTCTGGGCGGTGGCGGCGGAGGGCCGCTGCTGGACCTCTTCGGGGGTCGCGTTGCCCTCGATGATATCCTTGAAGTTCTTGAGGTCCTGCTCCATCATCAGCTTGGGGTTGGCGACGACCCTAGAGGCGACCTCTCCCACCTTGCCGCCCGGCAGATCGGCGTAGTTCATCTGGACCTCGACGCGGGTACGGCTGGGTGTGACCTCCTGGAAACGCACCTGGCCCGACGTCTGGACCTGGCCGTCCACGGTGTTCCACCCGATGGCGGTGTTGGGCTCATCTTGGGTGGTTTTGGCGTCGAACTCGACCTTCGCTCCCAGCGGACCCTTAACAACCCAATGGGTGGTATCGGGGCCTGTGGAACGCACGTCCTCTATGTTGCTCATGAACTGCGGCAGGTTCTCTAGGTTCTGCCAGTATTCGTAGACCTGCTGAACCGGAGCCTCTACCTCTATGTTCCCTTCGACCCGCTGCGGCATCTCGCCTCCCGTGACGTTTGCATTTGCGTGGTTACTTTTCTTACCCCACCCGCTACCCGGTAAACCCACCTCGGGAGTCTCGTCTTCCCCCCGCGATCGCCTCCGGCGAGCTAAGAGTCGTAACGGCCTTCGCGCGTCGTTAGAGCCCTGGGCGGAGGTCCAAGTAAGACACCACCGCGGCGTGCTGTAGGGTGAGCGAGGAGACAAGCACGAGGTAGAGCGCAAGGAGTGGTCCTGGCCCCTCCATGCCACCGCCACGCCGAAGAACAGCCCTACGAGCAACAGGAGCGCCGGAGAGGGACGGCGTCTCGTGCGAACCGGAGTCCGGCGGGAAACGAGCGTCCGGCCCCGAGCGCGACCGCGGGGCCGCCGTCGAGCGACGAGAGCCTGGCGACAAGCCAAGTGGCGTGCCAGAGACAGAAGTACAGCCCTACGGCCAATACCGGCGGAACGACCCAGCCGGATGCGCCAAACCAACTGCCGCAGGGGTCGGCGCAAGCTAGGACATGCCCCTCTGGCGCTCCGTTATCCCCCTCGCGCTGAGGTGCACACAGCGGCCTTCCGGGACGCCCCTGCGAGCCGCGCCTTGTCGGGAGGGGTGCTCCTGTCCGTCAGAGAACGCAACAAGGTCAGTCGGCACCCCGGCGAACATACGCGTGTAGACCCCCGGACAGTGTTGCGGGCACTCCCGCACGACGCCAAAAACAGCCCTCAAGGGACGTAGCGCCTGGGGCGGACATATTTCGGGTCGCCGGACCCACCCTGGAAAAGAAGACGGACACCGCTCTTCGCGGAGTCCGCAGCCCAAATCGGAGTAACGAAACCGCCTTTGGCTCTAGGCGCTCCTCGCCTGATCCGCGTGTTCACCCTCGGCGAACTCCTCGACAATCTTTGCGCAGAACGCCGGCAGGTCGTCGGGGTTGCGGCTCGTGACTAGGCCCTGGTCCGTTACGACCTCCTCATCTACCCAGTTGCCACCCGCGTTACGGATATCGGTCTGGAGGCTGGGGTAGGAGGTCAGCGTGCGGCCCTTTACCACGTCGGCCTCGACCAGCGTCCACGGACCATGGCAGATCACGCCGACCGGCTTGGCCTGCTCAAAGAAGCCGCGCACGAAGGCGACTGCCTCGTCACTGCCGCGCAGGTTGTCGGCCCCCACGGTGCCGCCGGGTACGATTAGGCCGTCGTAGTCCCCAGCAGAGACGGCGGAGACGGCCTTCTCCACCGTGAAGGTGTCGCCCGGGTTGACGTCGCTGTTCATTGTCTGGGCGTCGCCGGTCTGGAGGCCGACCACGTCCACACTCGCACCGGCGTCCTCCACGGCCTGCTTCGGCTGGACGAACTCGACCTGCTCGGTGCCCACCGGAGCGATGAGGATGGCGATCTTCTTGCCCTGCAACTCGTTTGTCACGAGGATGCTCCTTTCGTCGGATCCACCCGTCGAGGTACCCGACGAAAGGTTGCCCTAAACGATCACAGCGGAGCCTTATCTAAGCGCTACGGGTCGGCTACGGGCGGGTCAAAACCTCGGGCCCGTTCTCGCCTAGTACGAAGGTTTCTTCGGTCTTTGTGCCCTCCAGCGACGGGTTCCAGGCAAACGCCTGCCCGGTCTGTATCTCCTGGTGGGCATCAGGCGTCGCGATGACCTCACGCGAGGCATAACCTGTCGTGCCCCCCTGGTGATGGTACCTCCAGCCGTCCTGGAAGCCCGCCTCCGCGTAGAAGCGGCGGCACATCTTGAAGGCGGCGGCCAGGGTAAGGCCGGGCCGGGTAGCCTCCTCCCTCATGCGGCGCAGGATCTCCGCGCACGCTTCCTGGCGACGGGCCGTCCCCGGGTCCGGTTCACTAAAGTCGATGATCCGCGTGAGGCTGACGAAGAGGCCGCCACGCTCGGCGCATACGACGAGCATCGCCCGGCCGCCGAGGGGTCCCCCACGCGGGATGGGGTGCCGGTAGCGCGCGAGCCGCTCCTCCGAGGCCACGAGCAACACGGGCGAAAACATCCCGCGCCGCCGGCAGGCCGCCGCCAGCTCCGCCGCAGCCTCGATCTCATCGGTCTCAGGCGTGAGCGAGGCCGAAACCTCCGATACCGTTCGGACCGCGTCCGCGCCCAGACGCCGGTAGCTTTCGACCGCTTCGGCGTCCAGGATAAAACGCGAAGGCGCGACTTCGGTCGACAAATCCGGGCCTATCTCCGATGGAAAGTCCGTGCCGATCAGAGAGCTACCGACCAATTCCTCCAGGAGCGCGGCCGCACCCCTGTACCAGGGGTGCTCGACGACCTCCACGTCCGGCGTCTGCTCCGCCCGCATGCGGGGCGCCTCGATGTTGTCGGTGAGGACGTACGATGCCTCGGGGGTGAGCAGAATGCTCGCGACGCCGAGGGGATCTCCGCGGTCCACCCGGTTGTCCGCGCCGCCGGTGTACCACGCGAAGTTCGCCGGCCGACGCAGGAGAAGCCCCCCCAGCCCGCGCTCTTGCATGAGCTCCCGCAGCTTCTCGTCCCTGGACTCCCGGCTCATCTACGTACCTCCCGTCGGTGTACTCTCCGTACCCGGCCCAGAGCGGCGTTGGCGCACGCTGCCGGGCTTTGGTCGGGCCTTGTATCGTGGGCTTGCCGCCCTTCTACGCCAGCCGGTCGAGCCAGGGGGCGCGGCCCGGGTGGACCGGGCCGACCGCGTTCCCGTCGTTCTTCCACAGCAGCTACAGCTCTGCGTTCTCATCCACGAACGGGCTGGCGCCTATGGCTTCGTCCCGAACCTGGCAGACACAGGGCCTCTCGGTCTGGTCGACGAAGGGACCCTCGGGGGCGTCGCTTACGGCGTGCCCCAAACACTGGCGGCTCTCGCCCGCTGAGCCCGCCGTGTAGTATAGGATGTACCCGCCGCCCTCGCGCCGCAGCACCTCCAGGCCCAGTTCTGGCCACGCGTAACCTAGGGGGCGAGGTCGTGCATGGCGTCTTCAGCCTTCTTCAATTCGATGAGATCTCCCGACCTGAGCGTCGGGACGTTAGCGGCGTCGTTAGTGGAGTACGCGTGGTAGGTTTCGTCCTCGCGCAAGACGAACGGGTCCGGGAGGCTGGCGCTGTAGATGGGGTTTGCGAAGGTTGCGGGTTCGGCGGGTTTTTGACAACCCGTGATACGCTGAGGTTTCGCCCTCACTACAGTCTGCAAGAGCTAGTACCAGTAAAAGACGGGCGCAGGGGGCCCCGGTACCGCCCTATTCATCGCGCCAACTCCGCACCCGCCGCCGGCACGAACTCGTAGAACTCCGGTTCCTCGAAGCCGCGTTCGGCGAACATCCACCGACACTCCTTGGCCAACTTTTCGATCTCACCAGCCGATACGAGGGCGATCGCGCAGCCGCCGAAACCCGCACCCGTGAGGCGCGCCCCCGGGGCGCCGAAGCCTTGCGCAAGCTCCACGAAGGCGTCGAGTTCGGGGGTGGATACCTCGTAGTCATCGCGCAGCGAGACGTGCGAGGCGTACATCAGATGCCCGAAGAGATCGAAGTCCTTGGCCCGCAACGCCTCGACCGCCCCGAGGACGCGCGCGTTCTCCGAGACGACGTGCCTGGCCCTTAGCAAATCCTCGCCGAAGAGGCGGTGCAAATCCTCCTCTGTGGCGTCGCGCAGTTCTGCAACGCCTAGAGCGCGCGCAGCGCGCTCGCAGGCTTCGCGGCGGTCGTTGTAGCCGGTGTCAGCGAGTCCGCGCTCGACTCGCGTGTCGCAGACCGCCAGCGCGAGGCCCGCCCCTTCGAGGTCCAGCGGCACGCTCTCGGCCTCCAGGGAGCGGCAGTCCACCAGCAGGGCGGCACCCGTCTCGCAGAGCAGCGAAGCGTACTGGTCCATGATGCCGCTGTTCACGCCGACAAAGCCGTTCTCCGCCCTCTGGCACAGGATGGCGAGGTCCTTCCCTCCCAACCCAAACTCGCCGAGGGCGTCAAGGGCGAGAGCGGTCGCGGCCTCGATTGCCGCGGACGAGGAGAGTCCTGACCCGAGCGGCACGTCCCCGGCGAAGGCAGCCCGGAAGCTCCCGGTCTCGTGGCCCGCCTCGTCCATCGCCCACGCGACGCCGCGCGGGTAGTCGGCCCAGGAGGAGTCCTTCTCTCCAGACGGACGTGCCTCGTCGAAGTCGGCGGAGTAGAGTCCGCCGTCGCCGCGCCCCACGGCGACGGCGACGCGGCGGCCGATGGCGCAGGGAAGGACGAAGCCGCCGTTGTAGTCGGTGTGCTCCCCGATGAGGTTCACGCGACCAGGAGCGCTCGCCGTCAGCACAGGCTCCTCACCGAACCTCTCGACGTATGCGCCGCATGCCCTTGCCTCGATCTCGCGCATCTAACCCCCTACTCGTACCCGTTGGGGTGTGCCTGCATCCAGGCCCAGGCGTCGGAGATCATGGTCTCGAGCTCCGGCTTTTCGGGCTTCCAGCTCAACTCTTTGCGTATCTTATCGCTCGAGGCGACGAGCGCCGGCGGATCCCCGGACCGCCGGGGGGCCTCCTCAGACTCTATCCTGCGACCGGTAACCCGGCGGGCTGCCTCCAGCACCTCCAACACCGAGAACCCAGCGCCGTTGCCAAGATTGTAGACGCGGTGCTCCCCGGTCCGGGCCGCTTCGAGCGCCATGAGATGGGCCCTTCCGAGATCCTCGACGTGGATGTAGTCGCGCACGGCGGTCCCGTCGCGCGTCGCATAGTCGGTGCCGAAAAGCTTCACGGAGTCTCGCGTCCCGGCCGCGGCCTGCAACACGAGTGGGATAAGGTGGGTCTCGGGGTGATGGTCCTCCCCCAAGGGCCCGCTGGCGCCGGCGACGTTGAAGTAGCGGAGGCTCGTCGCTGCGAACCCGCGGGCGCGGGAGACGGCCCGGATCAAGCCGTCTACCGCCAGCTTGGAGGCCCCGTAGGGGTTGGTCGGTACGGTAGGAGCGGTCTCGGGGATCGGGATCTCCTCTGGTTCGCCGTAGACGGCCGCCGTCGAAGAGAAGACGAGCCTGGACACGTCCGCCGCGCTCATGGCCTCCAGCAGGTTCAGGGTCCCGCCGACGTTGTTCTTGTAGTAGCGTTCGGGTTCTTCTACGGACTCGGCGACGAGCGAGAGCGCCGCGAAGTGGAGCACCCCGTCGAAGCCCTCCGCGAGGGTCTCGCGGACGAAGCCTTCGTCCAGCAGGTCCCCCCCGACCAGACGCGCCCCCTCGGGGACGGCCGCCTGGTGACCCTTGGCGAGGTTGTCCAGAACTACCGTCTCGTGCCCGGCCCCGACCAGCTGCGACGCCACGACGCTCCCGATGTAACCCGCCCCGCCGGTCACCAGCAGCTTCACGGGGCCGCAGGAGCGGCTTGGCTCGCGGCGCTCTCAATGGCCTCGCGCAGCGTGTGCGCGGTCTGCTCCGGCACCACGTCCACCACGAAAGCCCCGGCGCCGGTCTCACTGCCGGCCAGGTATTTGAGCTTATCTGCGGTACGGTTGGGCGGGTAGAACTCGACGTGGAAGTGGGCGACGCCTTCGTAGTTCGCCCCATCCGTCGGGCTCTGGTGCATGACCATCATGTAAGGGAGCGAGAAGCCGAAGAGGGCATCGTAACCGACGAGGAGGCGTTTGAGGACGCGGGCCAGGTCCCACCGCTCCGCGGCGTCGAGATCAGCTATGGAGGGGGCACAGCGGCGGGAGTAGACGTGCACTTCGAAGGGGAAGTGTGCGTAGAAAGGGATAAAGGCGCTGAAGTGCTCCCCCTTGGTGACGATGCGGCGCCCGTCCTCGTGCTCCTGGGAGAGGAGGTCGCAGTGGAGGCATCGTCCCCCGGTCTCGGTCCGGTGTTCGCGGGAGGCTTCCAGCTCCTTCTTCGGGCGGGGCGGGACGAAGGGGTAGGCGTAGATCTGGCCGTGCGGGTGGTGGATCGTGACGCCGATGGCCTCGCCCTTATTCTCGAAGATGAAGACGTAGCGGACCTCTTCGCGGGCGCCGAGCTCCTCGTAGCGGTCAGCCCAAACCTCGACGAGGTTTTGGATACGCTTCTCGCTCATACCCGCGAGCGTCGCCTCGTGGTCGTCGGAGTAGAGGACAACCTCGCAGACCCCGCGACCTGGGGCCGTCGGCGTGAGCTCTGTGCCCTTCTCATCCGGTTCCGGCGCGTCGCGGGAGAACGAGGGGAACCTGTTCTCGAAGACCACGATGTCGTAGTGCTCCCTGGGCACCTCCGTTGGGAAGCCATCCGTTCTGGTCGGGCACAGGGGACAGTATTCGGGGGGCGGCAGAAAGGTGCGATCCTGACGGTGGGTGGCGTAGGCGACCCACTCGCGAAGGGTTGGGTCCCAGCGAAGCTGGTTCAATCCTCTCTCCCCTCATCTGGCTCGAACCAGTAGTAGATGATGTAGCGACCGTCCTCCTTGGTATCCCGCTCCTTATCCACTACGGCTTCTTTCTCCGAATGGATCCTGTCGGTGGCGGGGCCTCCCGGCCCGTCAGACTAAGGACGGTACACCCTAAAGTAGGTGAACTCCGAGGTCGCCGCGGGGTCGCTGGAGTTCCTGCCGAGCGAGAGCAGCCTGCCACGGTCAAAGCTCTATCCTTTCAGTCCGCTGCGGGAAACGCCTTCGATGATGTAGCGCTGGGCGATGAGAAAGAGGATCAGGACGGGTATGCTGGCGAGCACGCCGCCGGCCATAATGACGGCGTAATCCGTATCGTAGGCGCCATTGAGCTTCGAGAGACCCGGCGGCAGGACGAGGTTCTGCGGGCTGAACAGCACGTAGACCGGCCAGAGAAAGTCGTTCCAATTGGTCAAAAAGCTCAGGAGCGCCAGCGTCGCCAGGGGAGCCTTCGAGAGCGGCAGGATGACGCGGGTGAAGATCTGGAACCGGTTTGCCCCGTCGAGGAGCGCCGCCTCCTCCAGCTCCCGCGGCAGCGAGATGAAGAACTGCCGGAGGAAGAAGACGCCGAACGCGCTGGCCGCGCCGGGAATCACGATGACCAGCAGTGTGTCGAGCCAGTTGAGCGTGTCGACGATGAGGAAGTTCGGGATG
>DASQVA010000098.1:0-8079 GCA_035641035.1 Rubrobacter sp. | reverse complement strand
GGTTGCGGGCGGGCTTAGAAGAGATGATCGAGCAGGAGCGTGCGGGTACTCACGGCGACCCGCAAGGGGAGATCACCCTCTGGCTGACAAAGGCCGCCGAGGCCGAGCGCAAACGCTCCGGCTTTCAGGACATGGCCGCCGAAGGGCTAATAACCCTGAATGAGCTGCGGACCAAGCTCGCCGGCTTGGAGGAGATACGCAGGACTGCAGAGATGGAGATAGAAAATCTCCGAGAGCGGCTCGAGAGGGTGAAGGAGCTGGAACGCAACCGGGATACACTCCTCGATAGCTACGTCGGCCTTATACCCCAGAAATTGCAGGATCTGGAGCCAGAGGATCGCCAACGGATATACAGTATGCTTCGTCTGAAACTGGTGATGGACCCCGATGGAAGTATAGAGGCTACTGGTATCATAGGAGCAGGACAGTATCTTTGTGAATCGGAACTAACATCAGCGTCCACGATCTCGTAAAACTGCACGGGATAGGCGAGGCTAAGGCCTGCATAATACTTGCTGCGGTGGAATTCGGGAAGCGGTTGGGACGTGTTCGCAACCCCGGACGGCCCATGATATCCTCCGCCGAGGACGTTGACGGTCTTTTGAGGGGGCGCATCGCTAACCTTGATCGGGAGAACTTCGTCGCCGTGCTCTTGAACACGAAGAATGAGGTTCTGGAGTTCCCGACGATCTCGGTCGGCACCCTTTCCTCGTCTCTGGTCCATCCCCGGGAGGTTTTCAAGCCGGCGATCCGTGCCAGCGCGGCCGGTGTGATCCTCGCCCACAACCACCCGAGCGGAAGGGTTGGGCCGAGCTACGAGGATCGCGAGGTCACCAGGCGGCTCAGGGAGGCCGCCGAAATAATCGGGATCGAGGTCCTGGATCACGTGATCTTGGGCGACGGGTACTTTAGTATGAAGGAGCACGGTATGCTCTAGACGGCAAGGCAGCGGTGTGGAGCGGTTGAATACGGACGGATGGGGCGCTTATGTTTGGAGGACTTTTCGGGGGGGACATCGCGATAGACCTGGGTACGGCGAACACCCTAGTGTTCGTCAAAGGACAGGGGATCGTACTCTCCGAGCCCTCGGTGGTTGCCATAGACAACAAGGCTGACAAGGTCGTGGCCGTGGGTTCGGTTGCCAAGCGGATGCTCGGGCGCACGCCCGGTAACATTGTCGCGATGAGGCCCTTGAAGGACGGTGTCATCGCGGACTTCGAGGTCACGGAGAAGATGCTAGCCTACTTTATCCGCAAAGTGCAGCCCCAGCGCCAGATCTTCCGTTCCCTGGTGGGCCCTAGGGTCGTGGTCTGCGTACCCTCGGGCGTAACAGGGGTAGAGCTTCGGGCCGTCCAGGAGGCGACCGAGTCGGCGGGGGCTAGGCAGGCCTACACCATTGAGGAGCCGCTAGCCGCGGCCATAGGTGCTGGGCTGCCGGTGAACGAGGCGCAGGGGTCTATGATCGTCGACGTCGGCGGTGGAACGAGCGAGGTCGCGGTGATCTCTCTGGGTGGTATCGTGACCAAGTCCTCGATCCGCATCGCCGGCGACGACATAGATGACGCGATCTCCACCTACATCCAGAAGGAGTATAAGCTCGCCATCGGCACCCAGACTGCAGAGCAATTGAAGATAGAGCTTGGCAGCGCCTTCAGGCTCGAGGAGGAGCAGTCTGCGGAGATACGGGGCCGGAACCTCATCACCGGCCTACCCAAGACGATAATCATAACGAGCGAGGAGGTCAGAGAGGCCATAAGCGTCCCGGTCGCCGCCATCGTCGCCGCGGTCAGGGATACCCTGGACCGCACGCCGCCAGAGCTCGCCTCGGACATAATGGACTATGGCCTGGTCCTCGCGGGCGGCGGGGCGCTACTCAGGCATCTCGACGAGCGGCTCAGGCGCGAGACCGGCATCCCGGTGCATGTCGCCGACGACGCCCTAATGTGCGTGGCCATCGGCAGCGGCCGCTCCTTGGAGGAGATAGACTTCTACCGCAGTGCCCTTTCCTCGGCCTAGGGCGAAGTGGGCCGGAGGAAATCCAGCGCCGCCAGCGGCCTCGCGGCCCTCTTTATCCTCTGCGTGGCGAGCCTCGCCCTCTTTACCGTCTACGTGAAGGAGGGTGATTGCGCGCAAGATGCGGAGTGCGGGCCTTTGCACACGGTGCAGCTCGGCGCCGCCGAGGTGTTGCTGCCGGTGCGCAGCGTGGTCGCCACCGTATTCGAGCCTGTGGGGGAGACGAGCCAGAGGATCCAGAGAGCCTTCGACAACGGCGAGGAATTAGAGAGGCTGCGGCGAGAGGTGCAGGAGAAGGAGGCGCTGGCCGCCCAGGTTTCTCGCCTGGAGCGCGAGAATGCCAGGCTGCGTGAGCTCTTGAGGAGTGAGCGGTCCACCTACGAGTACGGACCACTGGCGCAGGTCGTCGCGCCGGTGGGCAACCAGTTCACGGATAGGATCGTCATAAACGTCGGCACCGAGGACGGTGTGGAGCCGGACAAGCCCGTGGTAATTGGCGAGAACACCCTCGTCGGGCGCACTACGGAGGTCTCTAAGCACACGGCCCAGGTCATGCTGGTAACGGATCAAATTTTCAAAGCCGGGGTCAGGATCATCCCGCCGGCGGAGTTCGATCCCGCCTCTGGCGAGCTCACACCTTCGGTCCCCGCGGAAGACATCTCATACGGACAGGGGCTCCTCCAGACCAACCTTGAAGGATACCTCGGGGTAAATTATGTGGGCCTGAGCTCCCGGGCAGAGGAGGACGACTTCGTGGTGACAAGTGGCAGGGCGGGGGACAAAGACCTCTTGTTCCCGCCCGGGTTGTACGTGGGAACGGTAGAATCCTCTAGCTCGCAGGACATAGAGCAATTCAAGAAGATAGTCGTGGACCCAGCCGTAAACTCCAACGACCTCGAAGAGGTGCGGGTTATAGTCGACTGGACCGAACGGGGGGGGTGAGGACAAGCGATGGAGCAGGCTTCCGTCGTCCGGGCCGCGATCATCGTGGCGCTCGCCGCGCTCCTAGAGGCGGTTCTTGGACCCTACCTGACCTTCGGCTTCATCTCGCCCAACCTCACCCTGATCGCAGTTGTCTTCGCGGTCTCCCAGATGCACGATCTACAGGCAGTGCTGCTCGGCTTCTTCGGGGGTATACTCCTCGATGCCCTGGGCAGCGATCTCTTTGGGGTCGGAGCTCTTGGAGGGCTGCTCGCCGGCACGCTCGCCGTCCGCGCGGGTGCCGTGCGGCGCAAGGGAGCGGAGAGGGTGATGCTGGCCCAGGCAGCCGGCTTCGCGGTCGCCGCGTACGATGTTATGGGCCTGACGGCCCGCTGGCTCGCCGGACTCAGCGTTCCGGCATTGGGCGAGTACGCGGTCGGGGGGGTGTTACTGGACGCCGTATTGAACGCCCTGCTAGCATACCTGATCGGCGGGTGGCTGTTGAAGACCGTGAACACGAAGCCTCGTAGCTGGGAAGGTAGATGAGGTTGATCCGCAACGGCCTGGTCCGCCAGCTACCGAAGAAGGCGCGCAGGGAGAACCTATCGAGGTTGAGGTTGCTGGACCCGATGCTTCTGCTGGCGTCCTTGGCCCTCTCAGTCTTCGGGATCTGCGCGGTCTATGTGGCCGTTACCGATGCTCGCCAGGCCTACGCGATAGACCAAGGGATCGGGTTCGTGGTCGGGCTCGCCGGCGCCATCCCGCTAACCCTGATCGACTACCGGGTCTGGCAGAGGTTCCTGCGTCCCATCTACGGCCTCGTGGTCGCGATGCTCCTCGCTGTAACCCTCATAGGAGCGGCGGCCGGGGGTGCCACGCGCTGGATCGCCGTCGGGCCTGTGCAGGTGCAGCCTTCGGAGTTCGCCAAATTGCTCATGGTCGTCGTCCTCGCCGGCTATTTCGCAGAAAAGCCCGTCGGGGAGCACGGTGTCTTCGTCAAGGCGTTATGTATACTTTCCGTCCCGGGGGTCCTCGTCTTCGTGCAGCCGGACCTCGGCACCGCGCTGGTCTTCGGGGCAATCTTCGTCGTGATGGCCTACGTGGCCGGTGCGAGGCTCATCCAGCTCGGAGGGCTCGCCGCCGCCACCGTTCTCTCCGCGGTACTGGCCGTCAAGTTGCACATCCTGGAGCCGTACCAGGTGGCCCGCCTGACGGCGTTCATGAACTCGGGGGGGGATAACACCCTCGGCTACCAGGTGGCGCAGTCGAAGTTAGCGATAGGCTCCGGGGGACTCATCGGCAAGGGACTCGACGCCCAGACCTTGTCCAATCTGGGATTCCTCCCCGAGGACCATACGGACTTTATTTTCTCCAACCTTGCCGAGAGGGTCGGGTTCGTAGGGAGTCTGGCGCTCATATTGCTGTTCTTTTTCCTGATCTGGAGGATACTCCACGTCGCGACCATCTCGCGTGACCGCTTCGGGGTGCTGATCGCCGTTGGTGTTGCGACCATCTTTCTTTTCCACCTGTTCGTGAACGTCGGCATGACCATGGGCATCATGCCTGTCACCGGGATCCCGCTGCCTTTCATCAGCTACGGGCGCAGTAACCTCGTACTTAGCATCATCTCCCTAGGCCTATTGCAGAGCATCGCCATACGCTCCCGCTCGGAGATCTCCAAGCACCCGAAGGTATAGGGGAGCCGTTTCGCCCTGGTCGATGCGTAGGATGGGGGTTATACTATTTGATCGTGGAGCACTTTTTACGCCTGTTGGACCCTTAATAAACCTTAGGAGTGCGTGATGTTTGCGGTTGTAAAGAGCGGTGGAAAACAGTACAGGGTCGCGGAGGGTCAGGAGCTTGTCGTCGACCGCGTTAAGGGCGAGGTCGGGGACTCGGTAGACCTGCCGGTGGGCTTCTTCGTTGATGAGGAGGGGTTCGACCTCGGCGAGCGGACGGCGAGGATCGAGATTCTAGAGCACCTGCGGGGAGGCAAGATCCACGTCTACAAGTACAAGCCTAAGAAGGATCACAGGAAGAAGACCGGGCACCGGCAGGAGCTGACCCGAATAAAGGTCTTGGAGGTTTCTGATGGCTCATAAAAAGGGCGGCGGATCTTCGCGCAACGGGCGCGATTCGGCGGGCAAGAGGCTCGGCGTCAAGGCGTACGGTGGCCAAGTCGTGACCGCGGGCAGCATCATCGTGCGCCAGCGCGGCTCCAAGGTGCGTGCTGGGCAGAACGTGGGCAAGGGCTCGGACGACACCCTCTTCGCGAGGGCCGACGGTCGGGTCAGCTTCGACCGCTCGCGCGGGAAGAGCGTGGTCAGCGTGGTCGTGGAGCCCGTTCTCGAGGAGGCCACGGCCTGACCACCGTGCACTTGGGGGGTCTCTAGCCCCGTTGCAGTTCGTAGATGAAGCCCGTTTCCTCGTCCGTGGAGGTCGCGGAGGCGACGGGAGCGTCTCTTTCAACCGCGAGAAGTACAAGCCGCGTGGAGGCCCCGACGGGGGCCGCGGTGGCGACGGTGGGTCCGTCATCTTGCGCACCACCGAAGACCTCCAGACCCTCGAAGCTTACGCCTACCGCAAAGTCGTCCATGCCGGACGCGGCGCGCATGGCTCGGGCAACAACCGGACCGGCGAGCACGGGGTGGACACCTTGCTCGATGTCCCCGTCGGCACCCAGATCTACGAGGAGGACGGCCTGCTCGGCGACCTCTCCGAGCCGGGGGAGACCTTCGTGGTCGCCAACGGCGGCGAGGGCGGGCGTGGCAACGGCTCGTTCGCGACCTCGACCCGCCGGGCGCCGGCGTTCCGCGAGAAGGGCCTGCCGGGGGAGGAGCGCGAGATCCGGTTGGAACTCAAGGTGCTCTCCGACGTTGGTCTCGTTGGCCTACCGAACGCGGGCAAGTCCTCCCTACTGCGCACCTTGAGCGCGGCCCGTCCCAGGGTAGGCGACTACCCGTTTACGACGCTCTCGCCCCAGCTCGGGGTCGTCGACGAGAGGTTCTATAGGGAGCCGTTCGTAGTGGCGGACATACCGGGTCTCATCTCTGGCGCAAGCGAGGGCAGGGGGCTCGGCAACCGCTTTTTGCGTCATGTGGCGCGGGCGCGCCTGCTAGCGCTCGTGCTCGACTCGAGTGAGGACCCGGAGGGGGCTGAGGGAACGCTGCGGGCCGAACTCAGCGCCGCCGGACTCTCCGGTAAGCCGACGCTTACGGTGCTGAACAAGATCGACCTGCTGGACGAGGAACTGAGGGACTACCTGCGTGAAGCTTTCCCCGGGGCGGTTTTGATCTCCGCGGACACCGGTGACGGGGTCGTGGACTTGCGGGACCGTTTCGAGGAGAGGCTGCGTGAGATAGGCGAGTCTGTCGTCTCGGGGGTGCAGGAGCGGGAGCAGCGGGTTTTTCGTCCGACGTGGAAGGGGATGCGCGTGAGGCGCGAGGACAGCGCCTACGTGGTCTCGGGTGAAGGCGTTGAGCGGCTCGCGCTCAAGACAGACTGGGGCAACCAGGAGGGCATCGAGCGCTTCCAGCACGAGCTGGAGAAGATCGGGGTGGTTGGTGCGTTGCGCCGCGCCGGCGCGGAGCCAGGCGACGAGGTCAGGATCGGCGAGACGACGTTCGATTTCCGGTGAGGTGGCTTTGAGAGTAGGAATCTTCGGCGGGACCTTCGACCCCGTCCACCAGGGACACATGATCGTGGCCGAGCAGGTCATGAACGAGCTGCACCTGGACCACGTCGTCTTCGTGCCGGGTGGCATCCCGCCCCACAAAGATGCCTCAAGCGTGCGGGCGAATGCCGACGACAGGTTCGAGATGGTTAAGGCCGCTGTGGCGGGGAACGCGAAGTTCTCCGTAGACCGGGTCGAGGTGGACGCCGGCCGACCGATGCACAGCGTAGAGACGGTCGGCATCTTCAAGGAGCGTTCGCCAAATGACGAGTGGTTCTTTATCACGGGGGCGGACGAGGTGGCTAACCTATTGGCGTGGAAAGAGCCGGACCGGCTGCTGGAGCAGGTCGTTATGGTGGCAGCGACGCGTCCTGGCTACGACCTGTCGAAGTTGGATCATTTGGAGGCTGCGCTCAGAAACTTCGACCGGATCTTCCCGGTGGAGTGTACGCGGGTGGATATCTCGGCGACCGGGCTTCGCCGCAGGAAGTTACAGGGCAAGAGTGTCCGGTACCTGGTGCCGGAGAGGGTGTACGAGATCATCGAGCAGAGGAGGCTGTATGAAGGAGATGAGAAGCGCGCGGAAGGAGGGCGCTTGAGGGAGGGTATCCTGTGAGACCTGATGAGTCCGTCGCCCGGCGGGAGAGCTTCGGGACCGAGGGCGAGGCGCTGACCCGCGAGATGGCCTTAACCGCGGCCCGCACGGCCAGCGAGATGTTCGCCAGGGACGTGACGATCGTGGACCTGAGAGGCCTTGTCTCCTACGCGGATTACTTCGTAATAGCCAGCGCCGAAACCGAACACCAGACCCGGCGCGTGGCCGAAGAGGTCATCGAGAAGATGATTGAGAAGGGTCACCGTCCGCGCACGAAGCGCTTAAACGAGGGGACAGCCTGGATCAGCCTGGACTTCCTCGACGTGGTCGTGCACGTCTTTACCGACGAGGCCCGCGACTACTACCGCCTAGAGTCCCTTTGGCGCAGCGCCCCCCAGGAACGCTGGGAGGAGTAGCTAGGCACACGCGCCCGGGGACACGTTGACACCCCCTGACAGGGTGCATATACTCTGACGAGTTTTCTTCTGGGGCCGTAGCTCAGCTGGGAGAGCGCCGCGCTGGCAGCGCGGAGGTCAGGGGTTCGATCCCCCTCGGCTCCACTCCGGACAAATGTCAATTTGCAGGCAAATTACGAATAAGAAGGGGGGTCGGAAGAAACACCGGGCCCTTTTTGACAGTTACCCAGTTATCCTAGGGCATCTCCCATCGCCCCCGCAGCCTGATCCCCCATCGAGGGTAGGTAGTGTGAATAGGTATCGAGGGTCATGGATATGGTGGCGTGTCCGAGGAGTTCCTGCACGAGCTTAGGATGTACGCCACGACCCAGTAACAACGTGGCGCACGTATGCCGAAGATCGTGAAATCGTATCTCCGGTAGGCTGGCCTTCTTGAGTAGTGGCTTAAAGGAGCGCTTCAC
>DASQVA010000097.1:0-2648 GCA_035641035.1 Rubrobacter sp. | reverse complement strand
ATACCCACCGGGTTACCCATGATGCGGGCGAAGCCGCAGACCAGTGTCTCGCCGTAGAGCGGCTTGAACTCGTGCATCTGGCTCCCGTCAACGATTCGGGCTATGACCTCGCGCACGTCGTAGGTCTGGCGGGGGTCATGCGGGACGATGCCGTAGATCTCCTCCGGGTCGTAGAGGGGCTCCTCGGGTTCTTCGAGCGTCCAGGGCACTCTCTTCTCTCCGTTCAGGTTCGCGACTATCTGCCGCACTATGGCAGCGGCGTGCTCATCGTTCTCGGCGAGATGATCGGCCACACCCGAGGTGCGGGTGTGCACGTCGGCTCCGCCTAACTCCTCCGCGCTCACCTCCTCGCCGGTCGCGGCCTTTACGAGAGGCGGGCCGCCCAAAAAGATAGTGCCCTCCTCCTTAACGATAACCACCTCATCGCTCATCGCCGGCACGTACGCCCCACCCGCCGTGCAAGAGCCCATCACTGCCGCCACCTGCGGAATGCCCTTGGCCGACATCTGTGCCTGATTGTAGAAGATGCGCCCGAAGTGCCCCTTGTCCGGGAAGACCTCGTCCTGCAGGGGCAGGTAAGCTCCGCCGGAGTCCACGAGGTACACGCACGGCAGGTGATTCTGCTCGGCGATCTCCTGAGCGCGGAGGTGTTTCTTGACCGTTATCGGGTAGTAGGTTCCGCCCTTGACGGTCGCATCGTTCGCTACGATCACGACCTCCCTGCCCGAGACGCGCCCGATGCCGGTGATTATGCCCGCCGCCGGCACCTCCCCGTCGTACATCCCGAAGGCCGCCAGAGGCGAGAGCTCCAGGAACGCCGTGTTCGGGTCGAGGAGGCGATCTATGCGGTCCCGGACCGGCAACTTGCCACGCTCCTCGTGCCGCTTCCTCGCCTTCTCTCCACCGCCGCGCCGGGCCTCCTCCGTCCGGTCGCGCAGCTCCTCCAGAAGTTCCTCGTAGGCGTCGGCGTTCTCCTTGAAGGAGTCGCTATCCGAGTCTACGAGAGTATGGAGCTTGGTCATCCTTCCCCGTTCGCGTGGCTCACTTTCCGAAGGGCATATTAGCCACCGTCGATCGCACGCGCTACCCTAACGAACCTCCGGTCTCCAGGCTAAGGTTCGCCTCCGGCTCTTCCGTAGGCATCTCCAAAGAGCGGGCGCAGGTCCTCCAGCCGCTCGTAGAGCCACCACAGGTAGTTGCGTGTACCTTCCTCGCGCAGAGGATGCAATTCCGCGTGCTCGGGATCGTCGAGGAAGGCCTGAAACGACTCCCGGGAGGGCCACTCCACGAGGACCATCACCGTGCGCGGTTCGGTCTCCGGCTCTCCCTTCTGGACCCCGTCTAGCCGGCCCAGAGCCACGACTCGCCCGCCATGTTTGTCTACGGCCTCGGGCGATCGGCGCGAGTATTGCCGATAGGAGTCGTTGCCGGCCACATCGAAGAGGTTAAGGGCGTACAGCGTCACCCTATTGTGCCGCCATATTCGTCTTCGCCGTCTCGGAACTCTCCTGAACGAGGCTACGGGCGATGATCTGACGGTTGATCTCGCTGGTCCCCTCGCCGATCTCGTTTATCTTCACCTGCCGCCAGTAGCGCGCTACGGCGCTCGTCTCCATGAACCCCTCGCCGCCGTGGATCTGGACCGCCTGATCTGCCGCCCTTTTGGCCGTCTCTGACGCAAAGACCTTCGCCATGCTAGCCTCGCGCCCAAAGGGACGCCCCCGGTCCTTCAGCCACGCCGCCTTCAGGACCGTGTTGCGGGCGAGCTCTATCTCCATCGCCATGTCCGCGAGCTTGAACTGTATCGCCTGAAACTCGGCTATGGCCTTCCCGAACTGTCGCCGCTCCTTGGCCCGCTGAAGCGCCTCGTCGAGGCACGCTTGCGCCAGCCCGACCGAGAGCGAGGCGACCGCGACCCTTCCCGCGTCGAGGGTCTCGAGGAACTGCACAAAGCCGCGTCCGCGCTCGCCAAGCAAGTTCTCCTCCGGTACTCGGCAATCCTCGAAATACAAGGGGCGCTGATCGGAGGCGCGCCAGCCGGTCTTCTCGTAGCCGGGTCCTCGGGTGTAGCCGGGCGTCTCTTGCGGGACGATAAGCGCGCTAAGCTCCGGCCGGCCGTTCTCGCGCGTGCCGGTCCTGGCGATAGCCGTCACACCGGCGGTGATGTCCGTGCCGGAGTTGGTGATCCACTTTTTGGAGCCGTTTATGATCCACTCGCCGCTCACGAGCTCGGCCGTCGTGCGGGTGCCGCCGGCGTCGGTGCCGGCCTCCTCCTCCGTTAGCCCGAAGGCCCAGAGGCGCTCGCCGGCGGCGCATCTACTGAGAAATTTCTCTTTCTGCTCCCGCGTGCCATAGGTCGCCAGGGGTGCGCAGCCCAAAGAGATGTGGGCCTCCATCGTGATGCCGACCGAGGTGTCGGCGCGGCTGATCTCCTCTAGAGCTAGGTTGTAGGCGACGAAGTCGCCCCCCGATCCGCCGTACTGCTCCGGCAACGTCAAACCCATGAAGCCGAGGCGAGCCATCTCGGCGACGATGTCGTAGGGGAACTTCTGCTCGCGGTCCAGCTGGGCAGCGCGGGGCTGGATCTCGCCCTGCGCGTACTCGTGGGCCAGGTCGCGCCACCGCTGCTGCTCCTCGGTCGGGTCGAA
>DASQVA010000096.1:0-34135 GCA_035641035.1 Rubrobacter sp. | reverse complement strand
TCGGGGAGCGAGAGCTTGGAGAGCCCCTCGCCGTAGAACTCGACGAACTTGCCGACGACGCCGTGGGCGCGCAACATCTGGGTGACGGTCAGGACGAGGTCTGTGGCGGTGACCCCCTCCCGCAGGGCGCCGGTCAGCTTGAAGCCGATGACCTCAGGGACGAGCATGTAGTAGGGCTGGCCGAGGGTGACCGCCTCGGCCTCGATGCCGCCGACGCCCCAGCCGAGCACGCCGAGACCGTTGATCATGGGGGTGTGGCTGTCGGTGCCCACGAGTGTGTCCGGCATGGCGACGCCGTCCTTGACCACGACGCCCTTAGCAAGGTACTCCAGGTTGACCTGGTGGATAATGCCGGTCGCGGGCGGGACGACGGAGAAGTTGTCGAAGGCCTGCTGGCCCCACTTCAAAAACTCGTAGCGCTCGCGGTTACGCTCGAACTCACGCTCGGCGTTGAACTGCAGCGCCGCCGGGCTCCCGAAGGCGTCCACCTGGACGGAGTGGTCTATGACGAGGTCGGTCGGCACCAGCGGGTTGATCTTCTTAGGGTCGCCGCCCACGTTCTCCATCGCGCTGCGCATCGCCGCCAGGTCGACGACCGCAGGGACGCCCGTGAAGTCCTGCATCACGACGCGCGCCGGAAGGTAAGGCAACTCCCCGCCGACCGACTCGGGCCAGGCGGCGAGCGCCTCGACGTCCTCCTCGGAGACGAACTTCCCGCCGGCGTTGCGAAGCAGGGACTCCAGCATCACCCGGATCGAGAACGGCAGTGAGAACACGTCCCCATCTACCTTCTCGTTCAGCGCCTTCAGGCTGTATATATCTACTTCGTCAGAGCCGGTGGTGAGTACCGTGCGCGCGTCGAAAAGATCGTTGGCCATCTGTGCAACCTCTTCTCTTGAATACGGTAGGCGTACCACGGTTAATTATAGATGATCCCGGGAACATGCTCCGGCTCGCCCTCCCTGTTCTGCGTGGGCAGGTAGAGTGTTCCCGCAACTCGGGGACGGATCCCCAATAGGTTACGCCTCGGCCTCTGAATCCGGGAAAACGCGCGGCGTAGAGTCGTATGGTCGAGGTGATCGGAAAGAGTGGGGGACCCTGCACAAGGCGCGCATAGGATGCTCCGGAGGTCCGTCCGGGTGTCCGGGTCGTCGCGCGGGGAGTCCACCTTCGGTGCGGCCATCGCCCTGCGCCGATCCAGTATCTCAACGCCCGCTGACTCGGGCCGAGACGCCACGCGACGCCTTCCCCGCGCCGACCGAGCGCGAGATCCTGGACCTCGTAGCCGCAGGCAGCAACAACCGGGAGATCGCCGAGGGGCTCGACCTCAGCCTGAAGACCGTTCGCAACTATGTCCCTAACATCTTCGCCAAGCTCCAAGTAGCCGACCGCCCTCAGGCCATTGTCCGCGTCCGTGGGGTCGGACCTGGCCGGAAGGGCGACCACTGCGAGAACCCGACCCACCGTCACCGGGGCTTCAGTTCGTACAGGAGGCGAGCTTCCCCGATCGGGATCGCATCGAACCCGGCTTGTCTGAAGCGCTCGATCTCGATCTTCTTCTGGGCGAGCACGTATACGGGACCGTTTTTCGCGGCCTCGCGCGCCGCCCCGATCCCGCTGGTATCCCCTGTCCCGTAGCGTGCGTCCGCCTGCGCGGCGCTGATAGGATCCGGCCAGACCACGTCCGTGTAGCGGTCCCAAGAGGTGCAGAAGGGGTCGATCAGGGTGAGGTCCCGCCTTCGCCCCTCCACCAGCACCATGTACCACAGCGAGCTCCTGTGGTGCAGCACCGTCGCACCCCTCTGCGTATTGCGTGCTACGGACTCGACCATCCGGCTCCCCCCAAAGTCCTCGCTTCGGTCGAGCACATCGTACTCCTCTCGCGCTCCCAGCAGCGGCACAGCGAGCATCAGGCCCAAGAGCGCGACGACCAGAACCTGTCTAGCGACAGGGCCAACCGACAAGTCCTCCACCGAACGCAGCAGGATCCCGAGACCCACCGAGACACACAGGCTCAAGGCCAGCCAGACGGGTATGAGGAACACGTAGAAGTCCTCGATGCCAAGCTGTAGGTACACAAGGGACTGCACGAGGCACCCGAAAGAGATCGTGCCGAGAAGAACCGCTACCGCGCGATCCGCGAAGATGAGGTAGACGGCCGCCAGCGCCCCGACGAGCACGAAGATCGCGGAGAACTGCCCAAGGACTTGATCCCCGAAGACCTGCAATTTGGCGGAGGGGTCCGCAAGCGCGAGTACCGACGGGGTGCACTGCCTCCCCTCCTCGGAGGACTCGGCGAGGAAACTCCCCCCCGTTACGAGGAGCAGGAGACGCCCTGGGGTCGAAGGGTCCGCCTCGTTCAGCGGCGCATCCATTGTGGCGCGTACGGGTAAGTAGAGCAAGGGAAGGAGACCCAAAAGAAAGAGTCCCAAACCATGCAGCAGCGGCCTCGTCCTAGTGAACACGCCTCTGTCGACCAAGACCACAAAGGCAAGGGAGGCGGGGACGAGCAAGGCGCTCGTCAGGTGGTGGGTCAGCGAGAGGCCGACGAGGAGGGCGGCGAGGAGCAGGTAGCGGTCTTCCCGGCGGTCCCTCCACAGGAGCAAGACGAGGAGGACGAGCGCCACGAGGAGGGCCTCTAGGGTGTAGACCTCGGCGATCACGGCCTGCGACCAGAATACCCCTGATAGCCCGAACGCCAGCGCGCCAGCCGCGGCGGGTACCGCCCGCCGGCTCAACCGCGATCCCACGAGGTAGACCACGAAGACCGCCGCGGCGCCGTAGACCGCGGAGGCGAGGTTCACGCGATAGGCCGGGTCGCCGACCGGCAGGTAAGTAAAGAGGTGCGTCAGCATCATGTACGTCGGGTAGCCGGTCGGATGGCCGATGCCAAGCACGGAGACGCCGGCCTGCAGCATAGACGAATCGAGGGTATCCGCTCCATCGTAGCGCAGGACCGTCGGCGCCAGGGTTTTCGCGTAGAGGATACCGGCAAAGGCGGCTACCGCCACACCGGGCAGGGCCACACCCCGTTGCCGCAGAGGGCTCGTCCTGTCGCTCGGAAAGCGGTCCATGGCAGGGGCAGAATACTACGTTCGCCGCTCCCCACCTCGCCCGAGACGGGGGTCCGCGAAGGGGCTTCTGTATAATCCGCCCGTGGCGAAGCGCGGCTACACGCGGGACACGATCCGGGGCGGCGCAAGCGAGTGGGATGTTTCGCGGCCGTTCTCCAGTTACCTGCGCACGCTGGCGACGCTGCTCGTCCACCCGGTTCGCTTCTTCGAATTGCTGCCCAAGGTAGCGGACATGAGGGCCCCCGGCCTCTTTCTCGCCTTCTCTGGCCTCCCAGCCGCGCTCATTTGGTTGCTCTTCTGGGGGCTCTACCCAGCGCTCGTCGCCCTCGTCCTTCCGCTGCCGCTCTCGTTCCCGCTCGCAGGCGTCTACCATCTCGGCGCTCTCCGCGGCCGGTACGCGTACGCCATCACCTGGCGCGTTCTCGCGTACCCGCTCGGCTTCTTCTTTCCCATCGTCGCCGTCCCGGTACTCGGGCTCGTGGGGGCGACCTACGCCGGGCTCGTTCTCGTACCGCTCGGGCTGGCGAAGGCGCAGGAGGTCTGGGCGTGGAGGGGAGTGCTAGCGGGTGCGGCGCTCGCCCTGCTGGTCGCTCTGACGGCGGTCGCGGTCGGCTACTAGCTGATCGAGCCGCGCTGATCCTGGAGGTGTAACCTACTCTTTGGGGTCCGGGGGATCTTCTGGGGAGCCGACGAACTCCAGCGAGATCACGTCGGCCTCCACGAAGCCCAAAGAGCGGTAGAACTCGCGTGCTGCGACGTTGGCACGGGTAGCGACGAGCTCTATCAGCGTGGCCCCGTTTCGAGCGACGACGCTGCGAACCCCCGCCATCAGCAGCCGGCCCACGCCTTCCCGCCGGTGGTGCTCGGCCACGACGAGCATCGGCACCTCGACGACGGCGTCGCCGTGGGCGAGGTCTGGTTTGATCCAGAGGCTTGCCGCCCCTACCACCCCGCCCTCTCCCTCCGCCACCAAGACGCAGGCCCGAGGTTCTTCGAGGAGCTCCTTTAGCCGCTTGCGGACGGCCTCTTCTCGAGGCGGGGCGTCGCCCACGGTCTCTGCCAGCTCGCAGGCGAGAGCGTAGATCTCCGCGGCGTCTTCGACGGTCGCCCCCCGCACCTCGTTTGTAGAGCCCATGCCCTTCCTCTTCTGGTCGCGTGTTGGTTACTTACCCTACGGAACCCGGCGACGAACGGATGCAGACGCTAATATGACCGGGACGCGGCGAAAGGAGGCGGATGGGACGTAGAGCGGTCGTGATCGTGCTGGACGGGCTGGGCGCCGGCAACGCTCCTGACGCCGCCGAGTTCGGTGACGAGGGCGCCAACACCCTGGTCAACACCGCGAAGGCCGTCGGCGGTCTCCGAGCGCCGAACCTCCAGGCCCTCGGGCTCGGGAACGTAGAGGAGATCGAGGGCATAGAGCCTGCCACCCCTCCGGAGGCTTCCCACGGCCTCATGGTCGAGCTCGCGGCGGCCAAAGCCACCCTCGCCGGGCACTGGGAGATGATGGGGCTGGTCCTCGACGATCCCCTGCCGACCTACCCCGCCGGCTTCTCGGACGACGTGCTACTGCGCTTCGAGAACGAGACTGGGCGCTCGATTCTTGGGAACAGACCCGCCTCCGGTACGGAGATCATCGAGGAGTTGGGACCGGAGCAGGAAAGGACCGGATCCTGGATCGTCTACACCTCCGCCGACTCCGTTTTCCAGGTCGCCGCCCACACCGGCGTCATCCCCTTGCGTGAGCTCTACGAGGCCTGCAAGAAAGCCCACCGCATGCTCATCGGCGAGGGGAGAATCATGGTAGAGCGGGTGATAGCGAGACCATTTCACGGCAGCGCGGGCGCCTACGAACGGGAGAACGAGAACCGCCACGACTATGGCATCACCCCGCCGTCCGCGACCTACTTGGACCGTACACAGAGCGCTGGCCACGAGGTCGTCGCGGTAGGCAAGATCCGGGACATCTTCGACGGCAAGGGTATCACCGAACACCTGCCCGCCCCACCCGACGACTCGGCCAAGGTAGACGCCATACTCGCGGCTCTGGGCCGCGTAGAGAGCGGCCTCGTCTTCGCCAACCTCGTGGACTTCGACGCGAAATACGGGCATCGTCGCGACCCCGGGGGCATGGCCCACAACATCAAGCGCTTCGACGACCGCCTGCCCGAGTTGCTGAGCGCCCTGTCCGAGGAAGATCTCTGGATAATCACCGCAGACCACGGCAACGACCCGACTTTCAGGGGGACGGACCACACCCGCGAGCGAGTCCCGCTTCTCGTCGCCGGCGAGCCGCGCGACCTCGGGGTGCGTGAGGGTTTCTTCGACGTCGGGGCTTCGGTAGCAGCGTGGCTCGGTGTTGAGCCGGACGGGCTTCCGGGAGAAAGCTTCTTGCGGTGAGCCCGATGCTCCTCGTACCTTAGCCGGACAGTTCGAGCTCGGTGAGGACGGGGTAGTGGTCGCTCGGGTATTTCCCGGCGGCCTCGTCGCCGTCGCGCAAAATCTCGTGCGAGCGCACCTCGACGCGTCGCCCGTCGTCCCGGATGAGGATCCAGTCGATGCGACCGGTCGGCTTGTCGGTGTCGCCGGGTGAAAGGCGCGTCCCCCTGAAGGCGTGGAAGGTGTAGACGCCTTCGGCGTCCTCGTTTCCGGCGGCGTGGAAGGTGTCCAAAAAGCCCGCCTCCACGAAGACGCGGTAGGCGGGCGAGCCGGGCCTGCAGTTGAAGTCGCCGGTAACGATGGTCGGCGGGTTCCCGTGGTTCGCTAGGGTCTCCTCCGTCTGGCGGAGAATGAGCCGGTTCCCCTCGACGCGCGCCCGCTCGCTCACGTGGTCGAGGTGGGTGTTCACGTGCAGAAAGGACAGGCCGCCCTCCAGACACCGAAACATAGCCCAGTTGGCGGAGCGGATAACCTCGTTACCCCAGCTCGCCGAGTACTCATCCGGCGTCTCGCTGAGCCAGAAACCGCCCGTGTCGAGCGCCTCGAAGCGCTCGGGGTCGTAGGAGATGGTCGCGAACTCCTCGACCTCCCCGGCACCGTACACGGGCCCCGGTAATCGCGCGTAACCTGGCAACTCCCTCTCGTAGACATCGAGGTTCGGGCCCTGCACCTCTTGGAACCCTATGAGGTCAGGACCGTAACGTCTGATGGTCTGGACGTTCATGGCGGCCCGCTCTTCCCAGAGGTTGACCCCGTCTTGAATGTGCGACGCGCCCCTAACGTTAAAGCTCATCACCCGTACGGAGCAGATCATCACCCTTCCCCCTCTCGCGACCCGTAGGGAATCTTACCCGTTAGAGAAGCCTCGCGGCACGCCTCCTCCCGGACTTCCGGAAAAAACGGGCGCCGGTGGGTACATTATTCGTCGAGAAGTGTGGGCGAGAGAGGAGAGGGCTTGAAGATAGCGGTGTTGACCAGCGGGGGCGTCGCCCCCGGGATGAACGCTGCCGTGCGGGCGGTGGCGCAGGCGGCGTTCTCGCGAGGCTGGGAGGTCGTGGCGGTCGAGGAGGGATACTTCGGACTGCTCGAAGGAGAGCTGCGTCCCGTGGACCGCAGCGAGCTCTGGGGCTTCGTGCAGCGGGGCGGGACCGCCCTCGGCACGGGCCGCTCATCGGAGTTTGAGGAGGGGGAGGAAGGCAAGCAGCGGGCCATGGAGACGTTGCGCGGGGCGGGTGCCGAGGCGATGGTCTTGATCGGGGGCGGCGGCAGCCTCTCCGGGGGGCTGGCGCTGCACGAGCTCGGGCTGCCTACCGTGGGGGTCCCCGCCACCATAGACAACGACATCCCCGGCACCGAGCTGTCCATCGGGGTGGATACCGCCTTGAACACGGCGGTGTCCGTCATAGACCGCATAAAGGACACTGCGACCTCCCACCGCAGGGCGATGGTGGTTGAGGTCTTGGGCCGCGACTCCGGCTACCTCGCGGCGATGAGCGCCATCGCTGGGGGGGCCGACGCGGTCATGGTCCCCGAGTTCGAGACGAGCTTGGAGGATCTGTTAGAGTTCCTCAACGAATCCTACGATAAGGCCAAGCCGCGCTTCACGGTCGTCGCGGCGGAGGGCGCCTCGCCCTCCGCGCAGGAGTTCCGCGACTTCGTCAACGAGGCCGGGGGCGCCTACCAGGCTGACCTCACGGTCCTCGGGCACATCCAGTCCGGCGGCAGCCCGAGCGCCTTCGACCGCATACTCGCCGCCCGTCTTGGAGCAGCGGCGGTCGGGGCGCTCGCCGAAGACGCTGCCGGGACGATGGTCGGGCTCAGCGGGGACAGGATCGAGCGAGTCCCCCTCCGGGAAGTCGTCGGCGCGCAGCGCCCGCTCGACCCGGAGCTCTATCGTCTGGCCGGGATCCTGGCCGCGCTGCCTGAGTAAGTCGGACCCTCCGCCGGTCGCGAGGAGCGGCGGTGACCCCGCGGCGAGCCTCAGGTGTTCTAGTCAACCGCGGCCGGGTTCTAGCCGGTCGGCGCCTCGGTTCCGCTGGCGGCGGGGGTTCGACCTTGCCAGCGCCCTCCTCTATGTGCCTGCGGATAGACTCGAGCGTCGCCGAGAGTGTCCTCCGCCAAGGGGTCGTCGCGGGCCCCGGGGCGGCTGCTCCCTCATCTCCGGCTCGACCGAACGCCAGCCGAAGCTGGGGTGCACGGTGATCTCGCTCGCCCCGTCGCAGCCGACTGCGACCGCGAGCCAGCCCGAGTAGTCCCGGGAGCCCTCTGCGCCCCACTCCATCCTGCGGGCGCCCTCGTCCACGTCGAGGTAGCCCTCGGCATCGAAGGTACCCTCCTCTTTCCCTGGGTACTGAAGCGTCGTCCGGATCCGCCGTCCCGAAACGCCCCCGGCAGACGGTCCTTCGATGGAGGCGTCGGTCACGGGGGCAGATACTTGGCAGGTTGCCCACATGGGAGAGCCAGGCGAACACCTCGTGTGCCTGGGCGCTGATCTTCTGACTCCGCTCGTACTCTTGCACGCTCTCTCCGTTTCGCGGCGCTCTGCGCACACTTCGGGTGGGCTCGACCGTCCGACGATTGGTTTCCCCTCCGGCGGCCCGATCTCAACCCCCGCGTGATGCCCGGGATGCGGGCGTCCGCTAAGATGATCTGGACTCTGAAGGTAGGCACGACGTTCTTGGAAGGGGCGGGTCTTGTCCTTCGAAAACGCCGTACTCGAGGCTATAGAGACGAAAAAGTTCGGCGGGGAGTTGACCGAGGAGTTGATCCGAGCGGTGGTGGAAGGGTACACCGCCGGAGAAGTTCCCGACTACCAGATGGCCTCGCTGCTCATGGCGATCTTCGTGCGGGGGATGGGCTACGGCGAGACGCTCGCGCTCACGCGGGCGATGGCGGATTCCGGCGGTCGCTACTCCTTTCCCGAGTGCGTGGACAAGCACTCGACCGGCGGGGTAGGGGACAAGATTAGCCTCACGACGCTCCCCATCGTCGCCGCCTGCGACGCGCCAGTGGCCAAGCTCTCGGGGCGTGGCCTCGGCACGACCGGCGGTACCATAGACAAACTGGAGTCCATACCCGGCCTCTCGTGCGACCTTTCCGAGGCTCGGTTCGGGCGCCAGGTCCAGGAGATAGGTCTCGCAATAGTGGAGGCCGGAGATCTGGCGCCGGCGGACAAGGCTATCTACGCGCTGCGCGACACGACCGGCACGGTGGACTCCCTACCGCTCATCGGTAGCTCCATCGTCTCCAAAAAGGCCGCCACCGGCGCCGGATACCTACTCTACGACGTAAAGCGCGGCTCCGGGGCGTTTATGAAGACCACCGAACAGGCCCGAGAGTTGGCCGAACTCCTCGTAGCCTTGACCGAGGACTTGGGCATCAGGGTCTCGGCCCTGATCACGGACATGGACAACCCTCTCGGGAGCGCCGTCGGCAACGCCCTCGAAGTCCGCGAGAGCGTCCGCCTGCTCAAAGGCGAACCCGTCCCCGAAGATCTCTCGCACGAGGCGCGCCACGTCGCCACCCGGCTTCTGAAGCTCAAGGGTATCCCTGACCCCAAAAACGCCGTCGCGAGCGCCATCTCCTCCGGCACGGCTTTCGAGAAGTTCAGGCAGTTCGTCCTAGCCCAGGGCGGCGACGCCGGCGCCCTCGAAGACCTGCCCGTCTCCTCCGAGATCCGCGAGGTAAATGCCCCGCAAGGCGGCTACGTGGCACGCTTCGGTGCCCAAGGCGTTGGACGCGCCGCGCTCGCTCTGGGAGCAGGCCGGCGGAGAAAGGGGGACCGAATAGACCCTGGATCAGGCGTCGAGGTCCTGGCCAAGCCGGGAGACAGGATCGAGAGGGGGGAGCGGATCGCCCGCCTCTACGGCGAACGCGGAGAGGGGCGGGCCGAAACCCTGGTGCTGGAAGCATTGGAGATCTGTGACGAGCCCGTGGAGCCTCCCCCTGCTATTCTGGACAGCCTGTGAAAAATAGGCTACGGGTATCAGGTTTCAGTCGTCACGGTTCCTGAGCCTGTGACCCGAAACGTGAAAATTTTGAGACAGCCGAAGGGAGGAGCGTATGAGCCCCGTTCACGTGCGCGCGGAGCCTGGGGATTTCGCCGAGAGCATCCTACTGCCGGGGGACCCCTTGCGGGCCCAGTACATCGCCGAGAATTTCTTCGAGGGCGCGAGGCTGGTGACCAAAGAGCGCGGGATGCTAGGGTATACCGGCACGTACAAGGGCAAGCCGGTCTCGGTCCAGGCGACGGGAATGGGGTGTCCGAGTGCATCTATCGTGACGGAGGAGTTGATCCAGTTAGGGGCCAAGAACCTCCTCAGGGTCGGCACCTGCGGGGGATATTACAGGGACCTCCAGCTCGGCGATCTGATCGTGGCGACCGCGGCGACCCCGCAGGACGGGACTGTCTCCTCGATCACCCAGGGCATCCCCTACGCCCCGGCAGCCCACTTCGACGTGGTCCACGCCGCCCACCACGCCGCCGAGAACGCCGGGAGACGCAGCTTCGTTGGCCCAATTGTGAGCTCTGACCTTTTCTACGACCCCGAGGACGACCCGGCGACCCTATGGGGTGATCTCGGGGTTTTGGCCGTCGAGATGGAGGCGGCGGCGATCTTCACGATAGCCGCGATGCGCGGCGTCAGGGCGGGGTGTTTGCTTACGGTCTCGGACACCATCGGCGCGGAGGTGGTCAGGATCGGCGACGACGAGCTGCGGAGCGCCGTAGACAACATGATGACTCTGGCGCTGGGCACCCTGAACGCCTTAAACTAGGGCCCCTTTCAAAACGACGGAGCGGGGACCGCCGCCCTGCCGGAGAAGGAGCTTCAGGAGGAACTTTGACGATCCTCAACGAGTCGGGGATACCGGACGTTCTCCCCCCCCTGCACGCCGTAAGCGGCCTGGCGGAGAGGCTTCCCGGCGCGCTCGTGGTCGTCGTCGGCACGCTCGCGGAGGCCCACCTCGTCCAGTCCTTGCCCGTCGCACCCTCCCCGAACCTCCCCGCCTCCCCGCGCAATCCACGCGTGATCTTCGCCGTCCTCGACCCGGAGGACCCACCGCAGCAGGGGCTCTTAGCCTCCCGCGTCGTGGAGGCCGCGGCCGGCCTGCGCGGCACGGAGCTCGTGCTGCTCGTCGCCGGCCGTTCGGCGAAACTCCTCGGTGTGGACGGCGCGTTCGAGGCCCGACTCGTCGCCCGCAAGCTCGGGCTACCGGCGCAGGTGGTGGACCCGAACGCGCCCCACGAGGCCCCCGGTACCCTCTCCACCGACCTCGAGGCCCGAACCATCGCCGCCCTCATGAACCTCTGCCCAAAGAGGAGAACCTCCGACCTCCTGCAAACCGGCCCTCTAGCGAAGCGCAGCGGACTCTTCGGGGGCCTCCTCGGCCGGGGCCGGGAAGAGGCCGGCGGGACGCAAGGCCGCCCCGTTGTGCTATTGGGTGGCGCCTCCTGGCCTGGGGGCACGGACGAGATCGCCGTGGAACTCCTCAGGGTCGGGGTGGAGGCGGTCGGCGCCGTGCCAGGAGCCGGGGAGCTTCCCGCCCTGGGCGAGGGCACGGTGGTCGCTGTCCTAGACCCGAACCTGACGGCGGCGGCCCGGGTAGCCGAGGAGCGGGGGGCCAGGGTAGTCAGGACCCTCATGCCCGTAGGCGTGGACGGCACGGCGCGCTTCGTTCAGGACGTGGCCGAGGAGGCCGGGGTGCGCGCGAACGAGGTAGTCCGGGCACGCTCGACGTGGGAGGAACTCGGGTTTCTCAGGAACCGCATCCGGGGCAAGAGGGTCTTCTTCGCCGGGGATACCGGGGTCGAGATCCCGCTCGCCCGCTTTCTCGCGGACGCCGGGGCGGTCGTGCTCGAGGTCGGCGCACCGCGGCTGGACAGGAGGTTCCTCGCGTCCGAGCTGCAGGCGCTCGGCCCCGACGTGGACGTGGTCGTCTCCCCAGACTGGCGGGGGCAGATGCAGCGCATCGAGGAGACCAGGCCGGACGTGGTGGTCGCGAGCCCCGGACTACACGTGCCACTCGTCGCCATGGGACACTTGTGCCGCTCCCCGCGCGACTTTCTCGAAGCCGGCCTCTACGGCTACGGAGGCGCGCGGCGCATCCTGGAACTCTTTACGCACACCTTTGAGCGGGCGGAGACCCTCGACGCCCTGAACCTGTGAGCCTCCCTGTGAGGTTCTCGTGAGGCTCCTGCGCGGCGTCTACGAGGGGCCGGGAAGCCACGGAATCCTGCGCGTGGCCGCGAGCGTGCGGGGCGTGCACGCCGTGTTGCGCGCGCTGCCGAGCGAAGGTTACTTCCCCGCGCTCTACGCGAGCCGGGAGCGATCCGGGGAGCCGGCGCCGGTCACCCTGAGCCATCTGGACGACAAGGCGAAGGAGTCGCTGGCGCCGGGGAACCTCGCGCGCGACCTCTCCAGCGTCGTCCGGCGCCTCCCCAGGACTGAGGCCGTCGTGCTGGCCCGCTCGGAGGCGGCGCTCCTTTCCGGAGAGACCGTCCCGGCGGGGACCCTCCCCGAGGCCGACGGTACCGGAAGGGTCCCGGAGCTGGTGACGTGCTCGTGGGAGGCCGTCGGCATCAGGGAGACGGAGGCCGCGGAACTCGCTCTCGAAGACCTGATCCGGGCCCACGTGTGGGAGAGACCGCAGAGGAGCCCGTATCCCACGGTCAACCTCTTCGGGCCCCCGGTCTTCGGCCCGAGCGCGGCCGCCGAGTACGCCGAGGCCGAGCGGCTTATGAACCTGATCGGGGTGGAGGTCAACGCTAGGGTGCCGCTGGGAGCGAGCGTCAGAGACCTGGGCCGCCTGCCGCGTGCGTGGGCGAACGTGCTCCTCTACAGGGAGGTCGGCGAGTCGGCGACGCTCTACCTGCAAGACGAGTTCGGGACCGGGCGCGTAACCGCCCCCATGATAGGCGCCGCCGGGACGGGAGCCGCGCTGCGGGCAGTAGGTGAGCTGTGCGACCTGGACCCGAGGTTTGTGCAGCGGACGATCTGGACCGAGCTCGCCCGCACGGCAAAGCTCCCATGGTACGCGCGGCTGGAACGGCCCGAGGTCTTAAAGGACCACCGGGTCGCCGTCTTCGGGGACTTCACCTACCCTTTGGGCCTCGGCTACGCCCTCGCCCGCGAGGTCGGCCTGAAGGTAGCCGCCTGCGGCACCTACCTTACCCACCTGGAGCGGGACTTTCTCTTCCACGCCCACACCTTCACCGAAGACGCCTTCGTCGAGGACGACCCCGAGGAGGTCGCCGCCCACATCGAGGCCACTCGCCCCGACCTCGTCGTAGGCACCCACCTGGAGGAAGAGGTGGCCGACTCTTTGGGGGTGCCCTTCCTCGCCCTCTGTCCCCCCTTAGACTACCAACCCTTCGTGGGCAGGCCCCTCATGGGCTACGCGGGGTCGAGCGTCCTGGCAGACGCGCTTGACGGCGTGCTGAACCAGACGAACACGCGTCAGGAGACCGTAGCGACGGCCGCCAGTCTGCCGTGGACCGACGGGGCGCTGCAGGAGCTCGCGGAGGTGCCGTCATTTTTGCGGGGCCGGGCCCGCAGGCTCGCCGAGGAACGCGCCCGCGAAGACGGCTCGGCAGAGGTGACGCGCAAGGTCTTTCTGGAGTCCCGCCCCTGAGCCGATATAATCCCGCCCGTGGGCATCAGGGATTTTATAAGGCACCTCAAGGAGCACCAGGAGAGGCTGAAGAAGGGGCCGGGGCTATCCGAAGCCGAGCGCGAGGAGACCCTTCGGGAGGCCGAGACCATGGTCGGGATGGCCGACGCGGCGATCACGGAGCTCGAGTCGGTTATCGGTAACCGGCGGGTGAACCTCCCAGAAGAGCACGCCGTCCGCTTCGCCCAGGACGTCTTCCTCTACCTGCGCGAAGAGGAGGAGAAGGTCAAGAGGTGGCTCCGAGAGTCGGACTCTCACGACGCGGCCGACCCTTAGCGGTGACCGGCCGTCGGGTGGGCTGTCCGGCTCGCCTACGAAGTCGCCTTCACAACAAGAGCGGGACGTTCGAGACGACGGCGGAATTCGCCGGCAGCTCCCCCGCCGGTTGCGGCGCCCGCCCTCAGAGGGTACAACGTGGTCGTCACGACTTTCCTTCGTAAAGACCCCGTGACGAATTGGGTGCCCTGGCGCCTACTGGAGGTGTGCAAGACGTTGGACGCAAAGATCATAGCCCGCTCCCTTCTCCTCTTCGCCGCCATCCTCGCGGTGACCCTGCTAGCGGCGTGCTCAGAGAAAAGATCCGGGTCGGAAAGGGGCACTGTCGCCGCAGCCCAGAGATCCCCCGAGACGCCAGCCCCTTCGCGGATACCCGAGGACGAGCCGGTGGCGCGGGTAGCGGCGCAGGTGAGCCCCAGCGTGGTGCAGGTAAACGTCGAGGCCGTGCAGCAGACGCCGCTCGGCAGGCAGAGGGGCGAGGGACTCGGGAGCGGCGTCATCTACCGCGAGGACGGATACGTCATCACGAACAGCCACGTGGTCGAGGGCGCCGACGAGGTCACCGTGGCCTTCGCCGATGGGACGACGGAGGCCGCGGAGGTCGTCGGTGCCGACCCGAACACGGAGATAGCGGTGCTGCGCGTCGACCGCGACGGTCTGCCCGCGGCAAGCTTTGACGAGGAAGGTCTCCTCGTGGGACAGCTCACGGTCGCCATCGGCAGCCCCTCTGGCTTCGAGTCTACCGTTACCTCGGGTGTCGTCAGCGCCGTCGGCCGCGAGTTCCCCCCGGAGCTTCTTGTTGGCGGCAACGAGGAGGCGGCCCGGGCGCTCGTGGACCTGGTCCAGACCGACGCGGCGATCTCCCCAGGCAACTCCGGCGGCGCCCTTGCGAATCGCGATGGAGAGATCATCGGCATCAACGTCGCCTACCTCCCGCCCTCAGAGACAGGGGCCGTGAACCTTGGGTTCGCTATACCCTCTGACACCGCGACCTCCATCGCCGACCAGCTCATCGAGACCGGCGAGGTCTCGACCCCTTACCTCGGCGTCGTCACAACCGATCTGAGCCCAGAGGACGCAGAACGATTCGGCCTCCCGATGGACTCTGGAGCGCTAGTGACGACGGTAGAGCCGGGCAGCGGCGCCGCCGCAGCCGGTGTGCGCCGGGGCGACGTGATCACCGTTTTGGGTGGTTCCGATGTAGAAGGCTATGGGGATCTACTCGGCGCGTTGCGCGACTACCAACCCGGCGACACCGCCAGGCTGACCGTCTTCCGGAACGGCGACGAGAGGACGCTAGACGTGACGCTCAGCGAGCGCCCGAAGTAAGGAGAGCGGCATGCAGGGCACCTGGACAGGGAGGCTACTGGAGACCTTGGCCGTCGTCGCCATCGGAGACGGTGTGATCGAGCTTGTCTCCCCACGGGAGCACTCGCTTCTCTGGGAAGTTGGCCCCGAGGGCGCCCGCAAGACCGCCCGCTTTTTCGTTGAGAACCCGAACCTCATGCGCCTACTCGGCGCCTCCCAGGTAGCCTTCGGCCTCTGGCTCGCACGGCGCCAATACCGCAAGCAATAGTCGAAGCCTCTCTCGGGCGATAGCCGGACCCGGCAGAGCGGCCCCGCGGCGATAGAATAGTGCCGTGGCCCACCCACACGAACATAGTAACGGGACGCGCGAGCGCGAGGGTAACCGCCGCGCGCTGGCGATCGTCCTCGCCCTCACCGCGACCTTTACCGTGGTCGAGGTCGCCGGCGGCCTCCTCACCGGGAGCCTCGCGCTACTCGCAGACGCGGGTCACATGCTCTCGGACAACCTCTCCCTCGGGCTCGCCCTCTTCGCCGCCTGGCTGGCCGGGAGACCGGCGACACCGGAGAGGAGCTTCGGCTACCGGCGGGCCGAGATCTTGGCGGCCCTGGCCAACGGGGTGGCGCTTGTCGCGATCTCGATCTGGATCTTCGTTGAGGCCCTCTCGCGACTGCAAGAACCGACGGAGGTTTTGGGCGTCCCCATGCTGGCGGTCGCCACGCTAGGTCTCGCCGTCAACGCGGCGGGCGTCCTCGTCCTCTCCAGATCGGGCCGGGAGAACCTCAACGTCGAGGGCGCCCTGAGGCACGTGATCGCTGATGCCCTAGGCTCGGTCGGCGCGATGGCCGCAGCAGGCGTTATCATCCTCACCGGCTGGCGCTACGCGGATCCCCTGATCAGCATCGCCATAGCAATCCTGATCCTGGCGAGCTCCTGGACGCTCCTGCGCGACTCGACCAACGTCCTGCTCGAAGCGGCCCCCCGCGGCCTGAACGCCGAGGAGGTGGGTCGCAAGATGGTCGCCGCAGACGGGGTAACCGAGGTCCACGACCTTCACATCTGGACCATCACCTCTGGCTTCCCCGCCCTCTCCGCCCACGTCCTCGTCGGCCACCAAGAGAACTGCCACGCCCGCCGCCGCGACCTCGAAGAGCTCCTCGCTCACGAGTTCGGGATCTCCCACACCACCCTCCAGGTAGATCACGCCGACGACCACCACGCCTCCCTCCAGACCCTCCACTTCCCCTCCCGCGACGACTGACCGACCACCGCCCCGGGCAAAGTACCGCCACGCATCCGAGGAGATTACGGGCGACCGTCGAGATCCTTCGTGCATAGACGTCTTGAGGGCAGGTACTATAACCGAGGGATTGCCCGGCCGAACGCTCCTCGGAGACTTTGGCTCGGTATGCTAGGATCTCGTCGGAGGCTACAAGAAGGAAGATCTTGACGACCAAGAGCGGCGGGCGCGGCCGGTCCAACGGGACCGGGAGCGCCAGAAGGACGTACATAATCGTCGGGGCGATAGCCGCCCTGTTCCTCGCGGGCTTTATCGCGCTCGTCGTGATAGACGTCCGCCAGCAGGCGGCCAGCAGCCCCCCCGGCGAGGTCCAGACCTACGACGTGGGCCCTGGCGGCGAGCACTCCGAAGAGGACGTGGACTACGAGCAGAGCCCGCCCGTAGGAGGCGTGCACAACCCCGTCTGGCAGAACAGCGGATTCTACGATCAGCCTATACGCGACGAGAACGCCGTCCACACCTTGGAGCACGGGGCGGTCTGGATCGCCTACAGCCCGGACCTGCCGGCCGACCAGCAAGACTACGTGCGCGAGCTTGTCGAAGGGCAGACGTGCATGCTGGCGAGCCCCTATCCCGACCTGGGCTCCCCCATCGTGGCCTCCGCCTGGGGCAAACAGTTGGCGCTTGAGAACGCCGACAGCCCCGACCTGGAGCGCTTCATCCGGGCCTACCGTCAGGGTCCGCAGACCCCCGAGCCCGGTGCCACTTGCACCAACGGCACGAGCGCGACCGAGTAGTTAGAGCGGGCGCCCGGCCAAAGCCTGCCCGGATCATGCGTAAGTGAGGTGAAGATCGTGAAGAGAGGTGCGTCTGCTCCCCCGTCTGCGGCGGCACCCTGGCTGCTCGCTGTCGTCTTCGGTTTCGTGGCCGTCACCGCATTCACGCTCTTCCTGACGAGCAGGCCGCCCGGAGACGGTTCGGCGGAGGCCGGGTTTGCGCGAGACATGATGGTCCACCACGCCCAGGCCGTCGAGATGGCCGAGCTCCTGCGCGATAAGAGCGTGAGCCCGGAGATAGAGACGCTCGCCGCGGACATCGCCCTCACGCAGCAGGCCCAGATCGGCCAGATGCAGGGCTGGCTCGCCGTGTGGGGACTGCCGATGACCGGCACAGAGCCCGCAATGGCCTGGATGGGCCACCCGACGAACGACCGCATGCCGGGCATGGCGACCCCCAAAGAGATAGAGGCTTTTCGCAAAGCCTCCCCCGAAGTGGCCGAAGGACGCTTCCTGCGACTCATGATCCCGCACCATCAGGCCGCCGTGCCGATGGCCGAGGCCGTCCTCAACGAGACCGACCGGCCCGAGGTGCGCCAGCTCGCCGGGGCCATCGTCGCCTCACAGAAGGCCGAGATCGAGGTCATGCGGGATCTGCTTGAGGAGCGGAAAATGAAAGAAGGGGACTCACAACCCCACGACGGGCACCACCACTAACCCGGGCTAGTCGCGGCGGACGACGCCCTGGCGCCAGGCGTAGACGGCGGCCTGGGTGCGGTCGGCGAGGTGGAGCTTGGAGAGGATGTTCGAGACGTGGCTCTTGACCGTCTTCTCGCTCACGTAGAGGCGGGAGGCGATCTCCGCGTTGCTGATACCCTCGGCGATCAGCTTCAGCACCTCGAGCTCCCGGTCTGAGAGCTCGTGGAAGACATTGGGCTCGGCGCGGCGCGCCCCGTGCAGCTCGCGCACGACCCGCGCCGCCACGCGGGGATGCAGCGTCGCGTCTCCGACGGCGGCCTTGCGAACGGCGTCGGCCAGCTCGTCCGGTCCGATCTCTTTGAGGACGTAGGAGAGCGCGCCAGCGCGGATGGCGGGGAAAACGTGCTCGTCGTCGTGGTAGGAGGTGAGCATGACGACGTTCGTGCGCGGCGATTGGGCGACGAGACGCCGGGTGGTCTCCACGCCGTCCATGCCCGGCATGATCAGGTCCATCAACGCCACGTCGGGGGCGTGCTCGGCGGCGAGTTTCACGGCCTCCTCCCCGCTCTTCGCCTCGGCGACGACGGCGATGTCGCCCTGCGTGTCTAGAAAGGCCCGCACCCCCTGCCGCACCAGCGCGTGGTCGTCTACGAGCATGACGGTTATCTGTTCGCTCACAGGTCTTTGCCCCTCTCTTCGTCCAGTGGGCAGACGCAGGCGACGTGCGTCCCCTTGCCCGGCGCGCTCTCGACGTCGACGTGCCCGCCGAGCCTCACCAGCCGTTCGCGCATGCTCTGGAGGCCGAATCCCCCGCCGGGGCCCGGGGCCGGGTCGAAGCCCCGACCGTCGTCGGCGACGCGCAGCGTCACGGTGGAGGCGGTGTAGATCAGATCTACCTCGGCGTGCTCCGCGCCACTGTGGCGGGCGACGTTGGCCAGCGCCTCCTGGGCGACCCGGAAGAGCGTCTGCTCGACCTCTAAGGGCGTCTCGCGCTCCCCCTGAACGCGGAGGTCGGCCGGGATCTCGGCTCCTTGCGACCAGCGGCCGACGTACTCCCGCAGGGCACTCGCGAGGCCCTTGCCCTCCAGCGCGGCGGGGCGCATCTCGGCTATGAGGACGTTCAGCTCCTTCTGGGCCTGGCGCACCAGCTCGTCGGCCTGGGAGAGATGATGCTCCGCAGATTGCGTGTCGCGCTCGATGAGGGCGCGGGCGGCGGCTATCTGAAGCGAGGTGGCGAAGACCTGCTGTTTGACGGAGTCGTGCAGGTCGCGGGCGAAACGGTTGCGGGCTTCGAGGGTGGCGAGCTCTCCCTTGGCCTGGATCAGGCTCTCCAGCTGCGCGGCCATGTCGTTGAGCTCGCGCGAGAGCTGGCCGAGCTCGTCTTTGGAGCGGTCCCTGGTGACCACGGAGAAATCGCCCTGGCTCCAGGACTGAGCAGCCAGAGCGAGCCTGCGCAGGCGTCGGGTCAGGCCCCAGGCGGTAAAGAAGCCGAAGATCGTACCGAGGAAAGCGGCTGGGATCATCAACAGCACCGCGCTCACGCCCACTGCGATCAGGAGCGGACCGGTGAGGTCGGGCATCCTGAAGGTCCCGACGAGCGCCCCGGATACGCGCCCGTTCTCGCCCTCTATCGGTATGGCGGTCAGGATGCGACCCTGCGGGGTGTTCGCCGAGAGGTTCCTCGCCTTCTCCTCGCCGTTCAGCGCCGCGTCGACGAGCGGATCCAGCCTCGGAACGCGGTCGGCCTCGAACCGCTCGCCCTCCGTGAAGCCCCGCAACTCGGGAACGGAGACCAACAAGCTGCCCTTCTCATCGACCACGAACAGAGCCCCCTCGTCGGGTGTCATGTTGAGGTTAAGACCTGGTTCGTCGGGGGAAGGAACGTCGGCGCCCCGAACGTTAGAGCCGGTGGCGAACAGCGTCAACTCCTCACGCAACCTCTCGACGTCCGGGGGCTCCTGGTTCAGCGGTTTCTCCAGATTCGGGACGAACTCGTCCCTTACCTGTTGCGTGATCAGGGTCGGCAACAGGGCCGAGCTCAGGAAGATGACCAGCGCGCTCACCGCGATCAACTCCACCGCGAGCAACGTCACCACAGCAACCAGCGTGTAACTGAGCGTCAGCTTCCAGCGCAGCCGGCGCAGCGAGAAGATGCTGTCCTTCATAGGGGCCTCTCGTGCTTCATCGCTACCTCCAGTTTAGTCCCGCGTTAGACAAACCGCATCCGCCGGCGGGCGCAATGGGCGTAGGTCCCGAGAACGGAAGGAGGGTCCACCACCCGGCGAATCCTCAGAATGGCCGTGGCCCCGCATAGTCCCTGAGTGGGTCCGCACCGAGAGCCAAGCCGAGACCTATGCCGAAGAGCCCGGTAGACCCGCTGCTGCTACCCGCCGCTGATCTCGGCCGGGCGCTTGCCCGCCTGGTAGGAGAGACCGACCAGCTCAAGGTCGAGCAAGGTGAGTCTGCGGGCCTTCTTCGGCTTAGAGCCAGTGACCAGTAGCGGCAACTCCACGTTCTCGACGGCGGAGAGGATCGGGATCAGATTGTAGGATTTGAAAGTAGAGCGCATTTTGTGCGTCCTGAAGCTGGTCCACTTCTGTCGGACATCTCGCCTATCAGGCCACCCGCGACGAGGACCTCTCCCCCGTCCATGTCGTCCAGGCCGGACATGCAGTTCAGGAACGTCGTCTTGCCGCATCCGAAGGGTCTCATGATGGCGACCATTCCCCGCGGCGGATGCCCAGGTCTACACTTTTGAACGCGTGAAGCGCAGACTGCCAGAGGCGTACACCTTCTGCATGCCGGTGGCCTCGATCAGCAACCCAGCAACCCAGTCGCAGTATCTGTCACCATATCTCCTCGTCGCTCCCTCGAATCGGGGCTACTCTTGAGCACAACATCCTCCTCTGCGTTTACAAACTAGGTGGCTACTCTAAGAGGCTATTCAGACGAGTACATCCGGCCCGGGGATGAAGTTGTCTAGGTCCCCGGGGGCGGAAGCTTTTGGCCCGTTGTGGAAGCAATAGACGGGTGCGACAATGACCCGGTACTCGACCTCTGGACCGTGATTTGCTCCGTACCGTGACCGCCACCCGCTACGTAACGCCCCTGCGCGAGGGCGGCTCGCTGCCCGCCATCGTCGAGGCAGACGATCTTGGGACCTACGTGCTCAAGTTCAGCGGCGCGGGGCAGGGCCGCAAGGCGCTCATCGCGGAGCTGGTGGCGGGGGAGATCGCACGCCACCTCGGCCTGCTGGTCCCCGAGATAGTGCTCGTACGCCTTGACTCCGACCTCGGCCGCTCCGAGCCCGACCCCGAGATACAGGACCTCCTCAAGTCCAGCGCGGGCCTGAACCTCGCCCTCGATTACCTGCCTAGCTCGTTAGGTTTCGATCCGCTCGTCGAGCCGCCTAGCCAAGAGCTCGCCTCGCGCATCGTCTGGTTCGACGCCCTGGTTACGAACGTGGACCGCACCCCGCGCAACACGAATCTATTGGTCTGGCATGGTCGTCTCTGGCTCATAGATCACGGCGCGTCGCTGTACTTCCACCACAACTGGCCCCCCAGAGAGCCCGCCGAGGACGGGACCTCCCTCGAAGCCACGAGCAGACGTCCGTTCGTGGCGGCCAGGGATCACGTCCTGCTACCCTTCGCCGGGGCCATCTCGGAGGCCGACGCAGCCCTCGTCCCGCACCTCACGCCGGAGGCACTGCGCACCGTCGTGGACCTCGTTCCCGACGAGTGGCTGGCCGACGAACCCGGATTCGGGAGCGCCGAGGAGGTGCGTTCCGCATACGTAGCCTACCTCTCGGGCCGCCTGCGGGAGCCGAGGACGTGGGTGCGGGCACTACTGGAGGAGGCTCGTGGTGAGCCTGTTTGAGTACGCCCTCTTGCGCGTGGTGCCGCGTGTGGAGCGCGGGGAGTTCATCAACGCTGGGGTGGTGCTCTACTGCCAGGAGGCGAGGTTTCTCGACGCCCGCGTCCACCTCGATTCGGACCGGTTGCGGGCGCTCGACCCGCGCCTCGACCCGGAGACAGTGCTGGCGCACCTCGAGGTCGTGCGCCGGGTGTGCGCGGGCGGTCCAGAGGCCGGCGTCGTGGGGTTGATGCTCCCGGCTCAGCGTTTCGGCTGGCTCGTGGCGCCCCGCAGCACCGTGGTGCAGCCCTCCCCGGTGCACACCGGCTTCGCCGAAGATCCACGGGAAGCCCTGGACCGCCTCCTGCGGGTCATGGTCTGCCCGCCGGAGTAGGATCGGGTATGTTGAGTCCGGCCTCTACTTCGTGACGGGCTCAGTCCCCGTCGGAGCGGAGGGGTGGCGAGGCGAACGTAGCGCCCGCCGGCACCATCGCCCCCCGCAGGGACGACCGGAACCGCTCGGGATCAGGCTGGCGCCTGCGCGGGACGGGGCGTGACCAGCAGCAGCCCCATGGCCACCGTGTCCGCGTAGCTGTCGTCCTCGAACTGCATGGTTCTTGGGTTTCTGCCTCTATCAAGAACCCAGGCTTCTGGTACAGGCGGACCGCGGCCTCGTTCGTGGAGAAGACATAGAGGCCAAGCTTCTCGACCTCGAGGTGAGCCTGTGCCCAGGCGATCAGCGTCGCGAGCAGGCGCCCCGTCACACCGCGGCGTCGCCAGGAGCCGTGAACCCACAGGGCTTCAACGCCCACAGAATGACGGGTGCGGCGGTACGGTTCCTCCTCGGCCTGGACCGTGCCGACCACCGCTTCGCCCCTTCCGCGAGCAGACAAAGTCGTCGGTCCGGGTTATCCTGGGTCGACTCGATAAAACCCTGCTCCTCTCCCCCGTGACCGTCACCTCGAATGGCGTCTGGACCGCGTAGCACCCCTCCTCCAGTACAGAGCGGAACAGGCCGAGCGTTACGACGGCGGCGTCGCCGGTGTCGGCAGGCCGGATGGTCAATGGCGTTCCGTCGAACAGGGTGTGTCGCTCGGGTTCGAGCCGGGGCACGTCGCGTCCTCCCTCTGGCTAACCGCGGTCCCTCTCCAGCAGCACCATCATAATAACGCCGGCGAGCAGCAGCTCCTCCTCGTCCTCGGAGATGTCCGCGAGCTTCTCGATGCGGAAGCTGCTCTCCAGGATGGAGCGTTGCTTGCGCACGCGCAGCACGTCGCGGCCGTGGAGGTCCGCCAGATAGGCCGGGTTGAAGAAGAGGCCGCCCAGTGCGTCGCCGAAGGGGACGGACTCCATCAGGCCGTCGAGGACCTTGACCCAGGGGTTCTCCTCACGGATCACACCCGCCTCCCTGCCGCTCGCGTCCGCGAGCACGTAGGAGCTGCTCCACATGGATCGCACCCCCCGCCGCCCGACCGCCCCGATGGGGTGACCGTCGGGGCCGCTGATAGCGTAGCGGGCGCTGAAGTCCCACATCCGGTCGGCCTTCATGCGGAAGAGCAGGCGGCTCTGATCCTCGTCTTGGTAGACCCCCACGTCTTCCTTGAGCTTGAACTTCTTTTTGCGGGCGTAGGCGACCAGGCGCCCCGTGGCGTCCGTCACCCTAATGCGCGTCCCGATGGTCACGATCTTGAAGCCCAGATCCAACGGATAGCTCAACATGCGGCCTTCTCCTCCCCGACATCTCCGCACGCGGCTTCGAGTTCCCTTCGTAGCAGCCGGGTTGCCTCTCTAGCCCGCACCAGGTCCTGGCGCCGTAGCTCGCGCAAGAAATCTGCGACCTCGAGGTCCCCGTCCCCCTCAGCCTCCAGGATACACGCCTCATAGGGCTTGATACTCCCTAGTACGTTCAGCAGTAACTCGGTCGCGTCGCGACCTCTGGTAGTCACGCCGGGATTGGGGCCTCCCGGCGGCGGAGCGCTCTCCCTGATTCCGAGCATCGGTATCCTCCTAACGCGCTGACGTTTCATTTATGTACTTATGTACGCACGAGCCAGACAAAGGGTGTCAGGACCGATCGTGTCATCCACCCAAACCTGCCACCCCGTCCCACTTAGGACGGGGTGGCAGGTTTTTTGGCCGTCTAGCGGCGCTCGATCATGTCGGCGATGAAAGGATAGCGGTACTCGCCGTCCCTTTTCACCCGGTAGGCTGCGTAGGCGCCGTGCACGAAGGGCACCACCGAGATCAGTGCCATCGCGGGCATCAGAAGGAAGCCGATCAAGACGATGGTCAGGATGCCCGTTACGGTCCACCCGGCGACCAGTACTACCAGCCACGCCACCTGGTACCACATCGACTGCAGCGCCTGAAACGCCACCTTGCTCGATCGGTCCTTATAGACTAGCCACACAACCAGGGCCGCCACCGGTCCCAGGAAGCCGGTGACCAGGTTCAGGAAGATGCTTAGGTGTGCCAGCGCCGACCACGTCCTCTCATCCTGCGCGCTCATCGCCGACGTCTCCGACTCACCGATGACCCCGTACTTCTGCTCCTTCGCCTCCATTGATGCTCCTCTCTGTCGCTCTACAACCTACGCCTAAAGTTACGCCCGGACCACGTCGCGGTCATCGGCCCGTGGACCGAATACGTGTAGGTCCGCAGACCCAGTTTTTTGGATGGTACGGGCGCCCGCGGGCTCATGCGACGCCACTACGTGCAACGCGCTGGTCTCGAACGCGGGGCGAATGCGGAGCTTGCACGGTCGTCGGGACTCCGGCGATACGCACTGCCGCCTTTCGAGATTCTGCGTGGGCTCTGGGGACACCGCTTCTAAGCGGTAGGGCTAACAGGAGCGGGTCTGTGGAGGACCGTCCAACGCCCGCGCGAGAAGTCGAAGGTGGCAGGTTAGCAGGGCTAGCGCGGTGAGGATACCGAACTCTCCCACCCACACCGGCCCTGCGGTACCCGTCGTGGCCTCGTTGAAGGAACTCTGAATAACGCTATTCCAAACGCTGTTCCAGGACGCGTGCAGCACGGTCACTGGCCAGGCGCTGTTCGTCTCCAGCCGTACGCGATCACGTAGCCAAAGGAATTGATCGAAACCATGGTGGACACGGCCGAAAACACCACCGAAGGACTCGCCGCGTACCCGTCCGCTAGGACCACGGGCACGTGCCACAGGCCCCGGATCACTCCGCCCGCCAGGATCGGGCGGGGGACCCCTGCGTCGACGAGGCGCGTAAGCATGTACTCGCACCAGCCGACCTCCTCCCCGGCGGTGAGGACAAAAGACGGGGCGCGGTCCGGAGGGTGCCCGCAAGGACCAGCCGATCACGAGCTCCATGATTGGCGAGGCGCCACCCTCGGCGGGCTGACCGAACCTGGCTTGGCGGTCGTCCAGGCAGCGCAGTAGGCGACGAGCCTACGATGGTAGGGCAGATCAGGACCAACCCGATGACGCTCCACCCGCGGCGCCCCCCGAAGTCCTCCCACTCGGACATCCGCGTGGGCACGTCGGTCAGCTCCGCCACCTCTCCGCGCTCGTTCGCGAAGACACCTACGACGTGGTGTATCCCCCGCGTGAGCGGGAGATCGACCTCCAAGCCCACCTCGATGGTTGCCCACTGCGTAATTTATGCTCCGTACATCCTGCACCCAAGCAGTTCCTGAAAACCGGGAGTGGTCGCCTCGGGCGTACAGAGGCGTGAGAATAAGGTATACATATTCTGATGGCCGGTCCCTGCGAAACGTGCCCTTACTTTTGTCGATGAGCCGCCGGGAGGGTATAGTCTTGGCCCTCGGGCTCGCGTTCGCAGTCTTTGTCGTGGATCAGGGAATAAAGGCCGTCGTCGAGGGCTGGATACGGGTCGGGGAGAGCGTGAAGCTGGTCCCGGGCTTCCTCAGCCTCACCCACATAAAGAACGACGGCGGCGCCTTCGGCATCCTCGGCGGGAGCCAGGTGGTGCTGCTCGCCGGGAGCGCGGTCGCCGTCGGGGTCGTGCTGTGGATGCTGCTCGCGGGAGAGCCATCTGCGCCTTCGAGGCTGGGGTGCGGTCTGATCCTGGGCGGGGCCGCCGGCAACCTCCTAGACCGCCTGAGCACCGGGGAGGTCACCGACTACGTCCACTTCTCCTTCTGGTACATCTTCAACGTCGCCGACGCCGCCATAACCGTGGGCGTCGTGCTCTTGCTCCTCTCAGTCCTCTGGCCGGAGCGTACATCCCGACCATCGACCGTCGGCGATCAGCGCGAGTAGAGATCCGCGAAGATCTGGCCTCCGGGCATCCCCCAGCCGGTTAACGCCGCGCTAGCCCGTTCGCGCTATCGGGGTAGACTGGGTCGCTAACCATCCGCCACCGTCCGTCGTGACCAGCCCACGCGGCGACGTAGCGCGCCGCGTAGCCGAGAAGGCCTGGCCGGCGATCGCGCCCCTGGCCCGTCAGCGCTCGACGACTACGGCAGTGCGCTAGTACTCGGAGCCGAACTCCTCCCGCGTCCGCTCCCGCTGCTCCTCCTTACCCTGCAACCGCCTGCGGCGCGACGCGAAGAAGAGCGCTAGCAGCAGGATCACGATCACGGTCACCACGATGCGATGATCACGATCAAGCTCGTAGTGCTCACGTTAGCTCTTCCCCTTGGTTAACTGGCCCGCTATGTGCCCCCAAACGTAACCCGCGTAACGCCGTTGTACGCGTCCCCGGACCGATGTTTAGATAAGGTGGCGTGGTAGCATAAATCAGAAGTAGCATAAACGATGCGGAACGACCCAGAAGGAGTACGCATGACCGAGCGTGAAGGCAGCTCCGGCAAGCTGAAGGATAACGTCGGCGACGAGTTCGACCAGGCGACCGAGCACCGCAAGACCGCCAAGGACGCCTCAAAGGACGCCGTGCAGAAAGAGGAGCCGGCCGGCGGCAGCAGCGGCGGCGTGAAGGACAACGTTAGGGACGACTGGGAAGAGTCGCAGCGGCGCTAGGCACCGGGAACGGAGCTCGACCCGAGAGACCGGGGCTTCGAGGCTCTGGTCCTTTCGTTGGCTAGCGGACCCGGGGGCGGTTGGCGTTGGTGCGGGAGCGCTTGAAGAGCCGGTCGAGAAAACGGTCGGCGGCCCACGCGCCGATGGCGCCGCCGACGACGCCGAGAAAGATGTCGAAGAACGTGTCGGGCAGGGCGCGGGATATGGGGAAGCCCATCATGTCCAGCACGATCTCGACCCCCTCCCACGCCGTCGCCCCCACCAGTCCGATGACCGAGCCCGTTATAACTGCGTGCCTGGGCGTGTTGAAGAACTCGTCGTCACCCCCGCTGCGGTAGATGATCTCCGCAGTGATGGCGACGAGCACGAGGGGTGTTAAGAGGTGGGCGATCTCGTCGTAGCCTGGGATAGGCTCGAACAGGTGCCACAAAAAGCCCGCCCCATTTAGGGCGATGCAGAAGACGATCAACCCGACGACCCAGCCGCGTGGCACCCTCTACCGCCTCTCGCCTTCGAAAATAGTAACCTCCACCTTGCCTATACCCCGGGCAGCCCGTATTGGAACACGCCCTGCGGGACCTCGTGACAGTGGCGGCAGCGGGCCTCGTAGCTCTCCTCGGCCCCAACCAGGATTATAGGGGCGGAGGCGATGGCAGGTCTGCCGTCTATGAGTCGCTGCGAGCGTGAGGCGTCCCGGCCGCAGCGGGCGCAGATGGCCCTGAGCTTAACCACCTCGTCCGCCTCGGCCATCAGGGCCGGCATCGGGCCGAAGGGTTCGCCGCGGAAGTCCATGTCGAGACCCGTGGAGATCACGTCGTAGCCGGAGTCGGCGAGACTGCGGCAGGCCTCTACGATCCCCTCGTCGAAGAATTGCGCCTCCTCGACGGCGACGACCGACGTCGTCGCCTCGACTTTCCTCAGGAGCTCCTCGCTCGCAGAGACGGCTATGGCCTCGTGTGGGACGCCGTTGTGAGACCGTATCTCGGTGACCTCCGAGCGGGTGTCGAGGGCGTGCTTGAAGACCTGCACGCTGCGGTGGGCGTAGAGGGCACGCCTGGCGCGCCGAATAAGCTCCTCCGTCTTGCCCGAGAACATGGAGCCCGTGATGACGGTCAAAGATCCCGTACCCAAGATCGAGGCTTCCACCGGTGCATCGTAGATCCGGGTCATAGCACTGCATTGTACCTATCGCTCGGCCGTCTACGAGACCCTCTTCTTGTCCAGCGAAGCTAACGCAGGTTGCGTCCGGATCTGCCACGTTCCCTCCTGTAGCGAATGACAGCGACCGCGGCTACCCCGAAGATCACCAGCCCCGAGATACCAAAGAACAACCCGACGTACTGCGGCGCCTGGCGGCCCAGATAGGAGTAGAGAAACGTCTGCGGGAAGATACCTAGGGCCGTGGCGACCATGAAGCGGCGGAACTCCATCCGGGTCAGCCCGGCGGCGTAGGAGATAACGTCGAAGGCCACCCCTGGCAAGAGCCTTCCGGCGAACACGGCGTACACCCCCCACCGCGCGAACCAGCGGTCGGCCGACTCGAGCCCCACGTTACCCACGAGCACCTCGACCGGACCGCGGCCGAGCGCGCGCGAGATCCCGAAGCACACCGCCGCCGCCAGGACGTGCCCGAAGAGGCTCAACATCCAACCCCAGAACACCCCGAAGGCCAGCCCGTTCGCGAACGTGATAAGGAAGGAAGGCACCGGGGCCACCAGCGCCTGGAGCACCATCAAAAAGCACGAGGCGACCGGCGCCCACACCCCGAACGAGAGGATGTAAACCTTGATCCCCGCTATGTCCCCGCGGCCAAGCATCCCCAAGGCCCGGTTGGTCTCCGACCGGAACCCTTCTGACAGGAGGTACAGGAGTCCGAACACCGTGGCCGCCGCCACCAGCAACAGGAACCGCACCCACCGTACCGTCCGGGTGGCCGGCCCCACGGATCGCGCGACGGGCGGAAGCTGTCCGGGGCGGCTCATCGGCTAATCTTACAACGATGGATCTTGTGCCTTTGCCAGTGGCCCAGCGGCGTCCTGAGGGCGGCCATCCAGGTGGCGCTGCGGCGGAGCCCACGCACCCGCAAGCCATCCCAAAACTCGTCGCTTCGGCCCCATCGGTAGCAAGGACGGAGCTTCGAAACTCCGCAGAGGAACGGCTGTTTGCTCTCGTTGCGACCGGGGTAGTTACCGTCGGGCCGGAAGGCTGCGCGAGCCATCCGGCGCCGGACAAGTAGACCGAGGCGCGGACGGAAGCGTGCGTCGCACGCGGGATCAGGGGGCGAGATGAAGCTTGGAGACGTGGCCGCCGATGTCGGCAGGGGGCTCTTCGCCGGCCTCTTGGGCACCGCCGCGATGACGGTATCGAGCACGGCGGAGATGAAGATCAGGGGCCGCCCGGCCAGCAACGCCCCGGCCGTAGCCGCTGGCAAGGTCCTCGGCGTTGAGCCAAAAGACGAGGAGGGCGAGGCCCGCTTCTCGACCCTGGTCCACTGGGGCTACGGGACGGGGTGGGGCGCCGTCCGAGGCCTCGTTGGCACGGCAGGTCTGGAAGGTCCGGCCGCCGCCGCGGCGCACTTCGGGGCCGTGTGGGGCGCTGAGCAGGTCATGCTGCCAGCACTGAATGTCGCCCCGCCGTTCTGGACGTGGGGGGCGAAAGAGGTTGGTATAGACGCCTTTCACCACCTGGTGTACGCGACCGCGACGAGCGTCGCCTACTCCGTACTCGACCGTTGACCCCTAACGTCTCACGACCACAACGGGTGCACGATGCTCCCTCGACGATACGCACGCCCTCCGAGGGGGCGACGTAACACCTATACATCGGTTCTGCCATCGAGGCGTCGGCAGCCGAGAAGCGCCGGCTACGACGAGGTCTTATCTATCTCCGGGGCGTTGGCGAGATCCAGCGTGTTCCGGGCCATCCTTATCGAGGCGGCGTCTACCATCTGTCCTTGCACGCTGACCGAGCCGGAACCGGCGGCGTTCGCCTCTTCGTAAGCCGCGACGACCTTCTCGGCCCACTCCACCTCCGTCTCGGTGGGCGAAAAGACCTCGTTGACCACCCCGATCTGGGCCGGGTGGATAGACCACTTGCCGTCGAAGCCGAGCGAACGGGCGACGAGGCAGCTGCCCCGCAGGCCCTCCTCGTCGCGGTAGTCGGCGACCGGCCCGTCCATGGCGCGCACACCGGCGGCCCTGGCCGCGACGACGATGCGCTGCATAGCGTAGTGGAACCGGTGGCCCGGGTAGGCTTCGTCCCACTCGTCCATCACCCCGATGCTGGTCTGCGGCATGCGCAGGCTCGCCGCGAAGTCGCCCGGGCCGAAGTGGAGGACTTTGAGCCGGTTTGTGGCGCGGGCTATGGCGTCTACGTTCGTAAGGCCCGCGGCGCACTCTATCTGGGCTTCGAGCTTTATCCTACCGGGTTCGAGGCCGGTCGCCAGCTCCAACTGCGTCAGAAGGGTAGCGGCGACGTGGAGATCTTCGGGACTATTCACCTTCGGGACCATGACGGCGTCGAGGGATGCGCCGGCTTCTTCGACCACCTCGATAAGGTCGCGGTAGAAGTAGGGGGTGTCGAGGGCGTTGGCGCGGTAGAGCTTGGGACGGCCGCGCCAGTCGAGGTCTTTGAGGGCGCGGACGACGTCGGTGCGGGCCGACGCCTTGTCGTCCGGGGCGACGGCGTCTTCGAGGTCGAGAAAAACGCCGTCGGCACTCGAGGCGAGGGCCTTCTGGACCATCCTCCGCCGGTTGGCGGGGACGGCGAGGAGGGAGCGGGTGGCTCTCAAGCTATTTGTCGAGCAGGCTCTCCACGGGTTCGCCGCGGATGGAGGCGTCGAGGACCTCCATCGGGTGGGCCATCGGCATCGAGTGCCCCATCCTCTTGAGGCTCGCCTGGATCTGGAGCATGCAGCCGGGGTTCGAGGTGACGATCATGCGCGCCCCGGTGTTCAGGACGTTGCGGGCCTTGCGGTCGCCGAGCTCGGTGGCGGGCTCGGGCTCGACCATGTTGTAGATGCCGGCCGAGCCGCAGCAGATCTCGGCCTCCTTTATCTCCCTGACGGCCATCCCGGGTATCTGCTTGAGCGTCTGGCGCGGTTGCTTGCGCACGCCCTGGGCGTGGGCGAGGTGGCAAGCATCGTGGTAGGCCGCCGCGACCGGCAAGGGGTGCCTCTCGGCGACGGGACCTAGCTCCTGGATAAACTCGGTGACATCGAGCACCTTCTCCGCGAACGCGCTCGCGCGCTCGGCGTACTCGGGATCGTCGCGCAAGAGGTAACCGTACTCCTTGAGCGTCGAGCCGCAGCCGGCAGCGTTGATGATGATGTTGTCCAGCTCCAGGCCCTCGAAGGCGTCTATAAGCTTGCGGGCGAACCCTTGGAACTCATCCTCCCTGCCGGCGTGCACGCTCAACGCCCCGCAGCAGCCCTGGATCTTGGGTGCTACGACCTCGCAGCCCTCGGCGGCCAGCACCCGCACGGTGGCGGCGTTGACGTCGGAGAAGAAGACCCGCTGCACGCAGCCCTTGATGAACCCCACCCGCCTCCGCTGCTCTCCGACGGCCGCGGTTACCTCCGGGACCTCCTGCTGCTCCGTGAGCATGGGCATGAGCGCCTCCATGGCGCGCATGCGTTTGGGCAGTAGCTTCATCACCCCGGCCTTGTGCAGCGCCTCGCCCACGCCGAAGCGCTGGTAGAGCTTCAGGGGCGCGGCCATTAGGCGCAGCCTGTTCGGGTAGGGGAAGATCTGGAAGATCATCTCCCTGAAAGCCTTGTCCTGGGGCGTGCGCTCGTAGCGGCGCTCGACCTGTCCCCGCGTCGCCTCGATGAGCTTATCGTACTGCACGCCGGACGGGCAGGCGGTGACGCAGGCCATGCACCCGAGGCAAAGGTCCCAATGGCGGACCATCTGGTCGTTCATCGGCTCCTCGTTTAGGCCCTTGTTCATAAGGTAGATGCGCCCCCTGGGCGAGTCCATCTCCTCGCCGAAGAGGACGTAGGTCGGGCAGGTCGGCAGGCAGAAGCCGCAGTGGACGCAGTCGTCTATAAGGTCCTTCTCGGGCGGGTGGTGGTCGTCGAACGCCGGGAACATATAACTGCCGCTCTCCGTGGAACGGCCTATCCCGACCGTCTGCTTTACCGCACCGCGCGAGGCGAAGGTGTCATCAGGCAAGTCCTGGGGACTGCCGGCGCCAATGCTCTGCGCCGCGGAGTCCTGGTTCGTCGGGGTGGCGTCGCTACTCCTCTCCGTGGCGTCTGTGGCGTCGTACGGGTTGCCGCTCTCCCGCGGGTCGAGGGAATCGTTGTTCCTGTCCACTAGATACCTCCCACGAACCTGCCCGGGTTGAGAACCCCCCGGGGATCGAACTTCTCCTTTACCCGGCGGGTAAGCTCGAGCCGGCTCCCTACGGGCCCCCACACCTCTACCCTCTCCTTGAAAGCCGGGGGCGCCTCGCGCACGACCACGCTCCCGCCCCGCCTCAACCAGATCTCACGCAGCTCTTCGACGACCTGCGCCCACGCCTCTTCGTCGCCCCCGGAGAGTCCGACGTAGCTAACGCCGATTCCAGCGTGACCGGTGATGCGCGGCGTGACACTCCGACGCGAAGAGGCCCCGAGCGTCGAGTCGAGGACGCCCGTCAGCTCGGCCGGGGGGGCCGAGATCTTTATAGCCACCTCGTCGTCTGCGGTCCCCGGTGGATTCAACGGTGTAAGAGAAGCCGCCTCCTCGTCCGAGAGCGTCCTGACCTCTCCGAAGCTCCCTAGTATGTGGGAGGCGGTCTCCGCCTGAGCCTCGACGCCCGACGGGATCCCCTCGATGAGAACGGTGAGCGACCGCGTCTCGCCGCTCCAGTGGAGCTCCACGGCGCTTGGGACGAGCTGGGCGTGCAGTATCGCCTGCGCCGCCCCGCCCGCGGAGGCCGTGTCGGGGAGCTCGACGGCCACCGTCCGGGCCGCCTCGGGCCTCGGGTGCAGCCGGAAGTTGCACTCCGCGATTACCCCTAGCGTGCCGAGCGAGCCCGTGAACAGCTTGGACAGGTCGTAGCCGGCGACGTTCTTGACGACCTTGCCGCCCGCCTTGGCCACCGTCCCGTCCGCGAGCACCACGGTGATCCCGATGATGAGATCCCTCACGGTCCCGTAGCGGTACCTCCGCGGTCCCGAGGAGTTCGTGGCGACTACTCCCCCTACCGTGGCACCTTCCCCCTCTTCGGGCGGGTCCATGCCGAGCATCTGGTCAGACCCGGCGAGCCGCTTCTGCAGGTCCCGCATCCGAATCCCGGATTGGACCCTGACCACCTGGTCCCCGGGGACGTGTTCGACGACCCCGTTCATCCGTGTGGTGCTCAGGATCAGGTCGAGCTCCCTGGGCGGGTTGCCCAAAGTCATCGTGGTCCCGCAGCCTCTGGGTGCCACCGTGAGATCCTGGGCGCTGGCGAGCTTCATCAGCTCGCTCGTCTCTTCTGTGGAGCCGGGCTCGACCACGAACGTCGGGGCGACGCCGTCGACGGAGTCCTCGGCGGTGGCCTCGCGGGCGTGCTCCTCACCTACTATGTTTTGCAGGTCTTCCAGGGATACGTTCTTCGTGCGAGTAGCCACTAAAAGTTCTCCGCCAGGCCGGCCTGTTGGACAGGGTGCATGCGGAAAGGACCGGGGCGTTCGCCGCAGAGGCGCGGGGTCGGGAAGACCTTACCGGGGTTGCAGATCTGGTGCGGGTCGAAGGCGCACCGCAGGAGCTGCATAGTGTCTAGGTCTTCCGTCGTGAACATCTTCGGCATGTACTTTTTCTTGTCCTCGCCGATGCCGTGCTCGCCGGTCAGGGAACCACCGTGCTCCAGGCAAGTAAAGACGATATCCCCCGCCAGGGCTTCAGCCTTCTCGGCCTCGCCCTCGATATCGTTGTCGTAGAGCACGAGCGGGTGGAGGTTGCCGTCCCCGGCGTGGAACACGTTGGCCACGCGCATGCCGTACTCCTCGCCGAGCTCGGAGATCCTCTTGAGAACCGCCCCGAGCTCGGTCCTAGGAACGACGGAGTCCTGCACGTAGTAGTCGTTGGCGATGCGACCCATCGCCGCGAACGACGCCTTGCGCCCCTTCCAGAAAAGCGCCCGCTCGGCATCGTCCTCGGCGATCCGTATCTCCGAGGCGTCGTTTTCCTCGCACACCCTGATGGTATGCTCGAACTGGTCCTCGACCTCGGCAGCCGGGCCGTCGAGCTCCACTATCAGGATGGCCCCGGCCTGGGGGAAGCCCGGGTGGACGGCGGTCTCGACCGCCTCGATGCACAGGGCGTCCATCATCTCTATGGCGGCCGGCACGATCCCGGCCCCGATGATCCCGGAGACGGCCCCCCCGGCTTCCTCGGTGTCCTTGAAGGCCGCGAGCAGGGTCCTCACCGCCTCGGGCTTGCGCACGATGCGCAGGGTTATCTTCGTCGCTATCCCCAAAGTTCCCTCGGAGCCGACAAACGCGCCCAAGAGTTCGTAGCCGGGGGCGTCGGCCGCCTTGCCGCCGCCTATGTTCACCATCGTGCCGTCGGGGAGGACTATTTCGGCCCCCATCACGTGGTTGGTGGTGAACCCGTACTTCAGGCAGTGGACGCCGCCCGAGTTCTCCGCAAGGTTGCCGCCGATGGAGGAGACGATCTGGCTCGCGGGGTCGGGGGCGTAGTAGTAGCCCGCGTCGGCGACCTCCTGGCTGACCCAGATATTTATGACGCCGGGCTCGACGACGACGCGCTGGTTGGGGATGTCCACGTCGAGGATCTTGCGCATCCTCGAGAGCACTATCAGCACGCCCGACTCGACCGGGAGCGCCCCGCC